>JAXJTT010000019.1:0-7454 GCA_036309445.1 Ruminococcus sp. | reverse complement strand
CCAATAAGGAAGAGAACAGGGAATGCTAATAATACAACATTAAAAATACTCATAACGAATACCTCCGAAAATAATTAAAATAAAATTTATTCTGTTTTAAGTTTAACAGGCTCATACGCTCTGCCTTCGCCTGTGAAGAAACGGCTGAATAGCTCGTAATATTCAAGTCTGAGTACCTGAATTGCAACAAGCAGTGCTTCAAGTGCCATAACAATACCGTTACCGATTACGATGATTGGCCAGTAGAAAAATCCGCCTGCTGTTTCTGCAAGAACAAATACAACCATCATCATACCTGCGTGAACAAGAACGAATGCACCCACACGCAAGAAGCTCATTGTGTTGGTTACATAGCTTAAAAGTACCTCGATAGACTCAAAAATATTTTCAACTATATATCCGCCCCAGCTTTCAGGCTTCCAGTCTTCCTCTTTGTTTACAAGACCCGTAAGCGGCTCTGCAAAGAAGATGAAGATAAACGGTAACACCACAAGACCGAGAATATAGGGAAGAGTAAGAATATTCATTCCGAGGAAAAGCTGTCCTACAAGACCAAAAACAAGTGAGGAATAGAAAATTATACCCGCAACACCACTTGTGCTGAACAAAGCTTTTCCGTAGTTTTTCTGCCTGATAGAAGTGTAAACATTCAGACACATTGCAAGTATCAGCAGGAATACACCTATTCCGATAGCAACAAGAATAATATTGGTTGCCATTTCAGGACTCATAACCTCAATCGGCTTTTCTTCAAGACCGAATAAAGCTTCATACATCGGGTCAAGCAGATGCTCAAAACCGAACACACTGCCGAACACAAAACCAAAGAAAGTAGATGAAACACCGCAAGGAGCAAGGATTTTGCCGATAGGCATTTTCTTGAGCTTCCACATCAATGCACCTACTATTGTAAGACAGATACCCTGTCCGACATCACCAAACATAATACCGAAAATAATAATGTATGTGATTGCAACAAAGAGTGACGGGTCGATTTCATTATACTTCGCCATACCGTACATTGAAGTATAATACTCAAAAGGACGTGCAAGGAAGCAGTTTTTAAGCTTTACAGGCGGTGACTTTCTGATTTCATTTTTAGCATCTGAAAGCTCAACGCTTACGCTTTTCAATTCAGACAGCTTGCTCTCAATTTCTTTTACATTTTCCGTAGGCACCCAACCTACGATAATAAAGCTGTTGTTATACTGCAAAGCTCTTGCTCTGATTGTGGAATATAAAGACAACTCCTCAAGCTTAGAAAGATATTTTGAAATCTTTTCGCTGTTTTCATCAAGAAAATCATTAAGCTTTTTCTCAGCTTCAGCTTTCTTTTCTTCGAGCATCGGTATAAGAGCCGTAAGCTTCTCAATATGTCTGACAGGGGTTGAATTTACACCGATAATATCGCACTTTTCAAAAAAGAGTCGTGAAAAGAATTTATCGGTTTCTTCACTTTTTTCTGTCGGTGAAAGATAAACACCCCAATAACAGTTTTTGTCTTCTGTACAGATAAAGAACGCAAGACTCGAGTCATTTCCTTTGTGACTCTGAAGCTTTTCATAGCTTTCTTTAGGTAATCTGCCGAATGTAGCTTTTAAATATTTGAGTGAAAGTAATTTTTCAATCTCAATATCCAGACCAAGAAAATGCTTGGTATCTGCAAGATTCTGCTTAGCTTCCTGTAACTGGTCATCAGCAAAATCTCTGTCGTCAGTCAGGTCATCAATAACAGAAGAAATTTCTTCCGTAAACTTAATTATTTCGTCATAAGTCGGTCTGAAATTACTTACATCAACATACTTGTACTGACGTTTTGTAGGACTTAAAGCCGCTTTAAGATTTGTCAGATGCTCTGAATAGATGTTTTTTGTCTGCAAATGCGTAAAGCCTTTGGTATCGTTATAAAAAACGGAAACATCATCAGGATGAAACACACCTGATTCGCCAAGTGTTGTGATAACTTCATCGATATCTTCAATAAAACCGACAATGTTCACAGCGTGCATACTTGATACAGCCAAATTTAATCACCTCTTATAAATATCCTGCATATCAAAGGATAAGCATAGACTGTATTTTTTTACTGCCAAGTTTATATCTTTTACCTTCAATAAGTGTAATAATGTTCATAAGCTCAATTTCAGCAAAGAATACATATGAAATCATTACAACAGAAGGATGATTTGAAAATCTTAAATTTTTACGTGCAAGCTTATATTTTACTCTCGGACTTATGTCACTTGCGTACACATAACCAATTTTTTCAATAATTTTACCCTCACATGTAGACTCCATAATAGAGAATATTTCACTTGAAGATTCAGCCTCGCACATTTTCTCAATGGTTTTCTCATTGAGCTTTGAGAAAGTTGTAATAAGATTATCTCTTATATCTTCGGCAGAAAGATCATAATATTTTTTGAGTCTGAGTATTCTCGTAAAATTATTAAAGTCATTGATAGTAGAGAATAATTCAGTCAATTCTTCTTTTTCACTGCCTTTGGTTTTCTTGTTGACAACCGTTTCAAACTTTTTCAGAATATATGAAAGCAGCTTGTTTTCTATATCCGAAACAGGAAGTCTGCCTAAGCTGTCAGGCTTGAATTTTGAAAGAATATGGTAATACTCCGTATTTTTCAGAACAGCCAGAAATTCATGATAGTTTCTGGCAAGTGCAAGCCTTGGTATGTCAATTAAAGTGTGTTTCGAAAAAAAGGCAGGGAACTGGAAAATAAATTTTTCTGTTGAATCAGAATTTAATAAAGTCAAAAATCTGATAATCTGTTCTATCTCTGTCTTATTCACTATATAACCCGAAAATCCAGAACTGATGCTTGAATCATATCTGCAAAGAGAGTCAAAATCATTGAAAGTCTGCTGTTTCAGCAGCACTTCAAGTCTTCCTCTGTGAACATCTCTTTCGTTTACATCTCTGAGAATGGTTGAATAGTGTGTATATGACTTAAGATAGGTCATAATTTCAGTAACGCTGTTGCAGGCTAAAAGATTGGTATAATCCTTGTCTGTCAGGCGTTTTCCGAATTTTGCTCTTGCTTTTGTAAGAACCGCAAAAGAAGTGTCAGACATTTATTGAAACACCTCCGAAAAGAAAATATATAAAATTATCCGATAGTACGCTTTACAATCTCATCAGACCATTTTTCGCAATTTGCCTCAAAATCAGCCTTTAATTTTACGGAAGCTGATTTCTGCTTTTGCCTGGTTTCCTCAAACAACTTTTTTGCTTTGCTTTCTTCGCAGAGATTGTTTTTTTCAACCTCTTCATAAGCCTTTGTCATATAGGAATTGTAAATCTCATTAGCTTTGGCTTCAATTTCTTTTTCAAAAGCCACTCTTTCCGCACGATTTTTTTCATCAACGGCTTTGGCAGCTTCGTCAGCCTCAACTATCTTTCTGAGCATATCTTCCACAAAAACACCTCCGTGTATGTTTTAGTTTTTAAGAGCCTGAAGCGGAGCAGGGATTCGTCCGCCACGGTTAATAAATACTTCAGGAGAACCCTTTCTCAGAGGCATTACCGGACCCTTGCCTAAGAGTCCGCCGAAATTAAGCTCATCGCCTGCAGATTTACCGATAGCAGGGATAAGTCTAACAGCAGTAGTTTTTGTATTAACCATACCGATTGCCGCCTCGTCAGCAATAATTGCAGAAATAACCTCCGCAGTAGTATCACCCGGCACAACAATCATATCAAGACCAACTGAGCAAACTGCTGTCATGGCTTCAAGCTTTGTAATATCAAGATAACCGTTTTCAGCGGCATAAATCATACCTGCATCTTCTGAAACAGGGATAAAAGCACCACTGAGACCTCCAACGTGTGAAGAAGCCATTACGCCACCCTTCTTAACTGCATCGTTAAGCAGAGCAAGAGCCGCTGTTGTACCGTGACAACCGCAAACCTCAAGACCCATTTCTTCAAGAATATGAGCAACGCTGTCGCCAACTGCAGGAGTAGGGGCGAGGGAGAGGTCAACGATGCCGAAAGGAACACAAAGACGTTTGCTTGCTTCCTGAGCTACGAGCTGACCCATTCTTGTAATCTTGAACGCTGTTTTCTTAACCATATCAGCAATCTGAGTAATGTCTTTGCCTGCACCGCCTTTTGCAAGTGCTGCTCTTACAACACCCGGACCCGATACACCTACATTGATAACTGTATCAGACTCACCGACACCGTGGAAAGCACCCGCCATAAACGGGTTATCCTCAGGAGCATTACAGAAAACAACGAGCTTAGCTGCACCAATGCAGTCACGGTCAGCAGTAGCCTTTGCAGTATCCACAACTACCTTACCCATCATTTTGACAGCGTCCATATTGATACCGGCTTTTGTTGAGCCGATATTTACAGATGAACATACAAAGTCAGTATTTGCAAGTGCCTCGGGGATACTTTCAATAAGTGCATAGTCACCGCTGGCAAAGCCCTTCTGAACAAGAGCTGAATAACCACCGATAAAGTTTACACCAAGAGTCTTTGCGGCTTTATCAAGAGCATACGCAAATTTTACAACCTTTTTGCTCTGACAAGGTGCGGCAATCATACCGATTGGAGTAACGGAAATTCTTTTGTTGATAATCGGAATACCGTACTCTCTCTGAATGTCTTCACCTGTTTTAACGAGATCTTTAGCTGAACGACAGATTTTGTCATAAACTTTTGTGCAAGCCTTGTCAATATCTTCGTCAATACAATCGAGAAGCGAAATACCCATAGTAATAGTTCTTACATCAAGGTTTTCATTGTCAATCATATTTATGGTTTCAAGTATATCTTTTGTTTCGAGCATATCAATTGAAATCCTTTCAATATTATCGTAATGTGACAGTGTGATTATATTTTATGCATGCTGTTAAAAATATCCTCATGCATTACGTGTATCTTAGTTGCAGTTTCTTCTCCAACCTTTTCAAGATCACTTCTGAGTTTTTCAAAATTAATTTTTGAATCAGAAAACTCAACAAGCATAACCATAGCAAACATATCCTGCAGAACGCTCTGCGTTACTTCAATGATGTTTGCATTGTCTGTTGCACAAGCCTGAGAAACTTTTGCAAGGATTCCTACGGTATCTTTACCTATAACTGTTATTATCGCCTTCATAAGAGACCTCCATTTTGCAAGAAATATATATCAATCCTGCAATTTTTGTTCAGCGTTTAAAATTGTAAACACTCACCTATATTATATATTCAAAACACGATAAAGTAAAGTCAAAACTTGCATAAATTTCGTAAATGTGCTATTATTTTTTTCAGGGGGATTACAACTATGAAAATATGCGATTTACACACTCATTCAGACAACTCTTTTGATGCAATAAACAGTGTAGACAGTATGTGCAAGAATGCTGTTGAAAAGGGCTTATATGCTATTGCAATCACAGACCATTGTGAAGCACCGTTGCTTGATACTTCTGCCAATACAGAGTTCGGAGATTTCACTGTCAGAATACCAAAATCAGTTTCGGATATTACTGCCGCAAAAGAAAAATATCGACAAAAATTAAAAGTTCTCTGCGGTGTCGAAATCGGTGAGCCGACACATAATCCAAGTCTTACAAACAGAATATATGAATATGCTGATTTCGACTTTATTCTTGCTTCTTTACATAATCTCAGATGTAAAGATGACTTTTATTATATTGATTTCACAAAAGGTGATATCACCGAGGTTTTGAAATTATATTTTAACGAACTTGCAGAAACAGCTCTATGGGAAAATTTTGACAGTCTGGCTCATCTTACTTATCCACTCAGATATATCGTAGAAAAAACAGGCACATACCCAGATTTAACACCTTATCAGAGTGTTATTGACGACATCTACAAAACCTTGATTTCATCAGAAAAAGCCCTTGAAATCAACACTTCGGGCTATGCAAAAGCCATAGGCTGCACACTTCCTGACGAATATCAGATTAAAAGATTTAAAGAATTAGGCGGAAAATATATAACAATCGGCAGTGACGCCCACTCTTGTGAAGCACTCGGTCAGGGAATAGAAAAGGGAATAGAGCTCGCAAAAAAATGCGGCTTTACCCACTATACAATTTTTGAAAAAAGAAAACCGGTTCTTATACCCATTGACTAAACTTAAATACAAATACAAAAAGCTCGGATTGCTCCGAGCTTTTTTATTATAAAATTATTCAATACCGAGAAGAGCTTTTGAAGACTCAATGAGATTATTGCAGATTTCTTCTGCTGTCTCATAGTTTTTGCCTACTGCTGTGATATAAAGCTTAATCTTTGGCTCTGTACCGCTTGGGCGGATAATAACAGCATCATCACCCTCAAGGTTAAAAGCAAGTACATTTGACTGTGGAAGGTCAATTATTGTCTTTGTATTCTTTACAAAATCATTCTCATACTGTAAGAGGTAGTCGCTGATCTTAACAACTTTTCTGCCTTCGATTTCTTCAGGAAGAGTCTGACGGATACCAGACATAATCTCGTTCATCTTCTTCATACCTGCTGCACCCTCAAACTCGAAAGATACAGTGCGGTTGAGATAGTAACCGTATTCTTCGTAAAGACCGTCAATTACCTGAGCAAGTGACTTGCCCTGTTTTTTGAAGAATGCAGCCATTTCACAAACCAACATAGAAGCAACAACTGCGTCCTTATCTCTTACATAAGTACCGGCAAGATAACCGTAGCTTTCTTCAAAGCCGAATACATAGCGGTCTTCTTCGTCATTCCTTTCAAGGTTGAGAATAACCTCACCGATATATTTAAAGCCTGTAAGCACATTCTTAAGCTCACAGTCATACTTAGCACAAAGTTTGTCGATAAGCTTTGTAGAAACAACAGTCTTTACAACAACAGGCTTCTCAGGAAGTGTACCGTTAGCCTTTCTTGAAGAAAGAATGTAATCAGTAAGCATAATGCCGTTTTCGTTACCTGTAATAAGACGATAGCTGCCGTCATAATCTCTGACAGCAATACCTACACGGTCAGCATCAGGGTCAGTAGCGAGAAGAAGGTCAGGCTGTTCCTTTTCGCAAAGGTCAAGACCCTTCTGTAAAGCTTCCTTGATTTCAGGGTTAGGGTATGGGCAAGTAGTAAAGTTACCGTCAGGCATTTCCTGCTCTTTAACGATAGTAACGTTTGCTACACCGATTTCTGAAAGTACACGTCTAACAAGCTTGTTACCTGTACCGTTAAGTGGAGTGTAAACAACGCTTAAGTCAGCATCTTTGCAGATGTCCTTAGCTACCTGACGAGTTTTTACACACTCAAGGTATTCTGTATATACGCTGTCATCAACGTATTCAACCATACCGCTGTTGATAGCTTCTTCAAGAGAAGTGAGCTTAACACCAGTAAACATAACAATGCTCTGGATTTCATCGTATACAGCGTTAGCGGCAACGTCTGTCATCTGGCAACCATCTTCGCCGTAAGCCTTGTAGCCATTGTAT
>JAXJTT010000018.1:0-67892 GCA_036309445.1 Ruminococcus sp. | reverse complement strand
GTGCCTTTACAGACTTTAACAATACGCAAGGACGACGTGAAATGATTACTGATGGCTCTTCAACTGCAAGCTCTTCCTTAACTGCTGTTTCGCAAGCCTTCAGGTCGTATGGGTCAACAACTCTTACTCTGTTGATACCGAGAGCCTTACAAAGCTCTTCAAGATTAACCTTAGCCGCAGGGTCACCCTTGATGTTGTAGCCTGTTGTAGGATTCTGCTGATGACCTGTCATACCTGTGATAGAGTTATCAAGAATAATAACAGTTGAGTTTGTAGCGTTATAAGCAACATTTACAAGACCTGTCATACCTGAGTGCATAAATGTTGAGTCACCGATTACGGCAACTGACTTTTTCTCTGCATCTGCACCTCTTGCGGCATTGAATCCGTGTAAGCCTGAAATAGATGCACCCATACAAAGAGTTGAGTCAAGTGCATTAAGCGGAGCAACTGCACCCAATGTGTAACAGCCGATATCACCGTGTACTGTGATTTTATTTTTTGAAAGTGTATAGAACATACCTCTGTGCGGGCAACCTGCACACATCATAGGAGGACGCATCGGAATTACAGAGTCAGCACTTACGCCAACCTTATCATTCATACCAAATGCTGTTGCAATTGTATTCTGTGAAAACTCTCCGAGAATAGAGAACATTTCCTTGCCGACAACTTCTATACCTAAAGCCTTAACGTGGTTTTCGATGATTGGATCAAGCTCTTCAATAACATAAAGCTTCTTTACCTTTGAAGCAAAGTCTTTGATTAACTTTACAGGAAGTGGGTTAGGCATACCGATTTTGAGGATACTTGCCTTATCGCCCATTACCTCTTTAACGTAAAGATATGAGCAGCCTGATGTGATGATACCGATTTCGTCGCTGTTGTACTCAACCTTATTATACATACAATCCTCAGCAAGCTCAGTAAGCTTAGCTGTTCTTTCTTCAACGATTGGGTGACGTCTCATAGCGTTGCCCGGCATCATAATATATTTCTGAGGCTGTTTCTCATATTCTTTAAGCTCCTGCTGTACCTTTTCAGAAAACTCAACCACAGACTGGCTGTGAGCAATTCTTGTGCACATTCTGAGCAATACAGGAGTATCGTATTTTTCAGAAAGCTCAAAAGCAGACTTTGCAAAATCGTATGCTTCCTGTGAATCAGCAGGCTCAAGCATAGGTACTTTTGAGGCAATAGCATAGTGACGTGAATCCTGCTCGTTCTGTGAAGAATGCATAGCAGGGTCATCAGCTACACAAATAACCATACCGCCTGTAACACCTGTATAAGATAATGTAAAGAGTGGGTCAGCGGCAACGTTAAGACCAACGTGCTTCATAGCACACGCTGAACGTGCACCTGCCAGAGATGCACCGTAAGCTACCTCGCAGGCAACCTTTTCATTAGGTGCCCACTCGCTGTGAATATCGTCATAACCTGACAAAAATTCTGTAATTTCTGTAGATGGTGTACCCGGATAACTTGAAACTACACCCAGACCACCATCATGTAAACCGCAGGCAACAGCCTGGTTACCAATCAAAAGTTTTTTCATATCTAAAACCCTTTCAACTTATGAATTTATCAATATATATTTCAATGTATTAAGATTTGTTCTGTGAATCCACAAGACCCTCTGCACCGTAAATTTTTCTGAGCTTTGGTTTTTCGATTTTACCTGTAGGATTACGAGGCACGTCTGCAAAAATTATGCGACGAGGTCTTTTATAACGAGGCAACTCAAGACAGAAGTCGTTGATTTCTTCTTCTGTGCAGGTCATATCCTGCTTAAGTTCAATGATAGCAGTTGCAATTTCGCCAAGACGTGCATCAGGTAAACCGATAACCGCAACATCTTTGACTTTGCTGTGAGCCGCAAGGAAGTTTTCAATTTGTACGGGATAAAGGTTTTCGCCACCTGTGATGATAACATCTTTCTTACGGTCAACAAGATAGATAAAGCCTTCTTCGTCCTGCATAGCCATATCGCCTGTAAACAACCAGCCGTCCTTTAAGGTATTCTTTGTTGCTTCCTCGTCACGGTAGTAACAAGTCATTACACCGGGACCCTTAAGGCAAAGCTCACCGACATCGCCCTGTTCAACCGTAACACCGTCAGGATCAACAATCTTAACCTGCCAGCCGTAGCCCGGAACACCGATTGCACCAACCTTACGCACGTTTTCTACACCAAGATGCACCGCACCAGGACCGATTGACTCAGACAAGCCGTAGTTTGTATCATACTGGTGACTTGGGAAATACTCAAGCCAACGCTTGATAAGACTTTGCGGAACAGGCTGAGCACCAATGTGCATCAGTCTCCACCCTGAAAGGTCATAATCCTCAAGCTTGACATCGCCTCTGTCGAGTGCATTGAGAATATCCTGTGCCCACGGCACTAAGAGCCATACGATAGTACATTTCTCTGAGCTTGCGGCTTCGAGAATTGTTTTAGCGTGTGTACCCTTGAGGATAACCGCCTTTGAGCCTGTCAGCAGACTGCCAAACCAGTGCATTTTTGCACCTGTGTGGTAAAGCGGAGGAATACACAGGAAGCAGTCATCTTTTGTCTGACTGTGGTGATTCTGCTCAACTCTGCAAGAGTGGATAAGACTTTCGTGATTATGTAAAATAGCTTTTGGAAAACCTGTTGTTCCTGATGAAAAATAAATAGCGGCATCATCAGCTTCTTCAAGCTCACACGCAGGGAAATGACCTGAATGTTCTGAAACCAGATCACGGTAATCGTCTGCAAAAGCAGGACAATCGCTTCCGTAGTAAATAAGTGAGCATCTCTTTGAAACCTTGTTTGCAATAGTTTCTACTCTGCCGATAAATTCAGAGCCGAAAATAAGCACATCTGCCTGAGCAAGCTCAAGACAATAATCAATTTCATCGGGAGAATATCTGAAATTAAGAGGCACTGCAACAGCACCTGTTTTCAGAATACCAAAATAAATAGGGAGCCACATAAGGCTGTTCATAAGCAATATTGCAACCTTTTTGCCTTTGCCTATACCGTTTTGCTTGAGCATATTGGCACAACGGTTAGCTTTTTCGTCAAAAACCTCCCAGGTAATTTCACGGCGATAATGCGGCACTTTATGAGTAGGCTCAACAAGCTCATACTCATTCCATGTCAGTCGTCGTGTTTCAGGCTGTTCGGGATTGATTTCCACCAATGCCGTTTCCTGAGGAAATTCTTTGGCATTACGCTCCAATAAATGAACAATAGTCATATTATAAACCTCTTTGTCAAAATTAAGAATATTTTACCACTTCAAAGCATCAAAGTCAACATTACATAAAAATTTTTAGAATGAAATAAAAAAACTCAAAAAAATTACAAATAAATATTGACAAATTCGCTTTAAAGTGTTAAAGTGTTTATTACAAAATTCTATTTATTTTTTAGCAACAAAGAAAGTTGGTTTTTTTATGCAGACAATGGCTCAGATAAACCCTACTACCGTAGCGGTCACTATCCCTATGCTGATATGCTTTTTTGCGCTTATGATAGGTGTTGGTGTAAGTTGCCGAAAACACGCAACAAATGTAAATTCCTTTGTACTTGGCGGTCGTTCCGTTGGTCCTTGGGTAACCGCATTTTCTTTTGGTACATCTTATTTTTCAGCAGTTATCTTTGTAGGCTACGCAGGTCAGTTTGGCTGGAACTTCGGTCTGGCTTCCACATGGATCGGACTGGGAAACGCTTTTATCGGTTCTTTGCTTGCCTGGATAGTTTTAGGACGAAGAACACGTGTTATGACACAACATCTTGATTCAAGCACTATGCCTAATTTCTTTGAAAAACGATACGACTCAACAGCTCTCAAAATTATTGCATCTTTAATCGTATTTGTTTTTCTTATTCCGTACACAGCTTCTCTCTACAACGGTCTTTCTTCACTTTTCAACAACGTATTTGCCATACCTTACTGGGTGATTGTTGTAGGCATGGCTGTTCTCACAGGTCTTTACGTTATCTTTGGCGGATATATGGCTGCCTCAATCAACGACTTTATTCAGGGTATTATAATGCTTGTAGGCATCATTACCGTAATTGCTTCCGTATTAAATCAGAACGGAGGATTGATGAAGGCTGTTGAAACTCTGGGAGTTAAAGCAGGCACAGAATACACAACTATGCTCGGACCTGACCCGCTTGCTCTTTTCTTTGTAGTTATGCTCACATCTCTGGGTACATGGGGACTTCCTCAGATGATCGGCAAATTCTACGCAATCAAAAACGAAGACTCAATCAAAAAAGGAACTCTTATTTCAACTATATTTGCCATTGTTGTTGCAGGCGGATGTTACTTCCTCGGCGGTTTTGGCAGACTTTATGCAGACAAGCTTGAAGCCGCAGGCTATCTTTCTGAAAACGGAGCTGTACTGTTTGACAAAATCGTTCCTACAATGCTTTCAGAGCTTGCACCTGTCGTTATCGGACTTACAATTGTTCTGGTGCTTTCAGCTTCTATGTCTACACTTTCTTCCCTTGTACTTACATCATCATCTACACTTACTCTTGATGTTATCAAGCCAAGAATTTCAAGAAAAAAGAAAATTGACGATAAAAAGACTGTTTTGATTATGAGAATTTTCATCGTGTTCTTTATCGTTGTTTCAGCCGTAATCGCTATCCTCAAAGACACTATCTGGAGCGACTCAGTGTTTATAGCACAGATGATGGGTGTTTCATGGGGTGCTCTTGCAGGTTCATTCTTTGCACCATTCCTCTATGGTTTGTACTGGAAGAAAACAACACAGGCAGGTGTTGTTGCAAGTTTTATCTGGGGCACAGGTCTTGAAATTGTGCAGCTTCTTATCGGTGTGGGACTTTTCAGCGTTGAGGGTACTTTCCTTGAGATTGTTTTCAGAAACTCCCTGCACTCAGGTGTTTTTGCTATAATGGGAAGTCTTATTCTTGTTCCGATTGTAAGCCTCTTTACTAAGAAAACTCTTCCAAGAAATATAAAAGCTAAATTTGCGTGTTACGACGAACAGGTAGTAACAACAAAGAACGATTCTTTAGGTTAATATTTTTAAACGCCGACGAAAATCGGCGTTTAATTTTTATAGTAAATCCCTTGATAATATCCGTACACGAAACTTGCAACTAATGCATATATGTGGTAAAATTATAGTCAACAACATAGAAAAGGATGATAACAATGGAGTATATTTTTTCAAACAGAACCAACAACTTAAAGCCAAGTGCTATCCGTGAAATTTTCAAATATGCGGCTGACCCTACAGTAGTATCACTTTCTGCAGGCAACCCTTCTCCTGATGCTTTCCCTGTAAAAGAACTTGAAGAAATTTCTGCAAGACTTTTCAAGGAAAATCCAATCAGCCTCTTACAGTACAGCGTTACTGAGGGTTATCCGAAGCTCAGAGAATTTCTCAAAGGCTTTATGAAAGAAAACTACAACGTAGGCACTGAAACAGACGATATTCTCATCACAACAGGTGCTCAGCAGATTATGGACTTTGCAACAAAGTCTTTCATCAACGAAGGCGACGTTATCATTACAGAAGCACCAAGCTTTATCGGCTCTCTCAACACCTTCCGTTCATACAACGCAAAGCTCGTTGGCGTTGATGTTGACAGCGACGGTATGAATATTGAAAAGCTCGAAAAAGCTTTGCAGGAAAACGAAAATGTAAAACTCATATACACAATCCCTAACTTCCAGAATCCATCAGGCATCACTATGAGTCTTGAGAAACGTAAGAAAGTATATGAACTTGCAAAAAAATACGGCGTGCTTATTCTTGAGGACAACCCTTACGGTGATTTACGTTACAGCGGTGAATTTATTCCTGCTATCAAAACTTTAGATACTGACGGCATTGTACTCTATGCAGGCTCTTTCAGTAAGGTAGTAGCTCCCGGTATCCGTGTTGCTTATGTAATTGCTCCTGCTCAGATTATTCAGAAAATGACTGTTTGCAAGCAGGCAAGCGACGTGCATACAAATGTATGGTCACAGATGCTTTGTTATGAATTTCTTACAAAGTATGATTTCAATGAGCATCTTGAAAAATTAAGAACCATCTACAGAAAGAAAGCACAATACTGTATGGATTTACTTGACAAATACTGTGCTCCTAACATTAAGTATCAGAAAATTGACGGTGGTCTTTTCATCTGGTGTACTTTACCTGAGCATGTTGATATGCCGGAGTTCTGTAAAACTGCCGTACTTAACAAAGTTTGCGTAGTACCCGGAAATGCATTCCTTGTTGACGAAAGCGAAAGCTGCAACGGTTTCAGAATCAATTTCTCAACACCAACAGACGAACAGCTTGAAAAAGGCATCAGAATCCTTGGCGAGCTTGCAAAAAATCTTTAATCACCAACAAATCACTCTTTCTTCAAAAGTGATTTGTCATACAATAAAATAACCGTAAACCGACCATGTCGGAGTGTAAAGCACCGTAAAAAATTCTTTTTCAAATGATCATTATATTATTATGATTCAAGGTGTGGTCAACCAAATTTTGAAAAATCACACAGAATATTCCCCAAGTGATGAAATGTGGGGCGATACTGCTGATGAGATTCTTGAATATATTGTCAGCGGTGACAGACTTCGTGATGTTATCACTAAAGTAGAGGTAATTGTCAGAACAATATAAAATCCACATAGGTTCAAGTCCAAACGGATTTTTCACTATGACATTTTTTTCCATAACCCGTTGGCAAGTCGAGTGTTCATAACGAAATCCGTTTTTGAGCACTCGATTTTTGTTTTACAAATCGAACTGCCCCAAATTCTTCGATAACCATAGTCTTTGTGTTCTTTTCGTATTTCAAGTATTTCCTTCTCTAAGGCTTCATCAGGATTTTTACGATCAAATCTGTTTTGCCAGTACATATATGTAGATTTTGGAAATCCTGTTACTGCAAGAATGTCTTTTAGTTTGAATAATCCTCGGAGACTGTGTATTATTCTTGCTTTTCTTTCGGTGGTTTTTGTTCCGCCAAACGCAGTCTCCTCAATTCTTTTAAATAGGCATTCTCTATTCTTAATTTAAGATTTTCTTCTTCAAGCTGTTTCAGGTATTCTGAGGTAGCTTTTTCTTTTTCTGTAATAGGTGTTATTTTCTCAGGTTTTTTCACTTTCGGTTTTCGTCCTTTTCTTTTTGGGCGCAACGCATCAGGTCCGATTGTTCGGTAGTCATTTACCCAGTGTGAAAGAATAGCAGGATTGTTAATTCCAACACTAAGTGCAAGTTCCTGATACGATACCTCTGTTGTTAAGTACAATTCTACCACAGATAACTTAAATTCAAAAGAATAATTTTTCTTTTCTCTTGATCTCATTAACCCTTCATTTCCATAACCGCGATATGCTAATACCCATGTTTCTAAAGTTTTATGACTTGGTATTCCATATTTTTTACATAAATATTTATATCCTCCTTTTCCGTTTATGTAATCCATTACTACTTTTTTCTTGAATTCATAACTATATTTTGCCATAAAAATACCGACCTCCAAAAGTTAGATTTTTAGGTCTAACTTTCGGGGGTCGGGACACAAAACAACCACCGCTTTTATTATATTCAATTTCATACAAACAAAAAGACAACGCTCATCATATATCAGTGCGTTGTCTTTGTAAAAAGGGGAAATATAAAAATTATTAAAAAGTAAAAAGGCATTTATTAAGGAGGAAAATCTATGTATAACTTCCGAGCCTCGCCCCTGAGCAAGGCTCGGAAAGGGATTGTTCTATTAACAGCTTAAGCGTGAACAGGAACGAGTTTTTTCTGTTCGAGTCTTTCCTTATCAAGCTTAACATTACGGAAGTAGAGAGCAACGTCAATTGAGATTTCAATAAAGTTCAAAATGTAGAAGAAGAAGCTCAGGAAGAAAATGAAGCCGTCTTCGCCCATTGCTGAAATCTGAATAATTTTACGTGTAATACCAAAAGCGTAGCCCAACAGAAGGAAAATCTCAAAGAAAAGGCTCTTGCCCTTGGCTGTACGTGAAGTGTATGATTTATAAATTGAAAGCGGCCATGAAAGACCAAAGCATAAGATTGTAAAAGCCTCTAATAATTCCATCATCATTGAAATTTCCATTTGTAAAAACTCCTTTTGTTTAGTTATTGGATTGAGATTGTTTATCTCTCTTGTCTGGTATTATTATATTACATCTTCTGCTATATGTAAAATGTAAGGTTTGTATTTTTGGTATACATTTATGATATAGCCATTCTTGCACACTATCCAATAAATACGTTATGTTTTTGTTAGTTTCGTATAACAAAAAAACACCCTTATAAAAAACTCCCTTTCTGCAACAACAAGCCGCAGAAAGGGAGACTTTATAAGATTAAACTTATTTATAAAACTTGCCCAGAATATTCCAATCTCCTAATAACGGGATTTTATAGGCTTTTCCTGACCTGAGCTGAACTATTCCGTAGATAGAGAAAAAGAAAGCGAAAAAAAGGATAAAGTTATTTATACAGAACAAGAGCAAAACAGGCGGTGCAACGAACGCAAAATAAACAGTATCGATAAATGCATCAGTAAGCAGCTTGCCTATTACCGCAAGAATCAGACAAGTAAGCTCTACTATCGCAAGCACCAACCCCTGATTGGCATGAAATCTTATAAACTTTGAGTCCTCCGCTTGCGAAAAGGCAGGTATCAAAGCAAAGACTGATATATAACAAAGATATGATTTACCTTTGTTTTTCTCGATGTCTCTGGGGTCAAAATTACTTGTCACGTTAAGCCCCTTTTTTCTGCCGAAACTATGCACAGCACTTTCGTGTATAGGCTTACCATCCACCAGAACCACTGTACCGCACTCCGAGCAGAATCTTGCCTCTTCGGGCAATTTCGTACCGCAATTTCTGCAATACATCACTGTTCACCTCTGCTAAAAATAAACATAATGTTATATCAAATACGGCAAATAAAAAATCTGCCCTGACAAAATATATCTTCCTACGATAAAACAATACCACAAATTCACATTACTTATAAAATTTGCCCAGAATGTCAAATTTACTTAAAAAAGGAAGCCTGTAAGCCTTACCTGAACTCATATTGCATATACCAATGAGTGATACGATAAATTGAATCGAGCTGATTGAATATAGAATCCTTCGTATCATTATTAATAATAGCAACAACAAGTTAGGATAACCCGATTGTAAAAGATAATCAAACAAGAATTTCTCGCCTACTATTAAAACCAAAAGCAGAATCTCAGAAATTGCTAGCCATAACCCCTGATTAGCGTGAAATCTTACGAAAGGTGAGTCTTCCGCAGATGTAGTTGCAGGGAAAATTGCTATAAAAGACGCATAAGAAACAACAGCTTTGTCTTTATTTCGCTCAATATCATCTTTAGCAAATTGGTGAGTTACATCTGAGTTGTCGAGAGCTTTTCTTATTTTCTTAAAAAAATTTATTGTTTTTTGATTAGAAGCATCTATTGGAGCTCCGCAATTAAAGCAAAATCTGGCACCATCCATAATACGTGCACCGCATTTTGGACAAAAGAACATAATAATCCTTTCCGATAAATTGAAAAATTTTATAAAAATCATCCCTATTCTTTTGCGAATAGGGATGAATCTCTTGTATTAAAAACTATGTAGCAAATTCTGATTACTTGAAGATTTTGCTAAGAATGTCAAACTGACCGATAACAGGAAGCTTCTTAGCTGTACCCTGAACAGCATTAACGATACCGATGATAGAAAGGATACCGCAAGCGATGTTGATGAGTGAGAATACGAGGCTGAAGAAACCTGAAAGTGTTACTGCAAGACCGAATGCACTGTAAGCAAGACCGCCGATGATTGCACCGATGATTGCCTGAAGAATCCAAGCAGCAACCTCGATAAGAGCGATGTTAAAGCCCTGTGTAGCGTGGAATCTAGCGTACTTTGAATCCTTAGCCGCAAATAAAGGAACAAGAACGAGAAGGCAGATGTATGAAAGAATAGCCATTACCTTATTTGACTGGATATCTGCTGAATCAAACTCAGCTGTTGAATCTGGCATATCGAAAAGACCGTTAGCCTTTGTTGTATCCTGTGTCTGAGCTGTCTGAGCCTGAGCCTGTGTGTCAGTTGTAGCTGTGCCGCACTGTGAACAGAAAGTTGCACCCTCAGGAAGATTGTTACCGCAATTTTTGCAAAATGCCATGATTATTTACCCCTCTTAAATTTAAAATAATTAGCAATCTTTATTGCTTGAGTACAATTATATAAAATTGTACTTTTATTGTCAATAAGCGACTGCAAAGTTTGTCAGCTCCATTCATATTCTAAATAAAGCGGTTAAAACTTATGTATATTTTTACTTAACCTTATTTTTGGTCAGAGCAAAATATTACATAATACGGAAGCTCTTAACCGAAGTTTTGTCTAAAAAATCGAATAAATAAATCTCAGAATATCAAACAGTCAGCCCCGACCATAATTGGTCGGGGCTGTTGTAGTTAAAATATATAATTATTTGAAGTATTTAACGCCGCTTTCGAAGATAAGCTGATCCTTAGCGAATGGTACGTTCTTGTAGAGGTCGTTACCCTTTCTTTCGCTGTGACCCATCTTACCCAATACTCTGCCGTCAGGTGAAGTAATACCCTCAATAGCACAGATTGAACCGTTAAGGTTGTAAGCGATGTTGTCGCTTGGCTTACCGCTGAGGTCAACGTACTGAGTAGCAATCTGACCATTTGCGGCAAGGAGCTTCACTGTTTCTTCGTCAGCCATAAATCTGCCTTCGCCGTGTGATACAGGAACAGCAAATACATCGCCTGCGTTCACACCTGCAAACCAAGGTGACTTAACAGAAGTAACTCTTGTGTAAGCCATATGTGAAATATGTCTGCCGATTGTGTTGAATGTGAGAGTCGGATCAGTTGGCTTAAGCTCTCTGATTTCACCATAAGGCACAAGACCTAACTTGATAAGAGCCTGGAAGCCGTTACAGATACCGAGCATAAGACCGTCACGGTTCTTTAAGAGCTCGTTTACAGCATTTGCAATTCTTGGGTTACGGAAAGTTGTAGCAATAAACTTACCTGAACCGTCCGGCTCGTCACCGCCTGAGAAACCACCCGGAAGCATAATCATCTGTGCATTGTTGATGATTTTCTCCATAGCGTCGATTGTTTCTTCAATGTGAGCAGATGTAAGGTTCTTAACGATGAGCATTTCAACGTTAGCACCTGCTTTTTCAAATGCTCTTGCAGTGTCAACCTCGCAGTTTGTGCCTGGGAATACAGGAATAAATACTGTAGGCTTAGCTACCTTGATAGCAGGAGCCTTTGTGCTTCTCTCAGTAAAGAGAGGTGCATCAACAGTAATCTCTGGGCAGTCAGCCTTAGTTGCGAATACCTTTTCGAGTGGAGCTGTCCACTTCTCAAGGAGCATTTCAACATCAACAGCTGTGCCGTTTACTGTAACCTTACCGTCATCTGTAACAGTACCGAGGTCGTAATTTGTAATATCTGAATCAAGCTCTGCACCCTCAGCAAGCTCAAGAACAAGTGAACCTGAGAGAGGAGCGAAAAGCTCGTCATTTGTAAGTGTGTTTGTGAATGTAAAGCCGTAGCCGTTACCAAAGCAAGCCTTACAAACGCTTGCAGCCGCACCGCCTTCTTTTACAACAGAAGCAGAAAGTACCTTGCCCTGCTCAAAGAGGCTGAATACAGCTTTATACATAGCAATAAGCTTATCCCACTCAGGCATAAGAGTAGCCTTGTTTTCAGGAACAGGAACATAGATAACCTTTGAACCAACGTTCTTGAATTCAGCAGAAACAGTCTTGGAAGCCTTTGTCATAGCAACAGCAAAGCTTACAAGTGTAGGTGGTACGTCGATTGTCTCGAATGTACCTGACATACTATCCTTACCGCCGATTGATGGCAAGCCAAGCTTGAGCTGTGCCTGCATAGCACCGAGTAAAGCCGCAGCAGGCTTACCCCAACGCTGTGGAACGTCCTTAAGTCTTTCAAAGTATTCCTGGAATGTAAGACGTGCTGTAAGTGGGTTTGCACCGATAGCAAGAAGCTTTGAGAGTGACTCAACAACAGCATAAGCAGAGCCGTGGAATGGGCTCCAGCGTGAGTGACCCGGAATGAAACCGAAGCTCATTGCTGTAGCATCGTCTGTCTCGCCCTTTTCAAGCGGAATCTTAGCAGCCATAGCTTCCTGAGGAGTAAGCTGGTTCTTACCGCCGAATGGCATAATTACAGTAGCCGCACCGATTGATGCGTCAAAACGCTCTGAAAGACCAATCTGAGAGCAAACCTCAAGTCTTGCAAGGTTTTCTGCAAGAGCCTTGTCAGCAGGCATATCCTTGATAGCCGCAGGACAAGCGTTGCGGTAGCACTCCTCAGCCTTAGGAGCTGTGATATAAGCAGTTGAAACCTGAGTAACACCGTTTGTGTTGAGGAATTCTCTGCTGAGGTCTACGATTCTGTCGCCTCTCCAGTCCATTGTAAGACGTGGGCTTTCTGTAACCACAGCAACAGCAGTAGCCTCGAGGTTCTCCTTCTCAGCCTCTGCAATAAATTTTTCAACATCGTTTTTATCTAAAACAACAGCCATTCTCTCCTGACTCTCAGAGATAGCAAGCTCTGTGCCGTCGAGACCGTCGTATTTCTTTGTAACCTTGTCAAGGTCAACGCAAAGACCATCAGCAAGCTCACCGATTGCTACGCAAACGCCGCCTGCACCGAAGTCGTTACATCTCTTGATAAGCTTTGAAACAGCAGGATTGCGGAAAAGACGCTGAATCTTACGCTCAGTTGGCGGATTACCCTTCTGAACCTCAGCACCGCAAGTTTCGATAGAGCTTTCTGTGTGAGCCTTAGAAGAACCTGTAGCACCGCCGCAGCCATCACGACCTGTCCTGCCGCCGAGGAGAACTATAACGTCCTCAGGCATAGGAACTTCACGAACTACGTTTTCCTTTGGAGAAGCACCGATAACTGCACCGATTTCCATTCTCTTAGCAACATAGCCCTGATCGTAAAGCTCAGTAACCTGACCTGTAGCAAGACCAATCTGGTTACCGTATGAGCTGTAGCCTGCAGCTGCACCTGTTGTAATCTGTCTTGAAGGAAGCTTGCCGTGCATTGTATCCTTGAAAGGAATTGTAGGATCGCCTGAACCTGTTACACGCATAGCCTGATATACATATGAACGACCTGAAAGCGGATCACGGATAGCACCGCCGAGGCAAGTAGCCGCACCGCCGAAAGGCTCGATTTCTGTCGGGTGGTTGTGAGTTTCGTTCTTGAACTGAACGAGCCACTTCTCTGTTACACCATCGATAGTAACAGGTACTTCGATAGAGCAAGCGTTGATTTCATCACTCTCATCGAGGTCAGGAATCATACCCTTTTTCTTGAGTGATTTCATACCCATAAGAGCCATATCCATAAGAGATACGATTCTTGTTGTATCCTTGCCGTAAACCTCTTCACGAGTTGCATAATACTCGTTTAAAGCGTCCTCGATTACAGAACCGAGAGCAGCCTTTTCAACCTCAATTTTCTCAAGCTTTGTGAGGAAGGTTGTGTGACGGCAGTGGTCTGACCAGTATGTGTCGATAACTCTAAGCTCAGTAACGCTTGGGTCACGGTTCTCTGTGTCACGGAAATAGTCACGACAGAACTTGAGGTCTGACAAAGTCATAGCAAAGCCCATTGAAGAATAATAATTCTCCATTTCTTCATCAGTAAATGTGATAAAGCCCTCAACTCTCTTTACATCTTCAGGAACAGGAGTAACGAGGTCAAGTGTTGCAGGCTTTTCAAGAGAAGCAAGACGGCTCTCAACAGGGTTGATGAGGTAATCCTGAATTCTCTTAAGGTCTTCGTCAGAAATATCGCCTGTTACAGCAATAACTCTTGCAGTAAGCACCTTGCATCTTTCGCCCTGAGTAAGGAGCTGAACACACTGCTCAGCAGAGTCACCACGCTGGTCATACTGACCTGGGAGATACTCCATAGCAAAAACCTTCCAGCCGTCTTCTACAGGCATAGTCTCCTCATAGATAACATCTGCGTTAGGCTCAGAAAGAACAATGCCCTTAGCCTTGTCGTACTCTTCTTTTGTAAGACCCTCGATATCGTAACGCACGATATAACGGAGATCTGTAACATTTTTCATACCGAGATTGTGGCGGATGTCCCAAAGTGTTTCCTTAGCAAGAACATTGAAGCCATCTCGTTTTTCAACAAAAATTCTAATTACGTCTGACATATTAATTCGTCCTCCCGTAAAAATCAATATTATGTATTATCATACCACATATGTCAACATTCTTTTTTCGTTTATGCAATTATAATCAATAAAAAGAGGCAGAAAGCTATTTTTATAGCCTTCTGCCTTAAATAAATCAATTATGAAAGAACATATACATTAACGTCACGTCTGCCAAACTGGATACACTCGTCGTATGTATAATAATAGAGGTCAACTACAGCTGAACCGTCCATAAGAGCACCGCCTGTATCAACAGCTGTAGCATAGCCGTAAACATAGCTGCCGTCTACTGACTCAATGTAAAGCTTTGAGCCGTAAGGAATAACATAAGGGTTTACAGCAACACCGCCCTGATATGCAGGCACACCTGTAGCCGTAAGGGCACCATACTCTGATGTATATGCTGTACCTGAACCTGTTACAACATAGCTGTAAGAAACAGGTGCACCGCCGCCAACATTGAGAGTTGGTCTCTTTGTACCTGTTACAACGATTTCATCAACAGCTTCCTTGATAACTTTCTCGTTGAGAACCTCGCCTGACTCACACTTGCCGTCAACATAACGGTTGAGTCTTGTAACTTCCTTTTCGCCCTTGACACCCTCACGAGTAACCTTTGTGTCACCATAGTCCATATCGTCAGACTCTTCGTTGATTGTGCCAAAGCCGATAGCTTCTGTAGTTGTCTCTTCTCTGTATTCAACCTGCTTGAGAGTAATCTTCATACCTTCCTCAACAGCAGCATCTCTGTCTACGCTGAGAATGTCGTCTTCGTCAACATCAAAGCCGATAATCTCAATAGCGTCCTCAACTGTTGTCTGTGGAACTCTGACATTCTTTGCAACGCCGTTTGTTGTAAGCTCAACTGTAACAGCCTCAAAAATATAAATTACTGTTTCTGCAGAAATTACTGTGTTTTCTGACGGAACAACTCTCTGTGACTTTGAAACCTCAATGTTCATACTGTTGAGAATATCTCCTACAGTACCCTTTGTAACATTGATGCTGTGCATCTTGCCGTTGTTGTCAATCTTTACTTCAAAACCTTCGTTATTGTTAAGTACAACCTGAGTTGTGTTTGCGATTGTAGGAACCTCAGAAGCAAATGCCTCATCTGCTGTAGCCGCCATAACACTAGCCGCTACGTTTGAAGCATTCGCAAATGCGTTGACAAATGATGCTGCAAGGAGTGCAAGTGTAAGTGTAATTGCTACTGACCATCGTATAACATTGTTCTGCATTAATTTCGTCTTCATATAAGGTGTCTTCCTTTCTTTTTGTCGAACGGCTTTGCACGTAGTGAAAGTCGTTTTCTTTAGTGAAATTCATATAACCTTCAGTGCCGCAACCCAAATTTGCAGGATGTTTTTTGAACACCCTCGGCACGATTGGGTATTATAAACGCTCGAATTGAATATGTCAACTAATCTTGCATATCACTTTTTGTATATATTGCACATAGAAACCGCTGTTTTTTCTTAATTCGCATAATTAAAATTCGTTTTTTGCATTAAAACCCTGCATTTTTGTGGGCAATTTGCAAGAAATTGAAAATTTACTTTTTAGCAACCATTTTATTACTTCTTTGTAATAATTATATGACAACAGTTACAACAATATTACAACACAAACCATAGCAAAAGCAGAGCAATTACAACCAGCCAAAACCCCCGATAAACACTGCATTTTTTGCAAAATCAGACCTCATATACACAGCCTCTGACCACCATATATCACCCGAAATTATAGTAACAATCAGCATAAATTCGCTCAAATCAAAGCAAAAATGTTAATTTAGCAGTAAACTTTACCAACCCGCAATTAATCGGATTAATAATGTATGTTGATTGATTGAGGTTCAATACGCTCCGCAAGCGGTAACACTTGCAAAGCAAAAACACCCTGCACAGATAAAACCGTGCAGGGTGTTACGTTTGATATAACATATAAACAGGCAATGCCGCAAAAAAAGAGGAAATCTGCGACACTGCCTTATTCTTAAATATAGTGATTAATAGTTTTCAGCCTTAACCTGGAAATAAGCCTGTGGGTGAGCACAAACCGGGCAAACCTCAGGAGCCTTCTTACCGATGCAGATGTGACCGCAGTTGTTGCACTGCCAGATTACTTCTTCATCCTTTGAGAATACAAGACCGCCCTTTACGTTAGCAAGAAGCTTCTTATATCTTTCCTCATGCTCCTTCTCAACCTCTGCAACCTTCTCAAAGAGGTCAGCAATATGGTCAAAGCCTTCTTCTCTTGCTTCCTTTGCAAAAGTAGGATACATATCTGTCCACTCGTAGTTTTCGCCGTCAGCGGCATCGGAGAGGTTAATCTCTGTACCTGCAATACCATCGTGGAGAAGCTTAAACCAAAGCTTAGCATGCTCCTTCTCGTTAGCAGCTGTTTCCTCAAAAATTGCAGCTATCTGAACATAGCCGTCCTTCTTAGCTTTTGAAGCGTAGTAAGAATATTTGTTACGTGCCATTGACTCGCCTGCAAAAGCTGCCTCGAGATTTTTTTCTGTTTTTGAACCTTTTAACTGCATAGTTAATTCTCCTTTATTTTTACATATTTTTAACTGATTTTTTTGAAAATTTCTTTTCTATTATATATACTGAAAAAGCAACAATAAAAATGCAGAGATTTTACACGTAAATAAACGTATAAAAATACATTTTCAAACCCGTGAAAAACCGCAATTTATATAGCAAAAACGGCTATTTTACTTCTTCAAAATCAGACGCAGGATGCTTGCAAAGAGGACAGATAAAGTCATCAGGCAGATAATCGCCCTCGTAAACATATCCGCATATTTTGCAGACAAACTTTTTCTTTCCGCCCTTTTCAACCTTAACTTTAGGCTTAATATTCTTGTGATAATAAGAGTATGTGGCACTTGGAATATCACTGAGAATCTCCGCCTGAGTAACCTCTGCAACAAACATAATATGAGTGCCGACATCTACAGCATCAATAACCTCGGCTGAAATATAAGCGTTGGTTTCTTTCTTTATATAATAGATACCGTTTTCAGCCTTTTCAACTTCGGAAAAGCCCTCAAACTTGTCAGTGTCTCTGCCGCTTGCAAAACCGAAACGCTCAAACAGCGAAAACTCAGCACTTTCATCTATTACACTTACATTAAACCTCTTAGTCTTTTCTATTATAGAGGTAGTAAAGTTGCCTTTGTTTACAGCAACCGAAATTCTCAGCGGAGTGTCCGTAACCTGCATAACAGTATTAATAATGCAACCATTCTGCTTATCGCCATCAGCGGCAGTAAGCACAAATAGTCCGCAGGCTATATTATTCATAGCATTCTTATCCAAGGAATCCCCTCCATAAACGATAATCTTTACTGATTATTATAGCAGTTTATACCAATTTGTCAATACATATTTTGGAATAATAGTTAAATTCCATTTAAATCTTATCTGCGGTTTTTCTGTAAGCAGTTGGCGACATATGCATATATTTCTTGAAAATTTTAGAAAAATACAACTGATCCATAAAGCCTACCGCAATCGCAATATTCTTAATCGACATCTCTGACCTTTTAAGCATCATACTTGCTCTCTCGACTCTATACCTTATTATATACTCGCCCACCGAAAAACCTGTTTCCTTTTTAAAAAGTTTATATAAATAAGTACGGTCAAGCTTTACAAACTCACAAACAGCCTTGGGTGTACAGTCAGGCTCAACATAATTAGCAAGTATGTAATCACGTGCCGCCTCAACATAGTTGTTGCTAAGCTTCAACGCATACGGAAAATGCTCTATATAATAAGAAAAGAGATAATATAGCATAGCGTGAGTTCTGATACTCTGAAAATCCGAAGTCATATCGCCAAAAGGGATATTATACAGTGGAGCAAGTCCGGAAATTTTGGGAGCAACAGGTGTCGTTACAGAAAACGCAGTAAGCGATAAAATCCATGAAATATCAAAACCGTGAAATTCAATATATCTCAGCTCCCATGGCGAAAAATAGTCGCACTCAAGAGCATAATCACACTCAGGAAAAACCATAAAACTATCTTCCTGTGATAACTCATACTCTTTTCCGTTATATCTCAGCAGACCTCTTCCCTCAACCACATAGAAAAGTATATATATTTTCGAGGTTGTATTCTCTTGTGAAAATCGTTCACCTGGCAAATGTTTTCCTTTTATTATAGCTCTTTCGCCTAGATTATATCTCCTTGCTTTTTCGACTGATTCTTTCATAAAAACACCTCAATGCAACTTTGATACATAATGTTGAAACATTTATCTATATTTTTATAACAAAAAACAAATTATAATATAGACATAATACTACACTTTCACAAATTTTGCAACAACATAATCTGGGGGAACGAAATTTGAACTATAAATATGAAATAATAAATTATGACAAAAACATTCCCGCAAAAATAATGTACCTTAATCTTTCTGCAGACACACACAAAACCGAGTTACATTGGCACAGAGAGCCGGAGTTGATTTATGTTGTGGAAGGCACAGCAGAATGTCCGCACAACGGTGAAAAAGAAATGGTAACCGAAGGCGACTTTATTCTCTTCAACAGTGAAGATGTGCATCTGGTACGTCCGCTGAATGACACTTCAGTAAAGCTCGTATGTCTCCAGCTTTCATTTGAATATATGAGAATGTTCTGCCGGGCAATCGACAGCATCATTTTTGACTTTACAGATAAAGAAAAGTATCGTCATGAAATCATCGAGACATTAAAACAGCTTTCTGCAATCGACCACGAAAATGATGAATATGCATCTCTTATGCAGATTTCGCTGGTAAACAACATTTACTACACACTCTTAAAGCATTGCACATACTTCAAACGTAACGCCAACACTGTTATCGTACCCCGCAGAGACTTCTCTTATGCAAAAACAGCAATAGCCTATATAAATGAAAATTATAAACGTGAAATTCCGCTGACCGAAATTTCAAGTGTTGTAAATTTATCACCATCTTACTTCTCAAAATACTTTAAGAATGTAATACAGGTGAGTTTTTCAGACTATCTTGCAAATCTCAGACTCGAAAATGCATTACAGGATATGCTGACAAAAAATTCAACAGTATCTGCGGCAGCTCTCGAAAATGGTTTTGCAAATGTAAAATCATTCATCACACAGTGCAAAAAGGTATATAACTTTACCCCTGCACAGTACAAAAAGCGACTCTTAAACAGATAACTACACAACTTTTTTCTTATTTACCCCTCGAACAGCCGAGTTCTCTCCCCCTGAGAACTCGGCTGTTACTCCGTTTATAACAAAATTACTCCCAAAAGCAAAACATACGGAGATGCCATTAATCAGACACCTCCGTATGTTTATTTTGTAAGCATTTTATTCTCTGCCAAAAAGCGTATCAATCGAAACTTTTAATACCTTTGATATCGCATCTATTTCCACATCAGTTATCGCACGTTCTCCGTTTTCAATACGTGATATTGAGCCACGACACACATAAACAGCCATAAGCTCAAGTTTATCGGATAAAGCCTGCTGACTAAACCCTGCTTTTATTCTTGCCGCCTTGATATTCTCACCAATTATGTTAGCCTTTTCGTTTTCTGTTATACGTTTCATTTTTTCACCACTTTGTCTTGATTTAGGACAAAAATAGTGTATACTGTAAAAAGAAGAATATCGTCCTACACATAGGACAAAAGAGGGATAAAAATATGAAAGTTGCTGTAATAGGGTCTCGTTCACTTACTGTAAATAATTTGGAAGATTATTTGCCTGAAAACATAACTGAAATAGTTTCTGGCGGTGCAAAAGGCATAGATACTTGTGCAAAAATATATGCAAATAATAACAATCTTAAATTAACTGAAATTTTACCCGAATACAAACTTTATGGCAAAGCTGCTCCAATAAAAAGAAATGATAAAATAATCAAATACTGTGACACAATCATTGCTTTTTGGGATGGTAAGTCTAAAGGAACAAAATATGTAATACAAAAATGTCAACAAGAGAAAAAGGAACTAAAAGTATTTTTTCTGCAAAACCAAAAGTAAAAACAGGACCGCAATTACTTGCAGTCCTGTTTATCATTGTTACAACTAAAAATAGTATTTTTTCGGTCGGGCATTAAAGTTTGCCCATTAATAAATCTATCTTCCCGAATTGGATGCAGCGACTCCGTTGCCTCATTATTCAAAATTAATTTCGCCCTCGTAATTTTTTTTGAAAATCTCGAAAATAGTGTTGAGGAGTTCTTCGTCCTCAATGCTCACATATTCTTCTGTTTCTTCATCAAGTGAGCGAATCTGGAAAATTACAACCTCGTCAGCATTCTCGTCATTTTCGATAAGAACAATGTATTCATCGCCCTTGTATTCGATTACGTCCAGAAGTTCAAACTCAACTTCTTTGCCCTCGTCGTCTGTAAGAGTGATGATTGCACCCTCGTTCATATCTTCTTCGAGCATAATATCTTTATTTTCAGCCATAGTAAACAATCCTTTCGTTAAAAAATATAAAATTAGTATATATCAAGATTTTGATAAAATCAATAGAAAAGAAAAATTTTAACCATATGTATACAAAAAACAACAGAACCCAAAAACAGCCGCAATAATGCGGCGGTCTGTGACCGCTTACAAATCGGGCAGACAGCAACATATTAAAATAACCTTTCCTGCCCGACCGAAAAAACCATCTCCCATAAACCAAAAACAGCCGCAATAATGCGGCTGTCTCTGGATTTAGAAGTTTTGAAATTAACGTGAAACGTGGATGTCTGTTTATATAATGTATTACCTCTGTGAAATCAGCCAACATTAGCGTCTGCTGTATCACCGTAGAAGTTGAATCTGAAAAGCTTACTTTCATCGTTCTTGTTGTCACAGATGATGCTTGCCTCAGCAATCTTGCCGCCTTCGATAAGTCTTGTAAGACCAACAAGCTGGCAGAGCTTACTGCGGAGATTTAATCTGTCGCCTTCGCTAGTAACGAGAAATACGTTGCCCTCGCAGGTATCGAGCACGGCGAGGAATTCAGCTACATCAATGTTGTGCAAACTAAGGATTGGTGTCATAATAATTTCCTCCTTGAAAAATATAAAATATTTTTTTATCGTGTGCCATTTACCATTTGGCAAAATCATGATTAGGTTTTCGACTTAATTAAATTTTTACTCGAGTAATTGACTGTTTAACCTGTCGAATGTCAAGCGGACTATTGACTTGACACTTATTATTATATTCAAGTTTTCGTAAAAGTCAACAGTTTTCAATCTTGGTTTTTGTGAGTTGAATCAATTTTATGTAAACAACAAACAACTCAAAACACATTATTTTGTATTCTTTGCACAACAAGATTACAAATTAATTCTTTTTTCGCAAGTCTGCAAATTTTCTCTTTGTTCACTCTGCACATTTTGTTTCTTTTAAGAAAATAAAAAAATCACCTTTTTTTACAAACTTGATTTCTCCCTCATATTGAGATTTTCCATCTTATACTGTATAATAGACACTATAATAGTATAAAAACTAAAAAAGGATGGTTAAATTATGTTAGATAAGTTTTATAAGCAATTCAAAAGCGGCACCGACATCAGAGGTGTTGCAAGCGAAGGCGTAGAGGGTCAGAGCGTAAACCTTACAGACGAAGTTGTTGCAAGTATGGCTGACGGCTTTGTACTCTGGCTTTCTGAAAAAGTTTCAAAGCCTTGCAACGAGCTTAAAATCTCCGTAGGCCGTGACAGCCGTATTTCAGGTCCAAGAATAGCAAAGGTAGTTACTGAGCGTTTCAAAAGAAGCGGTGCAGAAGTTATCGACTGCTCACTTGCTTCTACTCCTTCAATGTTTATGACAACAGTTGACCTCGGCTGTGATGGTGCGTTACAGATTACAGCCAGCCACCACCCATTCAACCGCAACGGTCTTAAATTCTTCACACGTCAGGGCGGTCTTGAGGGTAAGGATATCGAAGCTATCTTACAGCACGCTCAGGACGGTAACTCTCCTGCCGAGAGTGAAAACGGCTCAATCACACAGGTTGATTATATGTCAGATTACGCAAAGGGTCTTTGCGAGAAAATCAAAAAAGAAGTAAACGCTGAGGACTACGACCTCCCTCTCAAGGGCTTTAAGATAGTAGTTGATGCAGGTAACGGTGTTGGCGGATTCTACGCTGACAAGGTGCTTGCAGTGCTTGGTGCAGACACAACAGGCAGCCGCTACCTTGACCCTGACGGAATGTTCCCTAACCATATTCCTAACCCTGAAGATGCAACTGCTATGGCTTCAATCTGCGAGGCTGTAAAGGAAGCTGAAGCAGACCTCGGTGTAATTTTCGACACAGACGTTGACCGTGGCGGTGCTGTTGACAGCAAGGGCAACGAGATTAACCGTAACCGTCTTGTTGCTGTTGCGGCAGCTATTGCTCTTGAGGGCAACGACGGCGGCACAGTTGTAACTGACTCAATCACATCATCAGGTCTGAAAGAATTTATCGAAACCACACTTGGCGGCAAACATTACCGTTACCGCAGAGGATATAAGAATGTAATCGACAAAGCTTTGGAGCTTAACGCACAGGGCATCAACTGTCCTCTTGCTATTGAAACATCAGGCCATGCGGCTATGAGAGAAAACTATTTCCTTGATGACGGTGCATACCTCTGCACAAAAATCATCATCAAAGCTGCACAGCTCCGCAAGGAGGGCAAAGACCTCGACGAGCTTACAGCTCAGCTTAAGGAGCCTGTTGAAAGCAAAGAGGTTCGTTTCAAAATCACAGAGCCTGAATTTCGTGCTTGCGGTGGGAAAATTATTGCTGACCTCACTGCTTACGCTGAGGCTCAGGAGGGCTGGCAGGTAGCCGACGATAACCGTGAGGGTATCCGTGTTTCATTTGACAAAGAAAACGGCGATGGCTGGTTCCTTTTAAGACTTTCAGTACACGACCCTATTATGCCTCTTAACATTGAAAGCGACAGCGAGGGCGGTGTTGAGGTTATTTACTCAAAGCTTTACGAATTTTTGAAGACAACAAACGGTCTCGAATTATAATTTAATATATTGTTTTATTCGCCATATATTTATGTTTTATTGTTTATGCAACCGCTGGTTGCGGCCTTGAAAACTAAAATGTATGGCGAATAACATCACTTTTAGCGTATAATCAGCTCATAAAATTTGCGACGGAGGGAAAATTTTATGAACATTGAAACAGCAAATATTTTATTAAGTTACAGAAAAAAACATAAACTCAGTCAGGAGGAGCTTGCCGAAAAAATCGGTGTAAGCCGTCAGGCTGTATCCAAATGGGAGCGTGCAGAAGCATCACCCGACACAGACAACCTTATTCTTCTTTCTGAAATTTACGGTGTATCTCTTGACGAACTTTTAAAAGGAGAGAAAGCCGACAAGGAAGCCGAGGCGGAAATTGCCGAAGATACTCAGGCTGACTCACACCATAATGTAAATGGTGATGATGATGTTACATATGAAAAGGTTGATAAGGTTTCTTTTAAAAACGGTATTCACATTGATGCTAAAAACGGCGACAGAGTTCACATTGGATTTGACGGTATTCACGTACACGACAAAGACGGCACTAAGGTTGACATTGACGGCAAGGGTGTTTTCGTAAACGAAGGCGGCAAACAGCGTGTATATACAGACGAAAACGGCAACGTAATAAGAGATAGCTCTTTTGAACACCACTGCACAGGCAACACATTCTGGCACAAATTCCCGATATACATTGTTGCTGCAATCGCTTTTTTATGCTGGGGCTTCAGCGGTGCTTGCTTCGGCTGGGCTTTAAGTTGGATTTGCTTCCTTATAATTCCGCTTTACTACACCACAGTTGACGCTATATATCAAAAGAATCCAAGTCATTTTGCTTTCCCTGTGCTTACAGCCATTATATATATCCTTTTCGGATATTTCAAAATCTGCGGTGGCTGGCAATTCGGCTGGATTGTATTTCTCACTGTCCCGATTTACTACTGGGTATGTTCTTTGTTTAAATGTAAAGATAATTAATCAATATGAGGACTCTTATGAAAATCACAGTTATTCACGGTCAGAATCACAAAGGCTCAACCTATCATATAGCCAAAATTTTATATGACAAGCTGGACGGCGAGGTTAAGGAGTTTTTTCTTCCAAAGAATTTTAACAAATTCTGCATCGGATGCACAAACTGCTTTACCAAATCCGAAAAGCTCTGTCCACACTACAAACAGCTTGAGCCTATCACACAGGCAATTGATGAGGCTGATGTGCTTATATTTGCAAGCCCTGTGTATGTTTACCACGCAACAGGCTCAATGAAAGCTTTTCTTGACCACTACGGCTACAGATGGATGGTTCACCGTCCCGAAGAAAAAATGTTTTCAAAACAGGCAGTATGCATCTCCACAGCCGCAGGTTCAGGCACAAAAAGCACTAACAAAGATATGGCTGACAGTATGTTTTTCTGGGGCGTTGCCAGAACTTATAATATCGGAATGGCTGTGTATGCAACCTCGTTTGACGGAGTATCTGACAAGGTAAAAAATAAAATTGACAGCAAAACCACTGCCGTTGCGAAAAAAATCAAAAGAAATCTCGGCAAAGCAAAGCCTAATATCAAAACAAAAGCATTTTTCAATGTTATGCGAATGTTACAGAAAAGCGGCTTCTTCGAGAATGATAAAAAATATTGGATTGAAAAAGGCTGGGACAAAAAAGCCCGACCATGGAAAAAGCAACGCTGACGTTTCATACAATTTGCTCAGATAAATACATATTCCTTAATAATCATTAACATCCCAAAGCGACATTTCAGCTTTGGGATGTTTTTTATCCATAAAGTATTTCCAACATACAGTATTTATGGTAAAATACATAGATACAAATTCAGAGGGGGAAAGTTATGAACAAGCTGAAAATAATACTTTTGATGGCAGGTATACTTTTATCGGCAGCAGTAGTTGCTGTTTGTGTTAATACTTTTGATGTGTTCAAGCCTTCAGAAAATGTGGCCTATACCGAAACTGACTATATGGCGGAAAGTATGTCAGGTAACGAATTTTCCTACACAGATGAAACTTTGCAAAGCGAAATTGACGCTATTCACGAAGAAATCAAAACTCTTCCTGACATAATGGCTATGGGAACAGTACCACCATTACAAGAAGCAATGCTTGAGGATAAAACCGGAGTTTTGCCGACTCTTGTAAAACAATTTGTTGAAAGCGAATCTCTGGAAGAAAGAGAAGAACTTATCGACAAAATTCTTTTCCGTTTTTGTGGTGTTTCCATCCTTGAGGCTGATCACAATGGTTCAAATGCAGATGTCAGAAAGTATACGGTAGTACAGGCTTTTACGGGCGAAGATTTCAACCCGAGAAAAGAAAACCTGCAACTATCTATCGAAGATTTAGCTTATTTAGAAAACAATTATACCTCAGTAAAGGATATGTATTACTATGATTTACTTAAAGACAAGTTTACTAAGTTTATTCTTTACTACAGAGAAACAGAAGACGCAAAAGGAAATGAGTATAACGAATGTCGCAAACTTTTCTCTGAAATTGACACAGCTCTCGAGAAAGGCAACCTGAGCGAAACAGATTTTATAGAATTATGCAAACGGTTTGCTTCAAAGTATAAGACTGTATTTGCCAGAGTTTACCAATACTACACCGCAAAAGACGAAAAATATGAAAAACTTTTTGAAGAGCATTGTATTGACAGTGTCGGCACAGAAAATGACGACTCCATAGCGGTTACAAAAAAAGGTAGTGTTATCTTTGCCAAAGCAGGTAATGATGTAATTGACGGCACAGCAGGCGATGATCTTTATGTTGCAGGTGCAGGCAAGGATGCTATTCGTGACTGTGGCGGTGATGATGTTTACTTGTTTGACACAAGCTACGGAACTGATATCATATTTGACTCAACAGGAATAAACACAATAGTTTTCACAGATAATATCAAACCGCAAGATTTAGAATTTTCTAAAAACAAGGAAAATCTTGATATACACGTAAAAAACACTGATAACAGAATCACTCTCCTCTCCTACTTCATAAATGAAGATTGCGATTTCAGATTATTGTTCAATAATGATGAATATGCCTATATCGACAAAGAAAATGTAACCCTAGGAAAAATCGAAGGTCCGTTCTACACTTTTAAAAAGGGTGATGGTGTATCAGAATGTTGGGGCGAAGAAAAATACGAAACACTAAAAACAGAGGCTGAAATTAAGGATATTATTTTCTCCGCTAATTCAGTAGATATTGCTGTCTCCCTACGCAAAACGGAAGACAAATTCATAATAAAATACTGGGAGGAAATTGATGTTATCAAAAATATAACCAGCAGTGACGGCTATACAATAGACGTATCGGACATAAGCAACTTGATTTCAGAAATAGATACATTTACGAAAGAAAAAGACATCACTTGGGAAGAAGCCCTTGAAAAATATCCTGACGAAACAGATGACATCCTTAAAAAACACTGGCAAACAGAAAACTGAATTTCTGAGTAACACAAAACACCCCGAAACGATTTTTGCATCGTTTCGGGGTAAAATTTTATCAGAATATTCACTGTTCTGTTTTCTCTTTTTCTTTTAATTTTTTCAAAGTGTTTTCATCTATGTTCAGATAAATACATTCCTTACATTGTCCCTGAATATCAAGCTCTACGCTGTCGAGCCTGCAAAATCCGTTTTCTTCATATATACAAAAGTAATTTTCGCATTTCATTATATACACCACCTATTTCAGTATATCACAACCTCTTAATTTATGCAACCAAATGTGGTTATATAAATATAACCAAAAATAAGCATAATAAAATATAGGTGATGAATATGTTTAAAGTAGAAAACGAACTCAAAAGTGCAAATATCCCACGCACAATACGCTTTACAGAACCATTGTTTGAAAAGCTTAACGAAACTGCTTCCAAAAACAACATTTCTTTTAATTTGCTCGTTCTCCAATGCTGTAAGTATGCCCTTGAAAATATGGAGGAAGAAAAATAAGTATTTAAGGTGATTATCGTGAAAGCTAACACAAGAATAAAGGAATTGCGTGAACAAAAAGGTATTACACAACTTAAAATGGCGATGGACTTAAATATGAACCAAAATACAATAAGCCGTTATGAAAGCGGAGTACATCAGGCTGATTATAATACCTTGATTGCAATTGCTGATTATTTCGGTGTTTCTATTGACTATATTTTAATGAGAACAGATAATCCCAAGCTAAACAAATAAATCTCCGTAAACTGATACAAAAATGAAATACACCCCAAATGTTAAACATTATATCGTAATTTTGACATCTGGGGTGTTTTTTTATCAAAAATTATATTTATTACAATGTTGCAGGGGTAAGGCGGATAATATCCACAAAAACCTCAGTGCAATTCTGACACATCAGCTCCTGCACATTAAAGAGCCGTTAAATAACCTGCTTTTGACGCTGTATCAATATAAGCATAGCTGGCTTCGTTACGACTTTGATCATATGCGGTACCGTTGCCGCCTACAAGATTTAAGCAGGAACGAAACATTTCAGTTGACTCAGTAACATTTTTTACTGTCCATTTATCTGAAACGTAGATTTTACGTAAATCATAACAATCATAGAACATACTTCTCATTGTTGTAACCTTAGATGTATCAAATGAAGAAAGATTTAATCTGGTCAAGTCTGCACAACCTTTGAACATCCAGGACATATCGGTTACATTTTTTGTATCAAAGCTTGTTAAATTAACATTTTGTAAAGACTCACAGTTTAAAAACATCGCTTTCATATTGGTTACCTTTGAGGTATTGAAGTTTGAACAGTCCAATTTTTTAACAGCATAACATTCTTGAAACATAGAATCGAAACTCACAGCACTTTCTGTGTTCCAGCCGGAAACATCAATCACCTCTAACTTTTCGCAACAATAGAACATCTCTGAAAAATAAATTACATCAGAAACGTCAAAGCCTGATACATTAAGTTCGGTTAAGCTTGTGCATTTTCCAAACATTGAGTTCATATGTGTTACGTTAGAAGTGTCCAGATTTGATAAATCAAGTCTCTTCAAGCTCGTGCAGTACTCAAACATACAAGTCATATATTTAACTTTAGAAGTGTTCAGCTTTGATAAATCAAGATTTTCCAAGCTGCTGCAATGTGCAAACATATACCCCATATCTGTAACATTAGAGGTGTTCAGCTTTGATAAATCAACATTTTTCAAGTTGCTGCAAAACTCAAACATAGAACTCATATCTGTAACATTAGGTGTTCTGAATTTAGATGTATTAAGCTTAATTGATACCAGATTTTCTGCTCCTCTGAACATATTACTCATATTTGTAACTCTTGGTGTGTAGAAAGAAGATAAATCCAGAGTTTTCAGCTGTTTGCAACTTTGAAACATACCATACATAGTAGTAACTGAGCTTGTATCAAATCCGGATACATCTAAAGAGGTTAAAGAGCAACAATCATAAAACATCTCATACATATTCTGAACATTTGCTGTATTGAAGCCTGACAAATCTAAAGATTCAAGACTTTCACAAATAGAAAACATCTCTCTCATATTTGTTACATTCTCAGTTTTAAAGTGTGATAAATCAAGGCTCTTCAAGCTATGACACCAAAAGAACATACGCTGCATATCTGTTACATTTGAGGTATCAAGACCTGATATATCCAGATTTTTTAAAGACTTAGCGTGTCCGAACATATAGCTTGTATTTTTTAAATTTGGTGTTTTAAAACCAGACAAATCAAGCGTAACAAGACTTGTGCAAAGATTAAACATATTTGACGCATCTAAAAGGCTTGAGGCATCAAAGTTTGACAAATCAACATTTTTCAAAGCAGAACAATTTTGAAACATACCCTGCATAGTAGTTACGTTTGCAGTATCAAAGGTCGGAAGGCTAATGTTTTCTAAACTTTCACAATAATAGAACATATACGACATATCCTGCAAATTAGGTGTAACAATGCCTTTGGTATAAAAGCTTGTCAAGTCATAACAAAAATAAAACATTTTACTCATAGATGTCACATAAGTTGCATCTGCGTTGTAAAAATTAACCTTCTTCAAATCCGAAGCATATTCAAACATATTACTGCAATTGGGATTAAGATAGATTTTATTGTCAGAAAGTACATATACAATGTTTTTGTCGGCATCTTTAAAGGCTCTGATTAAACCTTTTTCACATTCGTCAACAATAACGCCATCTTCCCATTTAAACATACTGCTGTAATTACACCATTTGCTGAAGGTTACTGTTGCAGGATTCCATTTTTCAATTACTGCATCATTAAAAGCTCCGCCCCACTTTAAAACACCTTCAACTGCTACACGCTCGCCAAGCCTGTATCCTTCAGAATTAAGCGGCGGAGAAGTAACAATGTAGGCAATATACATCTGGAGCATTGTAACATCAGAAATTCCGACCACTGCATCACTGTCGAAGTTTGCAAGTTGAATCTGAATATCATCAAAAGTTATGATTTTGGCAATATGCATTTGTATCAGAGTTACATCCTCAACGGTAATTTGTCCGTCAAGATTAACATCGCCGCAAATGTATTTTCCATTTGCACCCGAGGGATTTTTTTCAGTAGTAGCCGCAAAGGCATTAACACTTGAAATCGCCGTAAGTGAGATTAAGGTTAAAGCCACAATTAAAAGGTTAAACAATTTTTTCATATTCATAGCTACATCTCCCCTAAATAAATTTACTACACAATTATACAAAATTAAGAAATTTTAAACAAGATAAATTACATTGAATTTTAACAAAGAAAACACATAAGTTTTATTTATTATGGCAACGGCAACGGTGACGTTGGCAAGCTCCCCCTCGCCGATGCCGCAAAGCGGATTTTAACAACATATATAGCAAAAAAATGACAGGCAGATGTTATCTGCCTGTCACGTTGCAAATTAAATTTCAAACATAGCAAAACTCTGTGCGTCCATTTTTACTGTATCGCCATCAACTGTTGTGTTGCCGATTGCATAAACCTGCTTTGCACCTGCTAAGTCGTACTTCATCTCGCCTGCCTCACCAAGAGGATTGAACAGCATTACAAACTTGCCTCTCTTGTAACCAAACGGGAATTTGCCTGCTTCAAAAATAAATTCAAGCTCACCGTTGCCCTTGAGGTCATCATTTGAATGACGGAGTGCAATCATATCAGTTACAATCTTATAAACGCTGTCAGGGTCATTCTGCTGATTTTCAACAGTAGGAGCATTTTCGTCTGTGTCAACAGGAAGATAAGGAGTATCGCTTGTTGAGAAGCCGAGGTTTTTGCCGCTGCACCACTGCATAGGAGTACGTGAGCCTGTACGGCTGAAACCGCCCTCTTTGCTCACAAGGTCGCCCTGATACTTCATACCGATTTCATCACCATAGTAAAGGAAAGGAACACCCGGCATTGTGAAAATCATAGCATATGCAAGCTTTACAGCATTCATATCAAAATAGTGAGTCATACGAGGCATATCGTGGTTATTGGTCATAAAGCTGATATAGCCCTTATCCTTAGAAAGCTCGTAAGCAGGGAGATACTCGTCAGTAAAGTTCTTGATATCACCCTTGCCGTTAGGGTTGAAAATACCCTTGTTGCCCTCATCATCACCATAACGGAAAAGTCTGCTGTAGCCGTTTCCGTAGTGGTCAAGGTAGAAGTCCATATGGAAGCCACCGTTTACGATTGCACGCTCAGGGTGACACCACTCGGCAACCATAGCAGCCTCAGGATACTCAGCGTCAAGCATCTCACGGATACCCTTCCATATTTTTGCAGTAGCTACTTTTTCGTCATCATTCTTAACGAGCGAATCAGCCATATCAACACGGAAACCGTCTGCACCCTTGTCAAGCCAGAAACGCATAATATCCTTGATAGCCTCAACTGTCGCAAGGCAGTCAGGATGGTCGCAAGGCAACTGCCACTCAGGGTGAGTAATATCGTGGAAACCGTAGTTCAAAGCAGGCTGTGAGCTGAAATAGTTGACAAGATAGTTGCCGTCACGTTCACAAATACCGCACATCATACGGTACTGAGGAGGAGCATCCCACACGCTCTTTGTAAAAATATAACGATTTGTGTATTCACTCTTAGCCGCCTTTTTCGACTCTAAAAACCAAAGGTTTGTGTCTGAAGTATGACCCGGAACGAGGTCAAGCAAAATTTTGATACCTTTTTCGTGAGCAACCTCAAAAAGCTTTACGAGGTCTTCATTTGTACCATAACGTGGTGCAACCTTCTTATAATCACGAACATCATAGCCTGCATCCATAAAAGGTGAATCATATACAGGGTTAAGCCAGATTGCATTACATCCAAGACTCTTTACATAATCAAGCTTTTCGATAATACCGTTGATATCACCGATGCCGTCACCATTTGAGTCATAGAAGCTCTGCGGATATATTTCATAAAAAACTGCATCATTAAGCCATTGTGGCATAGTTCAACATCCTTTCATTTCTATTTATTTAATTTTACCATTTTTAGATGCAATAATCAAGGTTTTTGTGAACATTTTACCATACATATTTCCAAAAATAATCACTTGCAAAACCTATGAATTAATCATAATATATTCATAGGTGCTTTATGCCTATGGCGAGGAGGAGATAATTTGACTGTTGATAAACTTAATCACAATAAGCTTATGATAACGCTTTGCAATGAAGATATGCACGATTTTAAACTTGATTACACCTCTCTGAGCCTTTATGATTATCATTCCCGAAAAATTCTGATGCGAATACTTAATCTGGCTTGCTTTAAAATGGGGATTGACTCGAAAGACAAAAAAATGGTTGTTGAGGCACTGCCGTTTGATAACGGCTGTGTCATTCTGCTTACACTGGTAAAAAGAGAAATAAACACATATAAAATCAAATCCCCTGCACAAAGCATTTGCTATCTGCTGGGAAACTGCGAAAACTTTCTTGAAACGGTAAGACTGCTATACCTCCAGAATATCTGTTGTAATAAAAATTCCGCTTATTTTTTTGACGGCAATTACTATATAATTTTCGACTACCCTGCAATACCTCATAAATTCAAAAAAATACTCAGCGAATACGCAGAGAAACGCTGTGACAAATTAACTGTTCCCCGCCTCAGAGAAAACGGCCGTGAAATTTGTAAAAGCAACGCAATATTACAAATAGGCAGGTTCTTATGAAATAAAATGTATGAATTTTGACGAAAATCTATTGACAAATTCAGCCTTTAATGAGAAAATATATAGGTAAAGGAGTGATTATTAAGTGAAAAAGAAATCCGTACTAAATAAAATTCTTGCTATTATTCTCTCAGCCTTGGTCTGCTCATCAGCGACTCTTACAGGTGTATCTGCTGCAACAAGCACACACGATATAGACGGTGACGGTATGTTTGATATCAACGATTCAACTTATCTTCAGATGTATCTTGCAGGATACTTCGATATCAGTGATTCAGCTCTCAAAATCGCAGATGCAGACCATTCACTTACAGTTGACATCGGTGACGTAACACGTGTCCAGATGTTACTTGCTGGCTACACTTTTGAGACACCTACAACTAAGCCTACCACACAGCCGACAACTCAGAAACCGACTGTTCAGCCTACTACACAGCCAACAACCCAGAAACCGACTGTTCAGCCTACTACACAGCCAACAACTCAGAAGCCAACAGAAAATCTCAACGAGTATGCTGATGAGGCAATCCGTCTTGGCAATATCGAAAGAGCAAAAGTAGGTGCAGGTCCTCTCAAAAAGAATACTGTCCTTACTGAAATTGCACAAATCAGAAGCGAGGAAATTACAAGAGAATTTTCACACTTCAGACCAAACGGCAAAGATTGTTTCTCTCTTTTCTTTGAAAAAGGCGTTACTTCATTCACAATTGTCGGAGAAAATCTTGCAAGAGGACAGAAAACACCTGAACAGGCTGTTAAGGAATGGATGAATTCCTCATCACACAGAGATGCACTGCTTGACCCAAGATATACACAAACAGGCGTTGCTTGTTACAAAAAGGGCAATTCTCTGTATTGGGTTCAGGTATTTATGGGATAACACAATACTTATATATTATTTAAATTAAGCTTATAAAAGAACCATCTTATGATACTGTTTTATTTCAGCTCATAATGGTTCTTTTGTTTTGCAAAAATAATGATATCCCCCATCTTTTCCAACACCCTATCCCCTGTGAATAACGGATATATTTGTATAAATAAGTAAAATTATATTGCTTTTTGCAGGCTGAATGTAGTATAATATAGTGTGATACAAAGACCCTATGACATTGTATCCAACTCAAGTATACCGGTTTATATTCATATAAGTATAATCTACATTACGAAAAGAGGGATATTATGAGTGATAAATACGATCTCGATTATTTCGACAGCAGCGAGTACAGACGTCGTCAGCCAAACCGCAGACGAAACGCATATAATCGCACTGCCTACAATAAAAAAGTCTACCGTTCAGGCAGATGTGCTCCTAGCCGCAGACCTTCAAACAGCACCAGAAACACACGCAGACCCTCAAAAACTAACTACTATAAACGTCTGAAAAATCGCATTATAATCATAACGGTTGGAATACTTATATTGATAGCTCTGATTGCAATAATAGTTTCAACCTTCAATGCTTGTGCAAAAATCTCCAATGCAGATCAAAATACTGTTACTACTACCGAAGAATCAACAGTACCTACAACCGAAGAACCCGTGCCGACTATGGATCCAACCGATCCACTAAATCCAGGCTACTTCATTCCTCCGCAAATTCAGGATAATGGCACAGTGGGTTTTTCAAACTACAACGCTTATATCTGGAATAAAACTGCCTACGAGCTTTTCGGCGACATCGACGGCAGAGCCAAAATTTACGCAGACTCTATTAACAACTACAAAAAGAACCTTGGCGACGATGTCACTGTTTATAATATGGTTATTCCGAATCATACAGAAATGGAGCTTCCTGACAGAATCAAAGCCAACGGATTTTCAGACTCACAGGCTACAAGCATAAAAAATATTTACTCTATGCTTGACAGATCTGTAATTCCGATTAACGCATACAACAAACTATCACAGCACAACAATGAGTACATTTATTTTGATTCAGACCATCACTGGACTGCTCTCGGTGCTTACTATGCCTACACTGCTTTTGCAGAGAGAACCGAACAACCTGTACTCGACCTCAAGACCTGTGCTGAAAATAAAATTGAGGGCTTCAGCGGCTCTTTTGCAAACACAAACGAGGGTATGCTTAATGTTGACACAGTAAGCTACTATACTTTCCCTTATAATGTAACAATGGATATCACTGACGAAAGCGGAACAACCAACACTTACGACTCCCCTTACTATCCATTTGCAGAAGCAGGTCCGCACACATACGGCGTATTCATAATCGGCGACAATCCGCTTACTGTGCTGAAATCAGATTCTGAAAAAGGTACAGGAAAGAAAATTGCTGTTATTAAAGAAAGCTACGGAAACGCATTTGTTCCGTTCCTCACCTACAACTACGAGGAAGTTCACGTAATTGATTTCCGTTACTTTAATTCAAACCTCAAAACCTACTGCACAGAAAACGGTATTGATGAAGTTCTATATATGAACGGCGTAATGAGTGCCAGCACTCAGATTCAGATTGACAGTATGGATTCACTCTTTACCAATTAAAACAATCTTTTAAACTGACTACGAAAGGAGGCGACAGCGATGATTGCTGAAAATGTAAAGATAAATATTTACGGAAAAATTAGTCATGGTCTATATTCAGCCTATGTTTCGGGTACATCATTCCCTAACAGAAGTGCTTATGTTGTTTCACACAAGCAACGTCTTGAAGAATATTTCGATGGTATAGTGATTGCTGTCGCTGAATTTGAAAATCTCGAAGGTGAAAAGCTCATAGTTGCTCCTTACGGTGAAGTTTTCTATGAGCCTGAGCTCAGAGAGTCTATTGCAAGACTAAAAAACGTAAAGCTGAAAAATATATCCTGTCTTTATGAAAAATCCTGCGGTGCAATCATTTTCTACCGCAACAGAAGAAACACAAAGATTCTTCTCGTAAAAAACAACAACGGCAGATACTGGAGCTTCCCTAAAGGTCATATAGAACAGGGCGAAAACGAACAGGAAACAGCTATCAGAGAAATCAAAGAGGAAACAGGGCTTGATGTAACTCTGGTCAAGAATTTCAGAGAAATAAGCGAATACTGTCCTTTCGGAAAAATCCGAAAAAGAGTTGTTTTCTTCCTTGCACAGGCATTTACCGATAACGTAAAAATTCAGGAAGAAGAAATTGACAGCTATATATGGGTCGATTTACAGCAGGCACGAAAGCTCTGCACCTATGATAACGACCTGAGAATAATCGAAAAAGCCGAAACCGCAATTCATCTTATGCGTAATTAAATTTCAAACAATGCAAATATCAAAAATCCGTTTCATATATATAATCAGGTGATTGTATATATGAAACGGGTTTTTTTATTATTTTTAACAGCATTTTTTATTTCACTGAGCATAATGTTTTCAGTGGGAGCAACCGACAAAAAGACTGATAATATAAAATATGTTGAATTTAATGTAACAACAGAAGCCTTGCAAACCGCAATAAACAACGATATAAGCACACAGAAAGAGGAAATACATCTTGACTACATACAACAGCTTGCATACCTCGGTGCAAAATACGGTGGCGATTTTTCGAAATACAAACAAAAAGATTTGAACGACCTATGCAACAGACTCAGAAACGGCGAAAGCATAACAGAAATAACCAGAGATATGAAATACTATCCCTACTACGAGCAGGCTTATACAGCGGTGCTTGATGGTATGGTAAGTGAATATGAGAAAAAAGACAACAAGGGTAATACAACAAAAACTTATGGCATAAGCTGGTTTTCGCCGATTGCAAACACATTCCCGTTTTCACATTATGACGATTTTGGTGCACAACGAACCTATGGCTACGCCCGACCTCACCTCGGTCACGACCTTATGGCGGCAGTAGGCACACCTGTTATTGCAGTTGAGTCAGGTGTTGTGGAATCTCTAGGCTGGAATCAGTATGGCGGCTGGCGAGTCGGTATACGTTCAGATGACAGCAAACGATACTGGTACTACGCACACCTCAGACAAAACCGCCCATATGCCGCCGGCTTAAAAGAAGGCAACCGAGTAGAGGCTGGCGATGTAATCGGCTATGTAGGCAGAACAGGATACAGCAACACCGAAAACGTAAACGGCATAACCGAAAGCCATCTTCATATAGGGCTGGAACTGATTTTTGACGAAAAAAGACGAGAAGAAGGCAACGAAATCTGGGTTGATATGTTTGCTCTGACCGAAGTTTTACAAAACCACAAAAGCACAACAGTCCGTAATCCTGAAACCAAAGAATTTATAAAGCAACCATAATGGCAACTAAATCACAAATCCACCATTTACACCGAGAATCTGACCTGTGACAAATCTGGCTTTATCACTGCAAAGATACACAGCCGCATCTGCTATATCTTTTGGAGTTCCGAGCATATTAAGCGGCGACTCCTCCTTAAGCTCTGCAAGTGTTTCTTCATCAAAATCTTTCATCATATCGGTCATAACTACTCCCGGTGCAATGCAATTGACTCTGACACCTGACAAACCGACTTCTTTAGCCAGAGCCTTGGTAAGTCCGATAACACCTGCCTTTGAAGCACTGTAATGAACCTCACAGGAAGCCCCTACCTGCCCCCACATTGAGCTTATATTCAGTATTGCTCCGCTGTGCTGAGGAATCATATATCTTTTAAGCACTTCCTTTGTGCAGAAAAACACTCCGTCAAGGTTTACGCCCAACATTCTGTGCCACTCGTCTGATGTTATATCCGTAAACAACTTCTGCCCAGCGATACCTGCATTGTTTACAAGTATGTCAACAGTTTCAAAATTCTTTTCAATTTCATCAAACATTGATTTTACGCTGATTTCATCGGAAACATCGGCACCAATAGCTATGCAACGCACCCTATATGTCTGCTCAATAATTTTTGCAAGATTTTCTGCTTTTTCCTTGCCTGAGTTATATTGTATAACCACATTACAGCCCTCTCTTGCAAAGCTGACGCAAAGAGCCGAACCAATTCCGCCTGAACCGCCTGTTATAACAGCTGTTTTCATAATATCACCTTTTTATAAGATAAAAACTGCCCCGAATAATCGGGGCAGTAATATATGCTTTAATTATTGCAAGTTATTAATTACTCAGCAAAAATACCAGCAATAGCGAACTGCATAGCTGTTACGTCATCAACGCTAACTACGTCGTCACCATTGAAGTCAGCAGCTTCAGCAGCTACCTGACACTCCTCGTAACCAGCAATGCTCATCTGGAGGAATGTAACGTCAGCAACGTCTAATACACCGTTACCGTCTAAGTCACCCTTAACAACATCAACCTCAGTTGCATCTACAACTGTGATTGTGATCTTAGCACCTGTCTTTGAAGCATAGTCAAATGCTGAAAGGTCAAGTGTAAGTGTAACGTCAGCAAGCTCGTAAGGAACATTAACTACGATGTTGTCACCATTGTAAACGCCATCGAAAGCTTCGCCTGATGCTACGAAAGCACCGCCCCAGCTGTGTGTCCATTCGCCATCGAGAGCAAACTTAACCTGATAATCCTCGAAAGGACCTTCAACGCCTGTGAATGTGATTTCATATACATTCTCAGCAACTTCTGTCATCTTGTTTTCTTCAGCAGCCGGATTCCAAACTACGCCGTTGATCCAAGCACCGTCACCAGCACCTACTGCAAATACGTTTTCGAACTCGAGTGTTGTCTCAAACTCTACGCCGTCACCTGTAACAGTGATTTTGCCTGTTGCAGCATCAAATGTTACTGTAACGTCACAAGCTGTTGTAACATTGAATGTAATGTTGTTACCTGTCTCGTCGCCGATCCAGTCTGTGTTGTTCTTAACAACCTTAAGCTGGAGACCCTCAGCAGGCTGAACATCTGTAAATACCTTTGTGTAAACGCCGTCAGCAGCAACCATTACGTTTTCAGGAGCTTCCTCAGCGTTGCCCTTCCAGTTTACACCGCAAAGGAGTTCTGAACCAGCAACTACGTATACATCTTCAGCCACTGGAGCTGTTGTTTCCTCAGAAGCTGTTGTATCTTCAACAGGCTCTGTCTCAACTGTTGTATCCTCAGCAACTGTTGTTTCCTCAGTTGGCTCTGTCTCAACTGTTGTGTCTTCAGCAACTGTTGTTTCCTCAGTTGGCTCTGTCTCTGTCATATCAACTACTGTGATTGTGATCTTAGCACCTGTCTTTGAAGCATAATCAAATGCTGAAAGGTCAAGTGAAAGTGTTACGTTAGCAAGCTCGTAAGGAACATTAACTACGATGTTGTCACCATTGTAAACGCCATCGAAAGCTTCGCCTGATGCTACGAAAGCACCACCCCAGCTGTGTGTCCATTCGCCATCGAGAGCGAACTTAACCTGATAATCCTCGAAAGGACCTTCAACGCCTGAGAATGTAATTTCGTATACATTCTCAGCAACTTCTGCCATCATGTTTTCTTCAGCAGCAGGATTCCAAACAACACCGTTGATCCAAGCACCGTCACCAGCACCTACTGCAAATACGTTTTCGAACTCGAGTGTTGTCTCAAACTCTACACCGTCACCTGTAACAGTGATTTTGCCTGAAACTGCATCAAATGTTACTGTAACGTCACAAGCTGTTGTAACATTGAATGTAATGTTGTTACCTGTCTCGTCGCCAATCCAGTCTGTGTTGTTCTTAACAACCTTAAGCTGGAGACCATTAGCAGGCTGAACATCTGTAAATACCTTTGTGTAAACGCCGTCAACCTCAACCATTACGTTGTCTGTAGCCTCTTCAGCGTTACCCTTCCAGTTAACACCGCAAAGCTGCTCTGAACCAGCAACTACGTATACATCTCCAGCAACAGGAGTTGTTGTTTCTTCAACTGATTCTGTAACTTCTGCTGCCGCTACGATAGTAGCTGACATAGTTGATGCTAACATTAAAGCTGCGAGCATCACACTAATGAACTTTTTCATCTGTCTTTCCTCCATTTTTTATACTTTTGTAAGTATTTTTTTGAATTTGCCTACCTCGACAAATTGCTTATTATATATTACCATTATTCGGATTTTATTTCAACCGATTTTTAGTGTTTTATTATTTTACCTGTGTAAAATTTTGCCTCGGCACTTTGTGTACTTTTACCCCGCCCTTAGTCTTTTTGCACTGTTTCTTTTTTTGTTTTTTATTGAATATGTTTGTTTGTGTTTACAATTTGCACAATCTCAACCGCATACACCTATGCATAACTCACATAATTTTATTTTCGTAGCTTTTATTATCTCCTTTTCTTCTGTTGTATATTTTCAACATTTTTAACATAATTGTCAACATATTTATAAGCATAATAAAAAAACAGGAACAAACCATTTTGGAATGTTCCTGTTTATTTTCATAATTTATTTCTTAAAACCGTCTTTAAGACTAACACTTCTGTTGAAAACAAGATGCTCCGGTGAGCTGTCTTTATTATCAACGCAGAAATAGCCGATTCTCATAAACTGGAAGCTCTGCGGAGCTGTTGCAGTTTCGAGATTTTTCTCAACCTTACAACCTGTAAGCACTTCAAGAGAAGCAGGATTGAGGTAATCGAGGAAGTTTCTGTCACCCACATCAGGATCAGGCACTGTAAAGAGGTTGTCGTATAGTCTAACCTCAGCATCTGCACTGTTGTTTGCGTCAACCCAGTGGATTGTACCTCTTACCTTTCTGCCGTCAGGAGTATTTCCACCCCTTGTTTCAGGGTCGTACTCAGCATAAACTTCAACTATGTTGCCTTCTTCATCCTTCTTGCAGCCTGTGCATTTTACAACATAAGCTGACTTGAGTCTTACCTCGTTGCCTGGGTAAAGTCTCTGATACTTCTTGATCGGCTCCTCCATAAAGTCGTCAGCCTCGATGAAGCACTCACGTGAGAAAGAAACAAAACGTGTGCCGTCCTCAGGGCGGTTAGGATTATTTTCAACCTCGAAAGTCTCGCTCTGTCCCTCAGGATAGTTTGTGATAACAAGCTTTATCGGACGAAGCACGCACATAGCACGCTTTGCGTTTTCGTTGAGGTCGTCACGAAGACAATGCTCAAGGAAAGCGTACTCAACAGTTGAGTTGACCTTTGCTACACCAATCTGCTCTGCAAAAGAACGGATTGACTTTGGTGTGTAGCCTCTTCTTCTGAGGCCGCAGAGTGTAGGCATTCTCGGGTCGTCCCAGCCTGACACATAATTTTCCTCAACAAGTGCTCTGAGCTTACGCTTTGACATAACTGTGTTGTTGATGCCAAGACGTGCAAACTCAATCTGACGTGGCTTGCAAGGAACTGAAGTATTGTCAATTACCCAGTCGTAAAGCGGACGGTGAGCCTCAAACTCAAGTGAGCAAAGGCTGTGTGTGATGCCTTCCATTGCGTCCTCGATAGGATGAGCAAAGTCATACATAGGATAGATGCACCACTCATCTCCTGTACGGTGGTGAGTAAGTCTGTTGATTCTGTAAATTACAGGGTCACGCATATTGAAGTTACCTGATGCAAGGTCGATTTTTGCACGCAGTGTCATTGAACCGTCTTCAAACTCGCCAGCCTTCATACGCTTGAAAAGGTCAAGACTTTCTTCAATCGGTCTGTCACGGTAAGGGCTTTTTGCAGGAGTCTGAATGTCGCCTCTGTACTCTCTAACCTGCTCAGGTGTGAGCTGGCAAACATAAGCAAGACCCTTTTCGATAAGCTCCAATGCACACTCGTACATCTTGTCGAAATACTCGGAAGCATAGTAGAAACGGTCTTCCCAGTCGAAGCCGAGCCACTTGATGTCCTCTTTGATAGCCTCAACATACTCTACGTCTTCTTTTGTAGGGTTTGTGTCGTCCATACGGAGGTTGCACATACCGCCAAATTTCTCTGCTGTTGCAAAGTTGATGCATACAGCCTTTGCGTGTCCTATATGAAGGTAGCCGTTTGGCTCAGGAGGGAAACGAGTGTGAACTGTCTTACCCTCATACTGACCGCCCTCAGCAATATCTTCCTCAATAAAAGTGTGGATAAAATTGCCTGAAACGACTGCTTCGTTTTCTTTGTTTTTAATTTCTTCTGCCATAAATATACCTCTTTATATTCTGCCTACGGAGAGAACTTGTCCGCCCCGCTATAAACTAACTGATATTAAAACTTAGCCAAACCCTTTTCAAGTCTTGCAAGTGCTTCTTCTCTGCCTAAAATATCAAGAATTTCAACAGCACCACCAGGAGTTACTGTCTTGCCTGCTGCCGCAATTCTTACAGGCCACATAACTGTGCCGTTCTTAAGCTCTTTTTCAACCGCCATATTGATAAGGCAATCGTGGATTGAAGTTTCGTTCCACTCAGGCATAGCCTTGAGTCTTTCGTAAGCCTCTTTGAGAAGAACAGGAGCGTTTTCAAGGTTTGTCTTGCTCTTTTTGTTTACAAAAAGGTCTTTTTCATACTCAGGAAGCTCTGCAAAAAAGTCGAGCATTTCTTCAAGCTGAGTAAGCTGAGTTGTACGCTTCTGCAAGATAGCCGCAAACTTCTCAAACGGCATTTCCTTATCGCCAAATACCTTTTTATAGTAAGGCATTGCAACCTCAGTGAATTTCTCAGGAGTCATAGCCTTGATGTATTCGCCGTTGAACCAAGAAAGCTTGTCATAGTCAAACACAGCAGGAGACTTGCTGATACCGCTGATATCAAAAGCCTTTTCAAGCTCAGAAAGTGTGAAAACCTCCTGATTATCCTTAGGGCACCAGCCAAGGAGAGCAATATAGTTGATAATCGCCTCAGGCAGATAACCCTCTTCAATCAGATCGTGGAAGCCAGTAGCACCGTGACGCTTAGAAAGCTTTGAGACGTTGCCGTCTTCGTCCTTACCCATAATGAGTGGAAGGTGGATATATGTCGGAATTTCCCAGCCGAATGCTTCGTAAAGTAAGTTATACTTAGGAGTTGAGCTGAGATACTCGCAACCTCTTACAACGTGAGTGATACCCATTGTATGGTCATCAATTACGTTTGCGAAGTTATATGTCGGATAGCCGTCAGTCTTGATAAGAATCTGATCCTGAAGCTCTGTGTTTTCAACAGTAATTTCACCGAAAACAGCATCAACAAAAGTTGTGCTTCCGTCAATCGGCATTTTCTGACGGATAACGTATGGCACACCCTCAGCAAGAAGTCTGTCGATTTCTTCCTGTGATAAATCTCTGCAATGTCTGTCGTAGCCACCGCCGATATTTTCGCTCTGAATCTGCTCAAGTCTTTCTTTTGTGCAGAAGCAACGGTAAGCCTTGCCCTCTTTTATAAGCTGTTCAGCGTAAGGAAGGTACATATCTTTTCTCTCTGACTGCACATAAGGACCGAAGTCACCGCCGAGGTCAGGACCTTCGTCGTGCTGAAGACCTGCAAGCTTCATTGTGTTGTAAATTACATCAACTGCACCCTCAACAAGTCTTTCACGGTCGGTATCTTCAATTCTGAGTACAAACTTACCGTCCTGTGACTTAGCCACAAGATACTCGTAAAGAGCTGTTCTCAGGTTACCAACGTGCATAAATCCTGTTGGACTTGGTGCATATCTAGTACGAACTGTATTCTCAGGCATAATTTACCCTCTTTCCTGTAAGATTTTTATTACATATACAATTTATTATACCACAAAACCGAGCAATTTCAATTACTTTGTAAATAATTAAGCCCCGCTTTTGCAGAATTTAAGCTTTTTAAAGATAGACATATTTTTACATTGTTTTTCATATTTACTTAATATCCATATGGGTGTATAATTATAGATAAAGTAAATTGTAGTTTGCAAGCGTAACGCTTGACCTAATATGGCGGTATCACCCCACCATATTATAATTCAACAAAAACACAACCGTCTGAAAATCAACATTTGACCATAAAAATACATTTATCACGGAGGTAAAAATGGAAAAAATCAAAAAATATACTCTTGGAGAAGAAATTTTCAACTCCGTAACTCACGGAGTCGGAGCAGGATTATCAGTAGCAGGAACGGTTGTACTGATTGTATTTTCTGCAATATACGGAAATGCGTGGGCTGTGGTAAGCTCATCTATCTACGGTGCATCGCTGATAATTCTTTACACCATGTCAACGCTGTATCACTCGCTGACAAACGAAAAAGCTAAAAAGTTTTTCCGTATTATGGACCACAACACAATATTTCTGCTGATTGCAGGTACATACACACCGATTACGCTCTACATACTCGGCGGTGTCGTTGGCTGGGTGCTTTTCGGTATTGTATGGGGTGCGGCTGTCATTGGTATTACCGCAAACTCAATAAACCTTGAAAAAGCAAAAATCCCCTCGATTTTCTGCTATGTAGCCACAGGCTGGGTTATAATTTTTGCAATCAAACCACTTATGGCAAAAATTCCGTTTATCTCAGGACTTTTCCTTATCATCGGTGGTGCGTTTTACACTCTGGGTATTATCTTCTACGCTATTAAGAAAGTAAAATATTTCCACTCAGTATGGCACCTGTTCACAATCGGCGGCAGTGTGTTCCACTATTTTTCAATCTTACTTGCAGTTATAAATATGTAAAATAAAGGCTTTACATTATTCTCCAAAAAACATTGTAAAAATATATTGTTTTCTTTGTGCAAATTGCTGTTTGTTTTGTGTAAAAAACAAACAGCAATTTTATGTTGTATTCAATACTAGCGAAATATTATAACATATTTTAATAACCGCTTTGCAATCATACCGATAAACACGCAATAATTGCGTAAAATATTTTTATAAAATACGCAACTTTTGCATATTTATCTTGCATATTTCTACTTTTGAAGTATAATACTAAGTGAGGTGATAAAATATGACTCTTAAAGAACTGCGAAAAAGTAAAAATTTAACTCAGGCTGCGTGTGCAGAATATTTAAATATGCCTCTTCGAACCTATCAAAATTACGAAAACGACAAAAACAAAACAGAGACTATGAAATATGCTTTTATAATGCAAAAACTCGGGAAATATGGTTTCATTGACGAAACACATGGTGTTTTGAGTATAGAACAAATAAAAAATATTTGTTCTACTGTATTTCAAAACCTAGATATAGAGTACTGTTATCTTTTTGGTTCATATGCAAAAGGTAAAGCAACCGAAACCAGTGATGTAGATTTACTTATTTCAACTTCCATCTCCGGAATAAAATTCTATGGTCTTGTAGAGTCTTTGCGTGAAGGATTAAAGAAGCAGGTTGATGTGCTTAACCGAGAACAACTTAGCAACAATCCTGAGTTGATAAATGAAATACTGAAGGATGGTATAAAACTTTATGGATAACATTAAAGATAATAAATATTATGTCAAAAAAATCATAACCGACTTATCTTTTATTATTAAGCATACAAATAATTTGACTTTAGCAGAACTTGAAAAAAATGAAATTCTCATCGACTCAGTAATGTTTCGATTAATTCAAATATCCGAAAACTCAGATAAACTTACATCAGAATTTAAGCTTTATCATTGTGAAATTCCGTGGAAAGCTATGAAGGGTATGAGAAACAGAATTGTCCACGAATACGGTAATGTTGATATGTCTGTTGTATATGATACAATAACTAACGACATACCCGAACTGCTTAAAGAACTCGAAACGCTTACTGAGTAAATCATAGCGACTATTGACTATATCTTTAATATAAAATCATTCAGGGCTGTTCCGCTTTTCTGCGGAACAGCCCTTAGTTTATTTAATATTCAGCTTTAATCGAAAGACTTAAAACTTACTCAGCGTCTACATCAAGACCAGCGAGCTTCTCAAGGTGAGCGTACTTAGCTTCTGCTACCTTTTCAGCCTGAGCAAAGAGCTGCTCTGCTCTGTCTGGGAATGCACGTGTAAGTGAGTTATAACGAACTTCGCCCATAATGAAGTCACGATAAGAAGCTGTTGGAGCCTTAGAATCAAGCATAAATGGATTCTTACCTTCATCAGCAAGACGTGGGTCATAACGGAAGATGTTCCAGTAACCAGCCTCAACTGCCTTCTTCTCCTCAAGCTGAGCAATGCTCATACCGCCCTTGATACCGTGGTTGATACATGGAGCGTAGCAGATGATGAGTGATGGACCGTTGTAGCTTTCAGCCTCAACCATAGCCTTGAGTACCTGATTGTTGTCAGCACCCATTGCACACTGTGCAACGTATACATAACCGTAGCTCATAGCGATAGCAGCGAGGTCCTTCTTCTTAACAGCCTTACCAGCTGCAGCAAACTGAGCAACTGAACCAACAGGAGTAGCCTTAGAAGCCTGACCACCTGTATTTGAGTAAACCTCTGTATCGAATACGAGGATGTTTACGTTTTCGCCTGATGCGATTACGTGGTCAAGACCACCGAAGCCGATATCGTAAGCCCAGCCGTCGCCACCGAAGATCCACATTGACTTCTTAGCAAGCTCGTCCTTGTCGATAAGTGTCTTCTTAGCAAGCTCGCCAACCTTAGCATCGTCAACGTTCTTCTCGAGCTCAGCGATAAGAGCGTCTGTTGCAGGACGGCTAGCTGTTGAATCTGTTACAGTGTCGAGGTAGTTCTGACAAGCTGTCTTGAGGTCCTCGTTATCTGTATCTTTCTGAATGTTTTCAACATACTCAATGAGTCTGTTGCGGATAGCTTTCTGACCGAGAGCCATACCAAGACCGAACTCAGCGTTATCCTCAAAGAGTGAGTTCTGCCATGCAGGACCGAAGCCCTTCTTATTTGTTGTATAAGGAGTAGCAGGAGCAGAAGCACCCCAGATTGAAGAACAACCTGTTGCGTTAGCGATGAACATTCTGTCACCGAAGAGCTGTGTTACGAGCTTAGCGTATGGTGTTTCACCACAACCTGCACAAGCACCAGAGAACTCGAGGAGTGGCTGCTTGAACTGGCTGCCCTTAACTGTTGAGAACTTGAACTTCTCAGCAACCTCAGGCTTCTCATCAATTGTGAGAGCGTAGTCGAAGATTGCCTGACCTGCACGCTGTGTGTCGATTGGCTTCATTGTGAGAGCCTTCTCACCCTTCTTGCCAGGACATACCTGAGCACAAGCACCACAACCTGTACAGTCAAGAGTTGAAACTGTCATTACGAACTTGAGGTCCTTAAGACCGATCATAGGAATACTGTTTGTACCCTGTGGAGCAGCTGCAACCTCAGCCTCTGTCATTGGAACAGGACGGATAACAGCGTGAGGACAAACAATAGCACACTTATTACACTGGATACAGTTGTCTGCATTCCACTCCGGAACGTCAACTGCGATACCACGCTTCTCATATGCAGCAGAACCGTTAGGAACTGTACCGTCAACGTGGTTTACAAATGCAGAAACAGGGAGCTTGTTACCCTTGTATGCGTTTACTGGCTTTAATACGCCGTTTACATACTCAACGAGCTTGCCCTCGCCTGCAACAACATCAGCTACAGCATCGTCTGTGCAGTTAGCCCAATCAGCAGGAATTTCAACCTTCTTGAGGTCTTCCATACCACGGTCGATAGCTGCATAGTTCATATCAACGATAGCCTGACCCTTCTTGCTGTAAGACTTCTTAGCAGCAGCCTTCATAAGGTCTTTAGCTTCTTCTGCAGGAATGATGTCTGCAATCTTGAAGAATGCTGACTGTAAAACTGTGTTGATACGACCGCCGAGACCGATTTCCTTACCAATCTTGATACCGTCGATTGTGTAGAAATTGATGTTTCTCTCAGCAAGGATTCTCTTCATCTTGCCAGGAAGTCTCTCTGTAAGCTCATCAATGTCCCAAGCACAGTTGAGGAGGAAAGAGCCGCCTTCCTTGAGGTCGTCAACGATGTCGTACTTGTCAACGTATGATGGGTTGTGACAAGCTACGAAGTCAGCCTTTGAAATATAGTAAGTTGATTTAATTGGTGTGTTACCAAAACGGAGGTGAGAAACTGTAAGACCGCCTGACTTCTTTGAGTCATAAGCAAAGTAGCCCTGAGCGTACATATCAGTGTTATCACCGATGATTTTGATTGAGTTCTTGTTAGCACCAACAGTACCGTCAGCACCAAGACCCCAGAACTTACAGGAATGTGTGCCTGCAGGAGTTGTGTCAGGGTTCTCAACAACAGGAAGTGAAAGATTTGTAACGTCATCAACGATGCCGATTGTAAATCTTCTCTTTGGAGCTTCGCTCTGAGCGTTTCTGTATACAGCGATGATGTCAGCAGGAGTTGTATCCTTAGAACCAAGACCGTATCTGCCTGTGTAAACCTTTACACCTGCAAAGTCAGAATCATTGATAGCAGCCAAAACATCAAGATAGAGAGGCTCACCGATTGAACCAGGCTCTTTTGTTCTGTCGAGAACAGAAATAGTCTTAACTGTCTTTGGAAGCTCTGAAAGCATATAGTCAGCAACGAAAGGTCTGTAGAGGTGAACCTTAAGGAGACCAACCTTCTCGCCTGCAGCGTTAAGGAAGTCAACAACCTCTTCAACACAGTCACAAACTGAACCCATAGCAACGATTACATGGTCAGCATCTTCTGCACCATAGTAGTTGAATGGCTTGTAGTTTGTACCGATCTTCTCGTTTACTTTGTTCATATAGTCAACAACAACTTCAGGAATAGCATCGTAGTACTTGTTACAAGCCTCTCTAGCCTGGAAGAAGATGTCGTCGTTCTGAGCTGTACCTCTTGTTACAGGATGCTCAGGGTTTAATGCACCTCTGCGGAATGACTCAACTGCATCGAAGTCGAGCATATCAGCAAGATCTGCATAATCCCACTCTTCAATCTTCTGAATTTCGTGAGAAGTTCTGAAGCCATCGAAGAAGTGAAGGAAAGGAACTCTGCCCTTGATAGCCGCAAGGTGAGCAACTGCTGCAAGGTCCATACACTCCTGTGGGTTGTTTGAACAAAGCATAGCGTAACCTGTCTGACGGCAAGCGTAGATATCGGAATGATCACCGAAGATAGAAAGAGCATGGCTTGTGAGAGCACGAGCTGAAACGTGGATAACGCCAGGGAGAAGCTCACCAGCCATCTTATACATATTAGGAATCATAAGGAGCAGACCCTGAGAAGCTGTGTATGTAGTTGTCAGAGCACCTGCTGCAAGTGAACCGTGAACCGCACCTGAAGCACCGCCTTCAGACTGCATTTCAGTAACCTGAACTTCTCTTCCGAAAAGGTTCTTTGTACCCATAGCCGAAAACTTATCGGTAAGGTCAGCCATTACGGAAGAAGGTGTGATAGGATAGATAGCAGCAACATCTGTAAACGCATAAGAAACGTGAGCAACAGCACTGTTACCATCCATGGTTTTCATTTTTCTTGCCATTGGAATTTTCCTCCTTTAGTATCTGAGCGGTGATTTTTAATAATCATCGCAGAAAAGTATCATTTAGATACACACTGTATCATAGTAATTTTATCACTTTAATTACATTTTGTAAAGTGTTTCATACAACAAATTGACGGAAATTACTGTTTTATCACGCAAATCTCACCAAATTATCAGTTACCGCCAATCCGGATTGCAGATAGGTAACATATGCAACATTTACAATTTCACTGCCGTAAACATCACCGAATGTAAGCTCAGGGATAAAAACGCCTGTCTTACCGCCATTATCGGAAGCAAAAAATCTCACACCAAAATTATTGGTACTGTTGTCAATTTTTCATCTTGATATAAACAAAACCTTTTTCACTGCATTCACACAATGAAAAAGGTTTTAATTAATCTTATTCTGTTGTTATCGGCTGTTCTTCCAAAGCCTTTGGTCTGAATTTCACGCATAAAAATCTCACCAGTTTATCTGCAATAAAACCGATAAGAAGTGAAATCAGAATACCGCCGACTGTGTATAAAAATGCATAATGCTGCATACCATTCGGCAGGTAGTAATACCATATGTTTGATTTCATCAAATCCGCATTGAAATTATCAAAAAACGGGGTAACTGAGCTTATCAGCCAGAAAATAAATTTAATACACATAAATCCCCACATATGGTGAATCATCAGGCTGTAGGTATTGTCGCCAAGCACCTTTACCGTACGGCTGTTTCCCAAAGCAGGTGTAAGGATTTTTGCCACTCTCAGCCAGAATGCAATACCCGTAAGTGCCGAAATGTATGTGATAAACATTCCGTTGGGGAAGTTGCAGTTTGAGGGCTGATATTCAAGCGTTTTATTGAAAGTAAGCAAAACAAGCTGTATCGCAATTATAATGCCGAAGTACACAAGGTTATTGAGCTTGTCGTGTTTTTCAAGCTTCTGAGCATACACTCTGCCAAACTGGAAGCAAGGCAAAAAGAACATTGAGCGAAGCAACAATTTCATCGGACCGTAAATACCTGAACGAATACACTGGTTTGAAATATAAATACCCAGCATACCTATCGCAAGATACACTGCAAGAATAACAAATTCATTTCTTCTGTGCAAAAACTTTAAAAGCTTTCTGAAAAGAATGTTAAACACATAAACACAGAAAAGCGGATACACAAACCACGAGCCGAGGTTATATTTAAACGCCTCTCCGTCAACAAAAGGCATTATAAACAGGTTATAAGTGTCGGGCTTTGCTCCGATTGAAAATCCTGCATATGCAAGTGCGATTATCATGCCACCATAAAGTATATTCCATATATACGCAGGCAGAATCAGGCGTTTTGTTCTGCCCCAGATGTATTTGCCGATATGATCCTCGTGCTTGTCCTTGTAGAAATAACCTGAGATAAACACAAACAAAGCCAGATTATAAGAGTAGGTCGGAAACCACTCATATCCAAGCGTAACGCCTCCGTGATAACAATGGCCTGACACAATCAGCAATATTCCGATAGCAGACAACAGCTTGAATGTGTTGTTTACTTCCTTTTTTCCAGCGATACAGACTTCTGTTATCTGCTCTGCGTGCTTGTTTTCAACTGTTTTTTCCAAAGCTCTCCCTCCGTTTTTACAAATTATAAAAATCACTCGACCGCCGAGCAAATGGCAACAAAGCGGTCAGGACCACCCGGCTGTCTGTTTATACAAGTAATGAGTGTAAGCAAATCCTCGCCCTCTTTAATGTAAATATCCTGAGTCTGGTACTCGTTGATAATCTTTGTTTCGACAACCTTATATCTGAGTGTTGTCCAGTAAGTTTTGAAGCACACTTCGTCACCGATATTCAGATGTTTTACATTGTCAAAAAATATTCTTCCTATATACCCCGAATGTGCCGCAAGTACAACATTTGAATTATCTCCGCCAACAGGCAAAGATGTATGAGTAAGATGTGCCGCACCGTATCTCATAGCATCATTACTTGCCCCAAGATATACAGGCAATGTCATATCAATCGAAGGGGCATACACATAACCGTAAATCCCATCATAAATGCCGTAATTTTCAAGGTTTATTGAAGGAACCGAGTAAGTATTCTCATTTATAAGTTTGCTTGACTGACTATTTTTCAAATCATCATTATACAACACGCTGTCTTCAAAAAGCTGTTTTATATCAGCATCATAAACAAACGGAAAATCAGAAGTTCTATTACCTTTCTCGTCTATGGCATAGCCTTCTTCATCAATTTCTCCGTTTTCAAAAGCCTGCTGATGTGTACCCTCACGGATATTTTCAACACTTTCATCAAAACGGTAACTAAGGTCCTCTGCCGATTTCTGACCTATAAAGTTAGAAACAGGCGGAAAAAGAAAAAGTGCAATACCTGAAACTAACATAACAACGGCTATTACTGTGAGTATTTTTCTTATCACATCAATCACCGTCCTCGCTATGGTATGAAAGTGAACTTATATTTTCTGCTGAATGTTTAGGCTGTTTTTTTCTTGATTTTCTGATTTTAATTATAACGATAATAACAACCAGAAAAACAAAACCAATAATCACAGATACAGCTACCCAGTAAGGTATTCTGTAACCAAGGAAGAACATATAATTTTTCTCAGTCCTGATCAATGACGGTGCCTTTATTTCTTCAACAGGCTCACTATATTCAACTCTTGTACCACGCACAAGAAGTCTGTGAGTGTTAATACTATACGGTGTGCAAGTAAGCAAAGTTACATGGTCTGCCCCTGCTGTAATACGTAAATCTTCTACTGTATCAGGAAGTACAACCTTTATCTGGTCTACAACATATTTTAGTTTTCTGTCAAGCACCTGAATATAAAATTCGTCACCCACCTCAAGGTCAGTGAGATAATCAAAAAAAGTTTCTCCGGGATAACCTGAATGAGCAGAAATCACCGAATGAGTATCAGGACCGCCAACAGGAAAAGAAGTGTTTTGCAGATGACCTACACCCTTTGAAAGAACCTCTGTATCAGTTCCGTGGTAAATCGGAAGATAAACGTCAATCTTAGGAATGTCAACATAGCCTATAATGCCGTTTTCGTTAAAGTCTAGCGTCGTCTCATAATTTGCACCGATTTTCTTATATGCTTCTTCATCAAATGGGTCAGTGATAATTACGTTGCTTGTCAGACTTTTGTTATACTCGTCAGCCTCGGCAAAATACGTTTCCTTTTCCTCGTCAACATATTCTACCGCTTCTTGTATGTATTCATACGACTCATTACGTGCAGAGTAGTTGTTTACCATAGAGCTTATCAAAGGGTATGACATTACCCCCACCCCTGCAAGAAAAATCAACACAACAAAAAACATAGCTATTTTTCTTTTCATAAAATTATTCCAATCATTTCATTAAGTTACCCTTTCTATTATAAAATAAAACACACCGCAATTCAAGTGGTTTAGCAAGTTGCAATAGTTTATCCTGTTCAAAACTTAAATGCAAAAATAAGGGGAATACATTTCTGTATTCCCCATCTCGAAATTACATATATTTTAAACTAATAGATGTTTTTTCAATTATTACTGAGCCTTTCTCTTAAGAACGAAGAGAAGAATGCCTGCACAAGCGATGAGAGCAGCACCACCGATTGTGAACATCATTGTACCCATACCACCTGTCTGTGGAAGCTTGCTTGGTGAGTTAGAAATTGTAGCGATTGCGTAGCCACCATTTGATGTAACTAACTGCTTTGTTTCACCGTTTTCTTCAACTGTTGTTGAACCTGTTGTTGAAACTACAAAACCTGCTGTTTCATTGTATAATGTTTCAATCTTTACTGTTATAACTTCTTCAGAAATCATATAACCTACTGGAGCTACGAGTTCCTTTACATAGTATGTGCCTGAAGCAAACTTGTACTCATCATCAGTGTTATTAACATCCATAAATGTACCAACACCGTTAGTAGTCACAGCCTTAGCAAGACAATCTGCCTCTAAACATTCAGCAGTCTTGTAGATACCAAAAGTTGCAGGTGAAGTAGTGATTGCTTCACCAGTCTTAGCGTCTACCTTATTAATCTTAATACCTGCTGTGTAAACATTTACTTCCTTAAATTCAGTGCCTGACCATTTATCCTCAGAGTTCTTATAAACGAGCTTAGAATAGTTAGGAATTGCTGTATTAACCACAGCCTTATCGTTGATGAATGCTGTGTATTCTACAACAACCTCAGAGCAATCATAGAAAACGCTTTCAGCAGCAAGAACGCTTGGAGCAAGTTCAATTGCAAATGAATACTTCTCACCATTCACTGTTTCAACCTTATTGTACTTATCAGCATTAAGAACGATTTTCTCGCTGCCATTCTTGAGGTAAACAGATGAAATTGCATCAAATGTAAGAGCATCTGACATATTATCTACAATAGCATATGCCTTAAGTGGCTTTTCCTTTGAACCCATTACTGTAGCATCAAGTCTGAAAGTAACCTTCTCACCATAACCTGTTGTTGAATTCTTTACTTCAACATCGTTTTCAAGGATGTTCTTATCAGAAGAAGCAGTTGATGAGCTGTACTTCTCACCAAGGTTGATATCAACTGAGTAGTTTACCCATTCATTGTTTTTGTACTCAGGAAGAACTACAAGTGAGCTCTGTGAAGATTTGATACTTTCAGGATATGTTGTAGCCACTACATAGTAGATACCCTGTGCTAAACCTGTTAATGATGCAGTTGATGATGCGTCTGTATCATATGTACCAGCTACAGTACCAGGATTTGAAGAATCTTTTAAAAGACCAAGAATAACCTGTGCACTCTGAGGTCCATTGATAGCATCCATAACATTTGTATCTGTTGTAACAGCTGTATATTTACCTGCTGTCTTATCAAGTGTAGCTACCTGATACACTGTGAATATATAACCTTTTTCTGGACAAGAAAGGTTAATTGTAACAGTTTGCTCTGCAGCACTTGCTGAAAATGGAACCATAACGAGGAGCATCATTACAGCGAGAAGTGCAGCGAAAATTTTCTTTGTTGTTTTCATAATGTACTTTCTCCTTTTTGTTTTTTAATATATGTAATTTATTTCGGACAATTTTAGTACGGCTTATCTTCTGCCGTGTTTCGGAATATGCTTTTTGCGTTCTTTCTTGTCATATAAAACGTAAGCTCCGCCAAGCAACGCACTTGCAAGAATGAACCCCATACCCGTTACAACAAAACCTTTTACACCACTACCGCTTGAGTTTGGCATCTTAACAGGGTAGTTGATAACACCCTGTGTTGTTCTGTAGTTGCCATCCTTATCAGGAAGCATGAAGTAATGTTTTGTTGAGCTGAGCATAAATCCGTCTTTAGCCTGTGACTCTACGAGGCAATACCATTGTTCCTCTAAAGTTGCAGGATTAGATGACTGATTCTTGAAAATATCAAGGTTATCAAAAGTTATCGAACCCTCTGTAATTGACTCGCCTTCGTAATTTGCTGTGTCGCTTATAACTGCACCGTCAGGATCGAGCATTGGTGCTGACTCAATACTTGCATTTTCTGCTTCTACCTTATAGAGCTTAAACTTAACACCATCTGCAATAGAATTACCGTTAGCATCCTGTTTGTTTACAGTTATCGCACCATTATGGTAATTGTTGAAAACGATATTGCTGTAATCATCATCTGTGCCTATCTCATTACGCTGTGCTATTGCATCTGCTTCTGAGCCGTAGTATTTAGCCTCTGCTGTTACACCTGTTGCAGTAGTTGTAACAGTTACAACTACATAATATACTTTTGAATCATACTTGTAGTCAGCATTGCCCTGATTCTTTTCGTACAACTTGTAGTAGTAAACCTCAGTATTAGAGCTAACTGCTAAATAACTGCCTGCTGAAGCCGTGTACTCAGACGGCTCTGAATAAACCGAATAAATTGAGTTGCAGGGGTCAGCATCACCAGCTTTTACATAAAGTGCCTTATCACCGCTGTAATTGAAAATATAAACTGAATTATCTGATGCAGCGTTACCGTCATCACCGAACCATCTGTCGCCGATATGGAACTTAAATCCTGTTGCATCCTTTGGAATTTCCGCAGTATACATATGGAATGTCTGTGGAACATTGTTCCAATAACCTGCACCTACGCTTCTGCTTTCGGTTGTGCCAAGAGAGATACAATCTGCATCTTTGGCACCGCCTGAACCACCCCAATAATGAACCTTATATGAAGATGGGTTTGTTTCGTTGTGAATGTAGCTGATAACACCCACTGTAATTGTTTTTGTATTTTTTGGTACAGTAGGAGGAACTGTTGTAGGTTGAGTTGTAACAGGAACTGTTGTAGGCTGAGTTGTAACAGGAGCTACAGTTGGCTTCACCGTTGTTTCCTGACCGGAAGATACATATTTATATTCAATCTTCGGGAATGTAATTCCATTACCTGTGTTACCGGCTTCAGATTTTACAGCACCTTCACTCTTATCATCTTCAAGCTTTCCGTCTTTCAACTTCATCTGCTGTAAAACGAAACTGAAGTTGTCCTGAATATCAACATCTAAACCGTCCAATTTCTTATACGCATTTATAGTTATGTAAGCACTTTCTCTGTTGATAGGAGTATTTACAAATGTAACTGTCGGATTAGGTGTATCTTCAGAAACACTGCCTGTAACATCACCCGGAGTTACGTAATTATCATTTAAATCCTCTGCGATTACGTAATCTACACCAAGTGGGATACCTTCAAACATAACGCTCTCGCCATGCTTAAGTGTAAACTTACCGTTTGCATCTGTTTTACCGGAAACATTTCCAAATGAGGCTTTCTTTGTATATTCAACATTCGGATAAGTTTTATAACCTTTACCATCAACATCAAGCTTCAAGGTAAATCCGAAATCAGTTGTATCAGTTGTAATCTCTTTGCCATCTGAATCTTCGACACTCTTTTCTGCTGTAACAGAGCCTGTCTGTGGTTTGTTGATAAACTTAACATTATAATGTGTAAGCTCGTCTTTATCAACTGAGTTTTCAAATTTAAACTTAGCTGTATTACCGGAAACATTATTAAGCTCTGCAGAATTTACTGCATCTTTCGCAATTTTATTATTTTCTACATCTGTTACAGTGTATGCTGTATCATATGTAAATCTTGAAGTGCCATCGTTCTTCTCAGTTATCTCAAGGTATTTACCTGTATCTGTGATATTGGTAAATGAAGCCTTGCCGTTATGCTGAAGAATTTTATAGCTGCCATTTTCTGATGTTGTATATGTTTCATTAACACCATTATTGGAATAGCTGTATGTTTTATTGCCGAGTGCTGAATATGAACCTGTTGCTGTTGAGCTTGCCTTGTTTGTTACTGTAAAGGTCTCAGCGTTAGCAACTGCACTCCGGATACCTGCGTTTACATCAGCTGTATCAACAACCTTCTCTGTTGTAAGGAGGTTATCGAGTGGAGCAAATGTAAACTTAAACTGGAAGTTTGATTCAATAAGACCACGTTCCATATAGAATACTGTCATATGGTAAGTCTCGTTAGGATCAAGATGTTTGATGTTACCGTTGCTGCTTCCGTTGAAGTATTCTACAACCCTACCCTTGCTTGTCTTTGAAGCACTGTCATATACATCATTAGCAGTAACCTGCATTGTCGCAAAGTTGATGTCACCCTTTGCCATTTTGTGGTTACCACCGAGGTCAAGAATGAGTTCTGAATTTTCACCGTTTTCATCACTGAGGTAAATCCAAAGGTCGTCGTCACCTGAGTATTCAAACTTAACATCATCACCGTTAATCTTACCGTTTTTAGGAACACGGAAGTCGATGTCAATACGGATACCAAAGCCATAGTTGAGATTGCCGTTTCCGCAACCAACCTTTTTACCTTCCTTGTTTACAACAGCACCTTTTACAGCGTTAATATCAAGCTCGCCTGATTTCTTGTTGTACTCAGTTATGCCATCACCATCAAAGATAATACATTTTGTAGCACTACCAATACCTGTATATGAATAGTAGTTTTTACCCTCAATAGTTTTTGTGCTTCTTATAAGCTTCTTACCCTCACCTGTACTCCAAGCCCAGATATTGAGGTTGCTTTCCTGCTGAATAAGAATTTCATCCTTTGAAATTCCCTCAACATCAAGAACACCGCCATTGAACGGGAAAATACCGTAAGTTTTTACGTCTCTATAAAATTTTCCGTGCTCATGGCTGTATTCATCCGGATTCATAAAGTACTGAATACCATCTCTTACACCATATGATGTGCCTGCACCATAGTTTACTGTCTTAGGTTTATTATCAGCACCCCATGTGAAATATATATTATCCTTAGCATCGGTTGAGTCAAAAGTATATGTTGTTACTTTTGTATTTGAATTTGTCTCTTCTCTGAACGGGAAGTATGATTTATAAATCTGAGCGATTCTCTGTCCGTTTGCAGATTCATAAGGATTATTTTTAAGATTTGTAAACTTCTTACTGAGGAAGTCAATGTCGAAGTAAGGCATCTTTGTATTTGGCGTTACATAAATATTACCTGCATCATCAAGCTTGTTGTATGCAAGCCCCTGAACAGCCTGACGGTTGTTCGCAAGATGGTTGTAATCACCTTCAGTGTTAGAGTTATTTGCAAAATAATGGAATCTGCTGACATTATTTCCGTGTATCGCACCTGTGTACGGACCATTGTACGGACCATTATGAGCAGAAGTATCATATGCACCACCGGTATTACAGAAGTTACCAAAGTAAAGCGGATATGTCCAACCGTTGTCCTTATCAACAACATTTCTTGCAATTACTCTGTTAAACTCATAGAAAGGATACCAGTTATCGGCACTTCCGTTAAAGCTTGTACCTGCCTGAACAGGATTATTGTATCCGTTGTCTAACTCTGCATCAGACATATAGTCAAAGTATGTAGCATTCGCCGCAAAAATACCGCTTGGGAAGTTATGATTTGTTACCGCATCATATCCACCGTTTGTAACATTATTATTGCTTGTGTATTTTGACTCATCAAAATCATTTGACCATAAACCTGTACCGTTATCATAAAGACGCTTGTCTGTTGAAAAAAGTGTAAGGTCTGCTGTCTTGTGGCTGTCGTCACCACCGCTGAATATAATTCTGTCAGCACTTGTTGGTACTGTAATCTTATAATATACAGATGTACCCACACGTTCCATCAATGTCCCCGGCCATGCACGGAGTGGTTGTATTGATGTATTGCCTGTGTTCCAGGCATAAGCATACATAGGGGACCAGTTGCTTGTATTCTTAAAATATACCGTAATATCAGTTTCCGCTGATACCGATACATTGCATATTACAAGCACCGACAGTATCATAGACAATGCAACCATTACAGCAAACCCTCGCCTTGCCAAACCTAAAGTTCGTTTTATAGTTTTCTTCATTCTCCGAACTCCTTTTCTTTATCCTAACGATAACCATACAATAAAAAGAGGCTGGTATCGCAGTATAGTAAAAAATTCTAATAAATTTAGTTATATATTATTTTGAATTGTATTTAAATAGTAAATCTGCACAAACTTGGAAATAAGTTTTTAGTTGTTTTTTAGAAATAAAAAGTAAATTTTGCTAATTTCTGCTTTATTGCTTTTCTTTCGACTATTCTTTGTATTTTTAGCTATTTTAACAATTTACGCAACAATAACAACAATTTTCGCAAAACTTTTATTGTATTGTTAAAAAGCTCTTACAAAATTTTGACAAAAGAAACAGGACAACCTAAAAAGTCGTCCTGTTTGTAAGCAATTTGTAATTTTATATTTTTATGCACTATTGTTTTTCGCTCAGGATATTATTCATCCTTACCGCAACACTTTTTGTACTTTTTGCCGCTGCCGCATGGACAAAGGTCATTTCTGCCAACCTTCTTGCCCTTACGAACAGTTTTGTTAGCTGTGTCTGTGCCGTCACCTGATGTTGCAATCGGCTCTGCTACCTGCTCTCTCTTAAGAGCCTCTTCAATAGCACTTGGCTGCTGCTCTTCTTCACCGCTGTTAAGAACAACCTGATGAGCCGCTGCTGCCTGCTTCATAGCAAGACGTCTTGCCTCTGCAATAGCATCCTGACGCTTCTTAACCTCATATACACGCTTTGGCATAATGAGCATCATCTTAACTGTATCCTCACGGATAGTTTCAATCATCTCATCAAACATATCAAAGCCTTCGATACGGTACTCTACAACTGGATCGTGCTGACCGTATGAACGGAGTCTGATACCTGTCTTGAGCTGGTCCATATTATCAATATGATCCATCCAGTGCTTATCTACATTCTTGAGGAGGTAAACACGCTCCATCTCACGGATTGTTTCAGCAGGGAGAAGCTCCTCGTTTTCCTTATATATAGCAAGTGCATCTTCAACAAGCATATCCTTGATTTCATCAGCATCCATATCCTCAAGATCCTTAATATCAAGGTCATAACGCTCTGCGTCTGTGATAATCCAATCCTTGTAATAATCCTTAAGGCTCTGATAGTTCCAGTTTTCGTGTGGTCCCTCAGGGAGATACTGTCTGATGCTTGTTTCGATTGTATCATTAATCATCTTGAGAACTGTCTCGTGGAGGTCTTCACCGTTGAGAACCTGATCACGCTGACCGTAGATGATTTCACGCTGACGGTTCAAAACGTCGTCGTACTGGAGAACGTCTTTTCTGATGCCGAAGTTACGCATCTCAATCTTCTCCTGTGAGCTGTCGATGATGCTTGAAAGAACCTTAACATCAATCGGAGTATCATCATCTACGTTAAGACGCTCCATAACCATCTTCATTCTGTCGCCGCCGAAGAGTCTCATAAGGTCATCTTCTGTTGAAAGATAGAACTTACTGATACCCGGATCACCCTGACGACCTGCACGACCCTTGAGCTGGTTGTCAATTCGACGTGATTCGTGACGCTCTGTACCGATGATAAAGAGACCGCCTATTTCTCTTACCTTCTCAGCCTCTTCCTTGATTTCTTCCTTATACTTCGCATTAAGCTCTCTGAAAGTTTCTCTTGCGTTGATGATTTCTTCGTTATCTGTCTCCGCATAACCTGTAGCTTCTTCGATAAGCTCCTCCGGGAAGCCCTGCTTACGCATTGAAGACTTAGCCATAAACTCAGCGTTACCGCCGAGGATAATATCAGTACCACGACCTGCCATATTTGTTGCGATTGTTACCGCACCAAGCTTACCTGCCTGTGCTACGATTTCAGCTTCCTTTTCGTGCTGCTTTGCGTTGAGGACATTGTGCTTGATTCCACGCTTTTTAAGCATTTTTGAAAGAAGCTCTGATTTTTCGATAGAAATTGTACCTACGAGTACCGGCTGACCCTTTTCGTGAGCCTCGCAAACCTGCTCGATTACGTTCTTAAACTTACCGCTTTCTGTCTTGAATACAGCATCAGGTAAATCCTGACGGGCAAGTGGCTTGTTTGTAGGAATTTCTACAACGTCAAGCTTGTAGATTTCCTGAAACTCCTCAGCCTCTGTCTGAGCTGTACCTGTCATACCTGAAAGCTTCTTGTAAAGACGGAAGTAGTTCTGGAATGTGATTGTAGCAAGAGTCTTGCTTTCGTTCTGAATCTTTACGCCTTCCTTAGCCTCAATAGCCTGATGCAAGCCCTCGTTAAAGCGTCTGCCGTACATAAAACGACCTGTAAATTCGTCAACGATGATGATTTCGCCATCTTTTACAACGTAGTCAACATCAAGCTTCATAATACCATTAGCCTTGATAGCCTGATTTACGTGGTGCTGGAGTGTGAGGTTTTCAGGGTCTGTAAGGTTTTCTACATTAAAGAACTGCTCTGCTTTCTTAACACCGTTCTGTGTAAGAGTTGCAGTCTTCTGCTTTTCATCAACTACGTAGTCAATGCCATGCTCTGCGTAGTAATCCTCCATATCCTCTTTGGAATCAAGCTCGTCAAAACGCTGAACCTTAAGAGTTTTTGCAAGTGCATCTGCTCTTGCGTAGAGGTCTGTTGACTTATCACCTCTACCTGAGATAATGAGTGGAGTTCTCGCCTCGTCAATGAGAATTGAGTCAACCTCATCGACAACCGCAAAAGCGTGACCACGCTGTACTTTTTCTTCCTTGTAAACAACCATGTTGTCACGGAGGTAGTCAAAGCCAAGCTCATTGTTTGTACCATATGTAATATCGGCAGCATAGGCAGCCTGTCTTTCTTTCTTTTCAAGTGAGTGAGCGATAAGACCAACGCTTAAGCCAAGATATCTGTAAAGCTTACCCATCCACTCAGAGTCACGACGAGCAAGGTAGTCGTTGACAGTTACAACGTGAACGCCCTCACCTGTAAGAGCGTTGAGGTATGTAGGGAGAGTAGCAACCAAAGTTTTACCTTCACCTGTTCTCATCTCGGCAATTCTGCCCTGATGAAGAACGATACCACCGATAATCTGCACAGGATAGTGCTTCATACCAAGCACACGCCAAGCCGCTTCACGGCATACAGCGAACGCATCAGGGAGAATGTCGTCAGTTGTTTCGCCCTTTGCAAGACGCTCTTTAAGGAGAGTAGTCTGATTTTTAAGCTCTTTTTCGCTCATAGCCTTATATTTATCTTCGAGAGCAAGAACCTTGTCGCATATCGGCTGGATACGCTTAAGCTCTTTCTTGCTGTAGTTACCAAACAGTGCCTTAAGAATGTTCATAATATATATCCTTTCTGTTTCAACTTGTTCTAAGTTTTTAATTTGCCAGAGCATTAATACCCGACAATGTTGAATTTTTATTTTTATGTTATATCAATTTAAAACTGTAATCAATAGCTCACCGCTTCGGCACCAAGCTTTTCAGCGGCTTTAATCATAGCCGCCTGAGCAACCGGACCTGCATAGGAATAACCGAAACCTGCTTCTTCAACAACGCAGGCAAACGCAAGCGGACAATCCTCGTCCTGTGCATAACCGACCATCCAGGCATTAGGCTCTTTACCCTCGCCTATCTCGCCTGTACCTGTCTTTGCACAAACTGACAGACCACCGAAAATATCGTCACCGTAATAATCCGTAACCGCACTTCTCATCATCTGGTCAAGTCTTTGTGCTGTTGTCGGAGCAAAAAGCTCGTGAGTATTTTCTGCCGTGTTTATTCCGATTTTTCCTAAAAGTGAATTATCATCTATTGTATAAGGAATCTTTGTTTTTCCGCCATTTGCAATAGCACCGCAGATTATAGCCATCTGCATAGGGTTAGCTTTTACCTCGTACTGACCTACACCCGACCACGCAAGCTGGTTTTCGTCAGCCTCTGAAACATCATACTGACCCTTTTCGGTATTTATTTCATCAACTTTGTAGCTGTCGTTTATACCAACCTTATTAGCCATGGCAGTCATTTTATCTGCACCAAGCTCAACTGCAAGCTCTGCAAAAACCACATTGCAGGAATGAACCAAAGCTTGCTCGAAATTTATCGTGCCGTGTGAATCAACACAAGTGATATCACTTCCGCCGATTTCCGCACTGCCCGTACACTCCCACACACGCTCTTCAATATCGGGGATATTTTCAATAGCGGCAGCGGCTGTAACAATCTTAAAGATTGACCCCGGTGTATAAGCAGAGGAACGCACATTGTCAAGGTAAACACCCTCATACTCGTCCTCATTTTCCTCTGTAATCTCGGGAGGAGAGTTAGGGTCGTAGGCAAAGGTGCTGACTGAACAGATAACCTCACCGGTTTCATAATTATATACAACGCAGGCACCCTTTTTGCCGTAGCTTTCCAGAACATCGTAAGCGGCGGCACAGACATCTGCGTCTACTGTCAGAGTCATATCATTTCCTTTGCGGAGAGAGTCAGGCATATTTGCACCCCAGATCAGGTTATAACCTGAAAGTTCAGAGCGATAGAAGCTCTGCACCGCAGTAGAAATGTTTGATGAATTGTCGCCCACAACGTGGAGAAGTGATTTTCTCACACTCGGGCTTTCATTATATAATCTTTTTCCGTCAACACTTTGTGCAAGCACAACACCGTTACGGTCAAAAATCGTTCCTGCTTTGGAAAGACCTCCGCTACCCGAAACATGGTAGTTATACGGTTGGTCAACCCATTCTTCAGCGTTTGCAGCGAGCTGGAAGGCAAGATAGCCCATACCGCCGATAAATGCAACTGCAACCGCAAATATCAATGTACTTCTGCGAAGTATCCTTTTCACCCAAACGCCTCCTTCCCAAGAAATATCGCCTTGCGATATTTCAATGATATATCATCTTCGATGATGTGATATTCGCTTTAAGCAAATATATAAGGTCGCTTCGCTTAGATTTTATAATTTTATTTCTTAATTGAGTAAGTTCTCTCGTCAGCCGCCTTGATAAATGCGATAAGACCCCAACAAGAAAGCATACTTGAACCGCCACAGCTTATAAAAGGAAAAGTAACACCTGTAAGCGGTAAAATATCTGTTGCACCAAAAACATTCAAAGCAAGCTGAACAACTAAAAGACCGGCCGCACAGCAAGCTGAAATAGAATAAAATGTACTTCTGCTTCGTGTAGCAATCGCCCTTGCGTAAATCACAAGGCAAGCAACCGCAAGAGCAAGAGTAACAGCAACTATTATACCCATTTCTTCAGCCACAACACCGAAAACAAGGTCACTTTCAGATGCACCGACCCCCTTGAGAAAACCGTTGCCGATGCCAACACCGAAAAGACCACCGCTTGCAATAGCAGTAAGCACGTGTGTCTGCTGATAACCTAAGCTGTACGGATAATCCCACACGTGACCCCAAGCCTTAAAGCGGTCAAGCACATAAGCCTTGAAGCGTAACACAATGGAAACACCGAAAACAGCGGCGGCAAGAGCAAGAATAATAGTTTTGAAATCTCCTGAACGCATAAAAGCGATAAGCAGGAATGTAACAAAGAAGATAAGTGCTGTACCGAAGTCACCCATAAGAGCAAGCAAGCCAACGCAAACTGCAGAGAAAATAATGAACTCAAGCAGGTTCTTTTTAGTCTGCAGGCGGTCAAGCGTACCCGCACCTATCAATATATATATAATCTTCACAAGCTCTGACGGCTGAACGGAAATTCCGCCAATCACAATCCAGTTTTTCGCACCGTAAGTAATTGTACCGAAAAGAATACTCACAGAGAGCAATCCGATTGCGGCAACCATCAGAAAATATCTGAGCTTCTGTGCCGAAGCCCTGTCGGGATTTTCAATAAACCTGATAATCACACAGAACAGAACCATACCGATTACCGATGCCGCAAGCTGAACATATGCCGATACGTTTGCTTGTCGTGCAAGCATCATAACACCCGTACCCGTGAGGAAAAGTGCCAGTGATTCAAGCTCAAAATTAACTCTGTGCAATACCTTTGTTGAAACAAAGAAAAATGCCCATTCAACAAACGCAAGCAAGCCAAACAGCACAAGCGGAGAAAAAATATCTTCCCTTGCTGACCAGAACATTGCTTCCACGCACATAAACAGGTGGAAAAATGTAATCAGAGACATCAGCTTCCAGTTCTGCATCGCAGGCTTCGGATTAACCTTCGAGAAAAACCAGCTATGCTTGAGTTTCCCGTCGTATTCCTCACCCCTCTTAAACTGGAAATCACTGTTGCCCACAGTGATGATATCATCAATCAAAACTCTTTTTCTGCCGACAACTTCCTCACCGTTGACATATGTACCACTCTTTGAGCCTGTGTCGGTGATAAACCAACCATCTGTTCTTCTCAGAAGTACACAATGATTACGTGAAACCGTAGGGTCCTCAACGACAATATCGCTTGCTTTGCTTCTGCCGATTGAATTTTCCCAGAAAATCACAGGGATTTTGCGTTCTGTTTCTGCATTGAACAAAGTAACCAGAGGTTTTTCGGGACGTCTGTGTCTACGCATAGCGGCATAACAATTATATACAATCACTACGGCATAAACAGGCAACAGCATACGAAGAGCCACAATTGCAATGTCTAAAATTACTGTAAAATCAGTCACAGCCACACGCCCCTTTGTAATATAGTTATACACTTAACATAATAAATCAAAAGCCACTAAATGTCAATAGCGGTAATTGTTCATTTACGTACAATTTATTCATCGCTAAATTTAGTTTGCAAGCGTGACGCTTGCAAGCCCCCGCCCTACGTTATATCAGAAATATATTGTCGGGCTACGGATTTTATTGTTCTGATTGTAGCGTAGTTTACAATCTTTTTTCTTGTATTATGGGATAATATAAAGGATAATATGCAGGCAACGCTGAATTTTAGTTGCCGAAATTAATAAGGAGTTGATTTTTATGGGTATGACTATGTCTCAGAAAATTCTTGCGGCTCACGCAGGACTTGACGAGGTTAAGGCAGGTCAGCTTATTGAAGCAAAGCTTGATATGGTACTTGGCAACGACGTTACATCTCCCGTTGCTATAAATGTTTTTGAGGAAAACGGTGCAACAAAGGTTTTTGACAACACAAAAATCGCTATGATTATGGACCACTTCACACCTAACAAAGACATCAAGGCGGCTACACAGGTTAAGCAGACAAGAGCGTTTGCTGACAAATACGACATCAAAAACTATATGGATGTTGGTCAGATGGGTATTGAACACGCTCTCCTCCCTGAAAAAGGTCTTGTAGGTCCGGGTTGCCTCTGCATTGGTGCTGACTCTCACACCTGCACATACGGTGCATTGGGTGCATTCTCAACAGGTGTAGGCTCAACAGATATGGCGGCAGGTATGATCAGCGGTAAGGCATGGTTCAAGGTTCCTTCTGCTATCAAGTTCAACCTTATCGGCAAGCCACAGGGCTTTGTAAGCGGTAAGGACGTTATCCTCCACATCATCGGTATGATTGGTGTTGATGGTGCATTATACAGATCTATGGAGTTTATGGGCGAGGGTGTACAGTACCTCAACATTGACGACAGACTCTGTATTGCAAATATGGCTATCGAAGCAGGTGCAAAGAACGGTATCTTCCCTGTTGACGATGTTACAAGAGAATACTGCAACGGCAGATATCAGGGCACACCTGTAGAATATGTTGCAGACGAAGACGCTGTATATGACGAAGAATACACAATCGACTTAAGCACAATCAGACCAACTGTTGCATTCCCACATCTTCCTGAAAACACAAGAACAGTTGACGAAATCGGCGAAACAGAGGTTAAGATTGACCAGTGCGTAATCGGTTCCTGCACAAACGGCAGAATCACAGACCTCAGAGCAGCGGCTCAGGTTCTCAAGGGCAAGAAGATTGCAAAGAATGTAAGATGTATCATCATTCCGGGCACACAGAAAATCTGGCTTGATGCTATGCACGAAGGTCTTTTCGATATATTCATTGAAGCAGGTGCAGTTGTTTCAACTCCAACTTGCGGTCCTTGCCTTGGCGGTCATATGGGTATCCTTGCCGCAGGCGAAAAAGCTATTTCCACAACTAACCGTAACTTCGTAGGCAGAATGGGCCACGTAGACAGCGAAGTTTACCTTGCAAGCCCTGCTGTTGCGGCGGCAAGTGCGGTTGCAGGCTACATTGTAGACCCTGCAAAGGTTTAATGAAGAAAGGTAAGGTGTAATAATATGAACGCTAAAGGTACAGTACATAAGTTTGGCGATAACGTAGATACAGACGTTATCATTCCTGCACGTTATCTCAACACAGCTTCACACAAGGAGCTTGCGGCTCATTGTATGGAGGATATAGATGCAGAATTTGTAAACAAGGTTGTTCAGGGCGATATTATGGTTGCTGAAAAGAACTTTGGTTGTGGCTCATCAAGAGAACACGCTCCAATCGCAATCAAGGCAAGCGGCATTTCTTGCGTAATCGCTTCAACTTTTGCAAGAATTTTCTACCGCAACGCTATCAACATTGGTCTTCCAATCCTTGAGTGCGACGAGGCGGCAAGAGAAATCAACGCAGGCGATGTTATTTCAGTAAACTTTGATACAGGTGTTATCACAAACGAAACAACAGGCAAAACATATCAGGCAGAGCCTTTCCCAGAGTTCATTCAGAACATCATCAAAAAAGGCGGCCTTATCAATTCAATAATGTGATTTACACAACAAGGATTGCTTCACTGAAAAGTGCGGCAATCCTTTTCGTTTACCAAAAAAGGCAATTTCACCAATAAAGTGAAATTGCCTTTTTATGTTTATTATGGATATGTATATGTCGAGCAAGTTAATTTACCGCCGCTTGAACCGCTGACGTAATAACCTATGTTAGGTTCACCTGTCAATACGATATCAACAGTTTGTATACCACTACCGTTAGTAAAGATAATCTTCTGGTAATCCTTATAATCAAAAGAAATAGAATAAATTTTCTGACCGTACTTGTTAGTTGATGCATAAGACATCTCTTTACCAGGCCATCCAGCCATTTCTCCGGCTGTACCCCACACATAAGCCTTTACTGAAGACCAGCCCTGGTCGTTTGTGAAGTACACGGTATATTGACCTGTCGGGTTTGTTGGGGTTACAGGGTCGTCGTTACCGCTACTACCACCGCCTGTAATTTCGTAAAGTGCCTCTTGCTTTGCAGTAAGGTCTGTGACTGCCTTTTTCTTCTCACTTGAAGTTAAAGTAGCCCCGTTATATTTCCTATAAGACTTCTTAAGGGCCATATACTGATCATAAGAACTGTATGTGTAGTACTTTTCCAGATCATTTTTAACAAGAGTCATTGTATCATCATAACTTGCTGTTGCTGTTTTTGATACTACTTTTACAGCACTATTTTTATATTCCTCAACAGGGAATTTTGTAATAAATCCTGCTATATATAGCTGAATCATTGTAGCATCGTTGATGTTTACCCTAAAATCACCTGTTACTTCAGCCTGAAGCATTGCATCATTTGACGCTAAAGCCTGAATTTTTGCAAGAGAATACTGAATCGCAGTAACATCTCGAACATCAACAGTCTTATCTAAGTTAGCATCGCCATAAATAAAAGAAGGGAGTGTCGGCTCCACGGTTGGTTCCGTTGTAGGCTTAGTAGTCGGCTGGGTTGTTGGTGCTGTTGTTGGCTTTGTAGTCGGCTGGGTTGTTGGTGCTGTTGTCGGCTTTGTAGTCGGCTGGGTTGTTGGTGC
>JAXJTT010000017.1:0-1673 GCA_036309445.1 Ruminococcus sp. | reverse complement strand
CTTCCACGGCTCACCGTCAGGCGTATAAAGATTAAACTGCGCCACAAAATTGCCGTTCTTTCTGTCAAGAGCAAAAATCACACTTGCATTTTCTTCGCTTTTATCGTATGAAGAAATAAGAAGCCAATCCCTTTCAGCCCAGTAAGTCAGACCTTGAGGTATCATATCCTCAGCCTGACCGGGCACAAGATAATCCGGATTACCGTTTGTGCCGTCCATTGGTACAGCAAAACCCGAAAAATAATCTGATATATAAGATTGATTGAGTTTTTCCCAACGCTTCATAACATGTTCACGTTTGTAGCCGGCGGTAACATTATCACCGTCAGCTCCACCGTTGTCACTTGCAGCTTTCGCCGTTACACCCGCAAATCCCTGCAAAGACACCGAAGTTAACAGCATAATTGTAACAATAAATACAGATAAAGATTTTTTAAACAATTTCATAAAATCCTCCTTTTTTAAAATGATAGGCAATTTTATCACAGCACATATTACAAACCGCTTACAAATCAGGCTTAATTTTTTTTAAAAAATAAGGCATCCGAGAATATTCTCAGATGCCTGATAGTTCAATAATTATAATTCAGAAAGACCAGATTGATTTCAGTTTTCCTTCTTACGCTTGATAAGTGACATAATGCACATACCAAGACCCATACCTGCAACACCGCTTATAGCCATTGCACCGTATGTAAACATACTGCCGATTACAGTGGGCACTGATGTTTCAGCTGACTTCTTGTTATTTGAGTTACCGAAAGCAACAAAAATATTTTCTGTGTTTTCGTTGTCATTGAATGAGTTAAGGTCATAGCAATTCTTTGTACCGAAGCCCGCAACGGGTGTGTACTTGCCGAAGTTGTCAGCTGAGTCGATGAAGTAGCCTGTTGAGGTCATACACTTACCTGCTTCAAAGCTCTTTGTGTAGTAGATTGCATTCCACTGCTTACCACTGTAACCGTTTGTATCACCGGGCTTTTCAGTGCCATCTGCACAAAGTGAATTAACAACAGTGTAGTTGATGAATCTGCTACCGTTTTCGGTTTCAACTGTGTCAACCATATTTGAGGGAATCTTAGTGTACTTTGGGTTATACTTGTCGACAATCTGCACAATTGAATAAACACTGAATGCGATCATTGCAAGACCTGCAGCAACACCGAGTGACGAGAATACTACTGTTGAGGTTGAAACCTGATACTTAGCATTTATAGCATCTATCTGACCCTGAAGCTTATCAATTCGTTGTGCGTAATTTTCAACTTTCATTACTGCGTTACTGTTGTTAAATTCAAGATTTTTCATCACACGCTGAAGAGTTGCTATGCTATCAGCGTCCTTAGCTGTCATCACAGAATGAGAAGCAGAAAACTGCTTCATAAGGAAATGAGCAGAAACACCTGTAAGAGCAATACCGCCTACACCGATGAGAGAGGAAATTGAAATATCACCTGCCATATTACCTGTGAAGCAAGCAAACCATTGATTGCCTGTTGCAGCTTCTTCTCTTATTGCATCTGATGTAACAGCAACTGCACCTTCAAGAAGATTCATATCTGTGCCGAAGTAAACTGACTTAGGATCATAGGTTTCTTCAAGCTCAGTAAGCTCTGCTTCAAGCTCTTCGTCACTCATTTCAACAGCGTTGTAAACAAGTACAGAATGAATCT
>JAXJTT010000016.1:0-18589 GCA_036309445.1 Ruminococcus sp. | reverse complement strand
GCGATAAGGAAATTGAAGATTATGTAAAAACAGGCGAGCCTATGGACAAGGCTGGTGCATACGGTATACAGGGACTGGGTGCTTTGCTTGTCAAAGGAATTAACGGCGATTTTTACAACGTAATCGGTCTGCCCGTAGCACAGCTTAAAAGAGTGCTTGAGAAAATTTAATATAAAATTTACGCACTTAGGGGCTGTTTCACTGATAAAAGTGAAACGGCTCTTTTGTTTTATTCAGAGTGCTGAATTATGGCTTGCAAGCGTGACGCTTGACCCAATCCGAGCAGATGGTTTTGGTTATTAGAAAACTTTAATGCCCGACAATATATTTCTGATATAACGTAGGCGGGGCTTGCAAGCGTGACGCTTGACCCAATCCGAGCAGACAGTTTTGGCTATTAGAAAACTTTAATGCCCTACGTTATAATAACAACATTCGTTGTCGGGCTACAAAATGTATATGAAAACGATACTATCTTCTCGATTTAGATGCAACGTCACCGTTGCCAAACTATTGATAACCTGACAAAAAATATAGGGCTTGTTCCACTGTATCAGTCGGACAAGCCCTATCGTTATATATTCAAATAAAAATTTTTAAGGAGAATGTTCAAAAAAATCCGTAGCGGTTTTACACCGCACGAAACAAAATAATTTATTTCAAAAGAAAAAATCATTCAAAAACAACGCTTAAATTCAGATGTGCAGGAAAATCCGCTTCCGCCATTTTTTCTATCCAACGCTTGTTATCGTCGCTTAGCACATCTCTGACAGTGAGTGTAACCAGCTGATTTGCAGGAGCTTCAGTTATCGAAAAATCAGTCAGACCATAACCTGCAACAATTTTTTCAAAATCAGCAGGCGAACAGGTGTGTTCGTTTGTCTGCTCACGAGTTTTGAGCAATTCTCTTCGTTTTTGGATATCAAGTGTATCACATACGGCACCTGAAAAACGCTCTCTTTCATAAAGTCCAAAGTCCTCGGCTGTGTCAATAAAGCTCTCCCTTTGCAACAAAGCAAGCCTGTCAAACACAAGGTCAATGCCTGCGGCATAAGCCTTAAGTTCTTTATGCAGTGCAGTAGAGTTGTCTGCTTTATACAGCCCTGTCTGCAAATGCTTTCTTCTCATAGAATCATAACTGTTCATCTGTATTCACCACAAATTCTATGTTTTCTGCTGTAATACGTTGTGCTTCTGTTAAATAAACATCTTTAGCAGATGATGCAAATTCATACGACCTGATAGCACCACTGTTCATCAGCCTCTTTCCAAGTTCCGACAGATACATAACACCGCCTATTTCAATATCATTAAGATATTCCTTTAACGCAGAAGTACAAATCTGAACAACATCATTATTTCGGTAGCCTTCCATAGCCTTGACTGTAATCGAAAAATTAACCTTATAAGGATAGGCGGCATTAACCTTCACATCAACATTAAGCTCTCTGTTTCGGCTTATAAGCTCCTGTGCCTGTGCAAGAGCAATTTCTTCAGAAGCTTGTGAGCCGTTGCTGACATACACATCAACCGTACCCACACCCCTGACTTTTGGTATAACACCTACATTTGTTATCCCCGGAACCGTCAACGCAAGCTTTTTGTAATAAGCCGAGTTCGTACCGTTCACAGGCATTCTCAAAGTATCCTTTATTCGTTTTCTGAGCTGTTCATCGGTTTCCTCATCACAGCCGCCAAAGAAAACATCTGTGTTGTATACATAATCAATCTCAACAGGAGCATCAACCATAATATTAGCTTTAAAAGCCTGTATATTACCACTGCTTCCTGCCTTTTCAGCCTCAGCGTAAACAAGAGTAGCAGTATTTCCCGCAAATATACAATCATCCTCAAGTGTTACAAAACGCACAGGAACCGGATCAGCCGTTGTCACTGTTGTGCCCTTAGGAATAAAAATATCACTTGCATGTGCCTCGTTGATTTTAAAATACAGTTCACCTTGTGCCTTCTGTGCAGGCTTTCTTTCAAGACCTCGTTGAGAAGCAAAATAATCGAGAAACTCTCCGCTTGCAGTTGACATAAACATCTGCTTTTTCAGCCACTCTGCATTTGTGTAAGCGTTGTAAATCTCACCGGCAAGCACCCTCATTCTTATGGCTGTGTCGCTTGCCTCGTCAAAATCCACACCGCCTTGTGCAATATATTCAGTCTTCATTCGCTGATAAATCTCATCATACGTTACCATTTAATTCTATAACCTCCTGTCGGTAGACCGACCTGTAGGTCAGTCCTAATACAATTCTGTTCAGTCTTTTTGAAACAATCTCAACCTTCACATCAGGCAGGTCTACTATCGCCTCTCTGACTGCAAAAAGAAATTTTTTATCAAATTCCTTATCGTTTTTATCAAGGCTGTGAACATCTGAGCCCAGTTCTCTGTTGTAGAAAAACTTTCCTTTCTTAGCCGCAATTCGTATGTATGCACTCTGCAAAACCATCTCATCAGAGGTAAGCGGCACACATCTGCCGCTACTGTCCACAGCCAGATCGCCGTTAGTTATTTTATATTCCATCCTGTCCTCCGAACTTCTTTCCGTTGATATACACAAACCCATCATTTTTAAGCAAAATCGAAGCTCCGCCCTTTGACCTGAGCATCAGCTCACCCGGCTCAAGGCCTTCGTTGTTACAGACAACACCAACACAAACCTCGCTGTCGGAAAGCGGAAGAACAACTGCGGCTGCACCCACAGGCGGGGTAGAAATCACCCCGTAGGGTGCAACATTTTTAAGACCCTTATGCTCTCCTGATGAAACTACTGCCGTCATACTTCTGTCGGAGCCTACAACATTACCACTCACCGCCTCGGGAGCAGTAATTGAATTTTTAGTCAGATAATCTGCAATCCACATAAACCTCACCTTACCTTTCTTAAAACAACCGTAGTTTTTTCGCCGTTTTTATCAAGCGTATATCTCAGGCTGTGAATATACAAGTCAGCAGTCGTGCCAAAAGTACGGCTCTGTACCTCAGCTTTTTTGCCTGCCGCATCAATCAGCCGATACGGACATTCAAGCGTAATTTCAAAAGAGCTGTTTACGCTCTCGTCAAGAATCTTATCCGCAGTCGATAAACTTCGTCTGCCGGAAAGAGCATCAACAAAGCGTCGCCTCACAACCTGACTGTTGTAATGCTCATTTTTCAGAACACTTCTGTATCCGCCGCTTTCCGTAAGTCTTACCCTGACCTCGGAAACACTGCGGTACTTTTTTATTTGTTTAATTAAGGAGGTAAACGAGTATTCACCGTGTTCCGAAAAAAATATTTTATCGCTGCTGAGTCTGCCGTCAAAAATAACTTTACCGTTACCTTCAATTCTCGGAAGAGTTGAAAACCTGTTACGGCAAAAATTCTCAAGCACCTGCCATTCACTCATACCTTTGTTTATATTAATATTACCGTAATACGGAGAGTTGTCTGCCTCAAACTCAGTAAATCCAAAAGGCTTCAAATTATTTTTAAAAATAAAATCAGCAGTTGCACTGTTATAAATATTAGGCTGTGCCTCGTTGTCAAGCAGGATACCTGCCATGCTTCGTGCGTTGATTTTAGTTTTAAGACCACCGCTGTTGCAAAGAGTGATAACCTCATCAACAATACCTTTGAAAACAAGCCTCTCTCCCTCGTATGCAAAAATAAAATCAGCCTTGTCCGCAATTTCTCCCACATAAGGAAGACTGAGCGAAATATCATCAGCAGGCACAGAGTATTCGCTGTTATACACAACCGAAACAGGAGCAGGGAGAGCCACCGTTTTTTTATCGCTTGTTTCAATAAAAAAACTTAACACAGGCAAATCACCCTTCCTTTGTGTTGCATTTCATCAGGGCGTTTTATGTCTGTATTCAGTGCCACAAGCTTGTCTATCGGTACGTCATACATATATGACATATCCCAGAGGCAGTCACCCTCAGAACAGATATGGACATTCGGTGTAAGCTTCTTTACCGCCTCCATATCCTCTCTGAAAACAAAAGTATATGTAAGAATATCCGGCTTAGGCTCGCCTATCACTGTAAGGCTCTCAAAAACAGCGTAAATCGGCTCAATGCAATCTATCGCAAGCACACCCGTGCCGCCCTGATTAAACAGCTTCCACAAAGCGGCAAACTGCTCTCTGCAATCCTCTCCGCAAAGCTCGCCCTTGCCGATTATAAGTCTGTTTTTTCTGCCGAGATTCTGCAAAACCTCTTTTTCATAGGGTGCAGTAAGCTCCTTTATGTTCTTCTCACATTCAAACCTTATCTCGCAAGGATTGTGTCGCCACTGATAGCCCTTAAATCTCATAGGAATCAAAGTCATCGGATTCTCACCTCGTCCTCCTCTGTGAAACGTCGGCTGTATCTTCTGCTTTCACGCTCAAACTCCTCGCTGAGCATAACAGCCTGTTTGCCCAAGCTCTCTTCATCATCGTTTTCCAAAACCGCATTATATTCGTTTTCCACTATACAACCTCCCTTTCCGTACATTCAAGTACAAGCCTTAAAACTGCCTTTTCGCCGCCCTTGCCGATATTTTTTGCATTGATAACCCTGCCGTCATAAAAACGCACAATTTTGTTTTCTGTATGTATCTCAAGCGACTCTACTCTGTCCGACTCAGAAAAATAATGTTCTTCAGTTACGTTCATCTCAAGGGTTATAATGTATGTTTTTTCAGCACGCTCATACACTACCTTGTTGCTTAAAAATTCTCTTGTACGGTACAAATTATTTTTCTCCTCGGTTTCAATGCTTGTAATTCCTCCGAGGATACTGCCGTTTTTTACAACGGTAATATCCTCGCCCTTTAAAAATCCCGAAAAACTCATTTATACCTCCTCGCACAAACAAAAATCCATCTTAAATTCCACAGTGCGGAATATAGAATTCATATCAGCATCAAACTCAATCGGAGAAGCCGTAATATCTCTGAGAATTTTCTCGTTGTCAACCTTCTTGATAGTTGACATAAGCTCTGAAATAACCTCCGATAAGCCGTTGCCGTTTTCACTTGCAGGGGCATAAACATTGATTTCAACCTTAGCCGAAAACTGTTCGCCCTTGATTGAAGAGTCCAGATATTCTCCGATGAACTGTTTTGAAAGAGATGTATCAGTAAGCGACACAACGGCTAAGAATCCCGTAACAGGTGTTTCAGCCGAATGTGTGCCATAGTCTCTGATAAATCTCACCCTTGCAAGATTTTCACAAAGCCTTATACGAGCTATCAGGCTGTCAAGCTGTCTGAGTATCTGCTTCATATTCATCCTCCAATACTTCGCCGCACAGAGTAAGAATTGCCCATGTATAGACACAACACCCCTGTGCACGGTAAATTTCGGCTCTCTTAACAATATATTTATGTCCCAGGCTTTCTATTACGGACTCACCCGAAATAAGCTGTATGTCAGGCGGACCGATATACAAATATCTCTCTGTTCTTAAAAATCCTGTTTTGTGATGCTCACCAAAACCATAGTATTTGCTGTTGTATCTCAGTGGCTGAATAAAAGCCTTTGTGTGCTTTATAACGCCCTTCTGTTCAACAGTAATTTCCAAGCCGTACCTTTCGATTATTCCCTTTGCAGAAGAAAAAATACTCATCCGCACACCGCCCCGAACAAAAAGTTTTTCGACTGCAGAAGGTCCGAATATTTTTCTGACACTTCCTTCCAGAGCTTTTCTATTTTTTCTGCCTTGTCGGCAGACGAATTTACCCTGAAATCGCCTGCCGCAAAGGAAGTCGGCTCAGAAGGGATTGCCGCAAGATAGAGCCTGCACGCATACACAGCACACAGGAAATCAAGCCGTGAAATATCATCTTCGGTAAGGTTTTCTTTTTTTACCTTTGAGTAAACACAGTTGCACGCATCATTGATAAGACTTTTCCACTTAGGCACTTCGGTCTCATCAATTCCGCTGAGCAGCTCAAATCTCTCCGTAATGTTGCCGATATTCAGAAAAATCACCTCATCAGTAAGAAAGTGTCTTTGCAGAATCGGTAAAGATTTTTGAGAAACCTGCTGTGCAGGTAATAGCCGCACGCTCAAGCTGACGGTCAATGAGCTTGTCGTAGTCTGTGATTACGCCGCCTGCCTGCACCATTTCCAAAGCACAGTTTTTGTCAAGACCGATAAGCTTTGCACCCTCAATTTCGGGAGCATGAAGAAGTGTTGCACCAAGCGGTGTAATCATTCTGCCGCTGCCCTGAAAATCAAGACCTGCATTTGAGTCCTTCATCTCGCCCATAGAAAGAATCTTGTGCATTGCATCTGTAGGAGCAATAATTGCGTTAAGCTCATACGGAGCAAGTGAAGACCAGAGGCTTAACAAATCTGTGTATTCAAGCTTGCCGCCTGTTGCCGCCTCAATATTCTCCGCAGGGTTTTCGTTACCGTCACCGTTGATGAGAACATTCACTGCATCTTTAAGCTGTGCTCTTGCAATATATTCACCAATCTTTCTGAGTGTTACGGTAAACAAGTCAATACGCTGAAATCTTAAAGCCTCGTAGGAAGCCACCAACATTCTGCCACGCTTGTGAAGCTTGACAAGATTTTCTCTTGTCTTAACTGTTGTCTGAGGAATGTATGCACCCTCGTTCACAACCTTAAGGCTCTTTTCGTCCTCGGTAGGGTCAGATACAATACTGCGGTAGTCCATACCGTCAATGCTTGTCACCGTAGCCACAAGCTGAGGAAGAATGTCTGCACGCTCCATACCCTGTCTTACTGCACGGCTTACGTACTCAGGGAAAAGTGCCGCTGAGTCTGATGTTGCAAAAAACTTTTCAACGCAGTCACTGCCCTTGCCGCTTACCTTGATGTCAAAACGCTTGAGCTGTCTTGAAAAAGCATCAAGACCTGCAAGGCTTGTACCTTCGTAATTTTCTGACGGGTCGAGTGCCTCAAGCACCTCAGTAAGGCTCTTGCCTCTTGTCTGATACATACCCTTTTCTATTGTAATATTTTCAAAATTTGCCATATTATCTCCTCCTGATTAAAGAATAAAACCGACTGTTGTCTGTGTTGAATCAAGCACAAGGTACTCTCTGCCTGAGCCTGATGCTGAAACAGTGCCGTCTGCACCTGCTGAAATATTTGTGTAGCCTGTTGCGATTTTCTCAGCAGCAGGCATAGTTACGTAACCTGCAAGCTGAACGGTAGCAAAGCCGTCTCTTAAGTGAGTGCAGATACCGCAGAAAGCTTCACCGCCTGCACAGGCTGAAACCTTGCCGTCACCGCTGATTTTTACGGGAACACCCGCAGTTGTAAGTGAGCTGTCAGCCTCGAAAGTAGCTGAGTTTTCACCGAATCCGTTAAAATTAACCATCATAAAAAATTACCTCCGTTAAATTCTGAAATTGCCGTTTGTGTCGGCTGTGTTGTTTGTTTTTTCTCTGTAAAGCTGTGGAGTTGCAGGGAGATAGTCGCTTGCCTTTGACTCAAAAGCAGACTTAAATTCCTTAAGCTGCATAACCGTCATACCCTTAGTGACATACTCCATAGTATCTCTTGAAATTTCAGGCTGAACAATTGCAGAAAGTCTTAAAACCTCTTTGGTGAGGTTGTCACGGTAATAAACACCGTCTTTTGCACTGGTCTTCAAGCCGTCAATGTAATTGCACAGCTTTTCACATTCTGTTTCACTGAGCTGTACGCCCTTTTTTGAATAAATACTCTTTAAAATTTCGTCCATATTCATATCCTTTCGTAATTTGCCAAAGGTCTTAATGACCCCTGCATTTTTCTGAGCAGGCACGGCAACAAAGCTCCATTCATAAGCATCATAGATGTTCATAAGCTCATAACAGCAAACCTTGCCGCCGTATTCTTCGCCCTTTACGTGAGAGCAACCGCCGCCCTTTGCACCGCATATGTTACATCTGACATCACCTGCGGCACAGCCGACGCTTACCTCCTTTAAAATTCCGCTGTCAAGCGAAAGAATAATATCCTGCGTACTCTGAGCCTTGGGGATATACGCCCTTGCCCTGAGTCTGAAATAATCATCACCCGTAGCGGTTTTTCTGCCCTCAACGCTTTCAACCTCGCAGGCAAAAATTCTTGCCGTCTGATTTTTCGCACTCGGGCTGTGGTCAAAAATCCCCGTCTTGCCGACAAAAAGCTTTTCAAGCTCAAAGAGAGATTCCACGGTAAATCGTTCGCCGTCACGGTCAATATCGTTGTCGCAGAGAATAACTGAAAAAACATAGACCTCATCTTTTTCAAGCACCCTGCGTGTGTAGCTGTTTATAAGTGCCATATCGCTGTCGCTGATGTCACATAATGAATTTCCGGCACATCCTGCAACTGTTTTTCTTATTTCTGTATTACTCATTTGTCACCTCCGAAAGTCCGATTTCAATTTGCTGTGCATTTGCGTTGTTGAGTCTTGCCTCAGAAAGCTCAACCGCATCCTGAAGATTTATGTCGCCCCACTCAACCTCAATACCACAGTTGTATCCGTTGAGTCTGAGCTGTGCCAGCACGATTTTTTTAATCACAGGATTCAGCAGATTTCTGTAATATTCAAGCTCGCTTGTGAGAATATCCGCCTGCTGCTTACTCATACGCTCCGTGCTTGACCACGAAAAGCCAAGCAAAAACGGCGGAATACCAAGCTTTGCAACCATCTGCTCAAGCAGATGTCTTATCGGCACCTCACACTCGGGCATAGCGTTGTCAGCACCGATGGTCTTTACCGATATATCACCGATAGAAACAAAGTCGCATACATTGTCGCTTCGCATCGCCTTGCTCCATTCCTCGGCTATAAGCTTTGCGTTTTCTTCGGTAAAACCTGAGCCGTCAGAGGGGTTATAAGTAACCGCAAAACGCACATTACCCACACGCTCCCAGTTGGTTTTTATCGACTCAAAAATCCTGAGTAAAACCGAGCTTACATATGAAAGCCCACCTAAGAGCGAATTACCCCTCAGAGTACCGGCAACAGGATTTAAAAGCGTTGCAAAAACAAGACTCTGATTTTTCACAGGGATAAGCTCACAGCCGTTTCTGACGCATATTACAGGTTCAAGCACCGAACTGCCCTCACGAATTTCAACATCGTCAAGATTTGCATTATACAAAGCCGCCACACGACTGCCGTCTCTTGATAAAACTATCTCTCCCACAGCTTCGCCATAGGTGAGCAGAGAGTCCATATACGAAAAAATAAACTTGTCAAGACCGTTGCCTGCCGCCCCGACAGACACATCTTTAATAAAGCTGTCTGCAATACTCTGGCACCTTTTGTCTTCGGTTTTCACCTCAAACGTGCCAAGCAGTCTGATAATCTTGCACACAGCCGCATCAATCACAGGCACCGATGCCCTGAGTGACTCATAAAGCTGTCTGTCAGAGGCAGTAAGCCCCTTTTTGTAGCCTTCAAAATTAAGCAGGGAGTTAAAATTTTCCCTCTGTGCCGTCTGCACCGTCTTGTGATTTGAAGTCTCGGATTTTTTCTTTTTGTGAGAAAATAATCCCAAAAACACACCTCCTATCTTCTTGCGGCAAACACCGAAAAACCTCTGTTGCCGTCAAGAACCGTAGTAACAAAATATCTTATATCGTCCATTGAATGGTCGTTTTCCTTAACCGGCACATCAGTACCGTTTTTTGTATCCCATCTGTAAAGAGAAAATTCTCTCCTGCTGTCCTTGCAGTTTGAACAGATTTTAATTCTGCCGTCACGCAAGGCTTGCGACACCCTGCGTATGCCGTTGACAACATTGTTGTCAGCAGAAAACACCCGAAATTTTGCGTGCCTTCGGATAACCTCAATAAAGCTTGCCGCCGAGGGGTCAACCGTCACCGAGCTTATTTTCCTGCCTCCCACAAGTTTTTCAAGCTCTCTGTAATGCTCCTCATCGGTGCGTTGAAAGCCCTGCTTGCGTGAGTCAAAATAATACTCGTCAATCCTGTACCATACATTCTCAGCCTTGCCCCAAAGCCCGAAAGAAGCAGGATTTACAGTGCCGTAGTCGCAGGAAACGGCAAATTCCTCAAAACTCTCTTGCGGCACCTCGCAGTACATACTCTCGTCATCCATAAACGGATAAACCGCACCGTGTACTGCAACCCACTTGCCAAGCACAAAACGCTGATAAAACACACCCGAATACAAGCTTTCGTACCTTTGCCGCACCTCGTCGGACAAAGCCGGATTGTCACCCATTGTAAAATGCAGGTGAAGTGCGTTTTTGCTTTTTGCCTTTAAAATCCACTCAAGATAAAACCAATGTCGTGGATACTCAGGGTTGCAGTTAAACCAGAATTTCGAGCCGCTGACAGAGCAACGAGCCAGAGCCTGCTCCACAAAGGAGCGAGGCATCAGAGCAACCTCGTCAAAAAGCACACCCGACAAGGTCATACCCTGAATGAGCGAAGCCGAGGACTCGTCCTTACCGCCGAAAAGATAAAACCTGTTTTCTTTTGAGCCGCACCGAACAATAAGCATATTAAGCGAAATTTTCTCCTCACACTCAAAGCCAATCTGCTTTAAAAAAGGGATAATCGGAGTAATCATATTTCTCCGCAGAGAACGGATAGTCTTGCCGCAAAGAGCAAAATCCGCCCCCGAAAAGCGATAGAAAGCCCAGGCAAAAAACGAAAGACTCATACAAAAGGTCTTGCCCGACCTCACTGCACCGTCGCAGATGAGAGCATCTCTGTCACAATAACAAGAGCCGTCACACCACCACGAAAGTGCGGTAAGCTGTTTTGGCGAAAAAGTCCTAACTTCCGTTTTCATCACTTCTCAAAGCCGAAGCACCCTTTAAAATTGCATCATAAAACGGTAAAGCCGTATCTTCGGGAGTCTCGTCATTTTTCAACTTTTCAAGTGCCTTAAGCCTGTCAAAAAATTTGATTTCCATTGAACCGTCCTTTGGTCGCTTTATCTCCGAAACCAAAAACAAATCCATATGCTCAAGCTGTTCATTGGTTGGCTTTTCCATATACAACAGCGAAACAGCGTCTGAAATCGAGCCGAAAGCAAGTCTGCGATAGCCCGTTGCGGCAATCTCGGAAAGAGACTGTGACCTGCACATTCCAAGTCTTTTGATTTCCTGAGAAATATCCTCTCTGCACAAAAGCTCTTCGCCTGCCCTGCGAGGATTTTTCACAAAGCCAGCCGAATATGCCGCCTCATCTGCACTTCCGCAGCTGACAAAGCAACTGCAAAAGCTTTTCTCACGTGCCGTGAGTCCTTTCTTAGTTTTTTTCATAAGCACCTCCGTTTGTCTGAAAGGCTTCTTATCTACCTTTCACTAAGGGGTACAGAATCCCCGAAAATTGCATACCAAAATGCAAAATCAAAAAATATTTTAAAATTTTTTTAATTTTTCTATTACAACGTAGGGCAGAGGCCTGCTTAATGAGATGAATTATCGTTTAACAACACAGTTTAATATTGTACGATGAGCATTGTTGATAAAATAATGTTATACCCTCAAACTGCGGAGCGATTCTGTACAAAAAAGATGGCTGTACCACTTATCTGAAAAGTGATACAGCCATCTTCGTTATGCTGATTTATTATGCTTTTTTAATAAGATTCTGGATTTCTAAGGCTTTGCCTAAGTCTCCTTCAATTTTTAACTTTCCTACTGTGAAAGCGAACACGGGGTCAAGCTTGCCGTGAACAATCTTGAGGAAATCCTTTGAATCGACAATGAACATTACGTCCCTGTCATAATACTCGTATGGTTCAACGCTTAAGGTGCCGTTGTTAAGCTCTGCGTAGAACTTACCGTCGCCCTCGCCTGTGAGGTTTACCTGCAACGCAAGGTGTCCCTGATAGTTGCTGACATCTGCCTGCATAAATGTTTCCTTAACTTCGTTGAATACTGCCCAAAAATCCATTTTTTACTGCTCCTTACTGATTATGTTTTCTTTTTATTTTACCCGAAGCAGTCTTGTCAAATTCGTTTTCTCTGACGATAGTTTTTGTAATTCTCTTGTAGAGAGGTAAGTCTGTATTTACTTCCTCAACCTTCTGTGCAAAAGCCGCCTCAACATCTGTGATGCCTGCCATTGCAACAAAATCTAAATTAGGGAATATTTCGCAGGTGATTCTGCCCTCGGCAGAGTATATCATAAGCTCTTTTGCTACAAGCCAGCCGTTGAATTTGTTTTCAAGCTCTTCGGGAGAAACGTTTTCTCCGTTAGATAAAATTATAAGGTTTTTCTTACGTCCTGTCAAGAAAACAAAGTTATCTTCATCAATTTCTGCAAGGTCGCCTGTTCTGAGCCACTCACCGCTGATAGCTTCGTTTGTTGCCTGCTCATCCTTGTAGTAACCAATCATACGGCTGTTGCCCTTTACCCAAAGCTCGCCGTCTTCAATTTTAGCTTCACAACCAGGGATAACTGCACCTACAGAGCCTTTTTTCTGACAGCCTCTGGTATTCTGGCTGATACGTGGAGAAAACTCTGTCATACCGTAGCCCTGCACAAGTGAGATGTCAAACTGAGCAAAGAAGTCGATAAGCTCAGGGTTGAGGTAAGCACCGCCACTGTAGATTGTGTGGAGGTTTGTACCTAAAACAGGGTTGAGCATACTGCGGTTGAGCATTTCTGCAGGAACATCCTTTGTCATTTCTCTGAGCTTGTAGTAGAAAGATTCTATAATCATTGGTACAAGCAGGATGATGTCAGGATTGAAGATGCCCATATTCTTTACAAGTCTCATAATTGAGTCGTTGAAGCAGCAGGTTGAGCCGATGCAGATGCCTGCAAGAATATCGCAAGTAAAGCAATATGCGTGGTGTGCAGGGAGTACAGAGAGAGTAACGCTGCCTGATGTTTCGTTTGTGTCAACACAGGTTGCGTTGTCTGCAAGACCTTTGTGTGTGAGCATAACGCCCTTGCTCTTGCCTGTTGTGCCTGATGTAAAGAGGATAGCACACATTTTTTCGTTGTCGATTTCAACATCATACTCGCCCTGATTCTCGCTGATAAGCTGTGCGAATGAGAGTGTGTTATCATCACTTTCAGCCTGCTCCATACTGATGTAGTATTCAATATTGTTGCACTGTGCTGTGATTTTTTCGATTCTGTCTGAAATACTGCTTGCATAAACAAGTGCAGCTACGTCGGCACGATTCAGGAGGTCTGCAATTTCGTCGGCAGGAAGCTCCTTGTCGATTGGTACGATTACGCTGTTGCTGTTTACAGTACCGAAGTATGTAACAATCCACTCATAGCTTGTAGGACCGATAACGGCAATATGCTTGCCTGTGAGTGAAAGCTTTGCAAGAGCATTTGAAAAAGCCATTGTGTCGTTTCTGAACTCTGTGTAAGTCTTTGAAATAATGTTCTTTTTAACTTTCCAACGGAATGCGTCACGCTCGCCAAACATACTAGCGGCATCGTTGAGCATTGCCTTTAAGTCGGAATATCTTTTTGTAGGTTTTAAAATTGAGTTATTCATATATATTTCTCCGTCTTATGCAATTTCTGAAAGATAAGCGACAGCCTCGCCTACAGTGTGAATCTTGACAGCCTCTCTCTCGTCGATTTCAACGTCAAATTCGTCCTCAATCTCACCGAGGAAGCTCATAAAGTCGTATGATGTGAAACCGAGGTCTTCGATAAATGCAGACTCTTCTGTGATTTCTTCAGGGCTTACTTCAACGTAGTTTGTGATGATTTCTTTAATCTGATCTAACATAATAAAATACCTTCCTTAATTAAGCTTTTTCGATGATTTCACCGATTGTCTGGTGTGGGTTGTTTACACCCTCAAATATGATTCTTGTGATGAAATAGTAGATTTTCTCAAGGTCATTATATTCAAACTTCGCCTTCTTATATTCAAAGCAGAAGTCAAGACCATTGTCAATGGAACGGTGCATAACTGTGAGATAGAGGTTCTGAGCCGCAACGCCGTTTGTATACCAGTTGCTCTTGTAGCGGATATCAGGGAGATTATCGTCTGCACGCATCATAAGAGGCTGATATGTAAGACTCATAGGCTCGTAGTTTTCGCCCGGTGCGTTTTTGTAGTATCTGCCACGCATAGCACGGAACTCAATCGGGTCAAAGTTTGCGTGACGGAAAATGCTGTTCTGGTTTTCACGGATTTTCTGACAACCTTCAAGGAAGGTTTCGTCTGTATTTATGATAGTACGGCAAGGGAAGAAGTGAACTCTTGAGCCGCCTGATGTTTTCTCAAGAAGTGTTGCACGTCTTGAAACTGTGTTCTGGATTGAAACGTCAGGCTCGCCGCCGTTTACCTTCTGCAGGTATGTACGTGCCGCCATAAGGAGGAGGCATACCATAGGAATTTCGTTGTCACGGCAGAAGTTTACAAGTACATCTGATGGCTGAGGCTCAAGGTGGAACTTTGCAATTTCTGCTGTGCAGTCAGCAATTGCACTTGTAGCTGCTCTGAGGTTAGGGTTGTTTTTCTCAATTCTTTGTCTTTCAAGAGTGTTGTCGCCTGTGATGTCTGTATACATAGGCTCTGAACATTCAATATAATTTTTCCAGAAGGCTCTGTCTTTTTCAAGTGCCTTTGAGTTATCAAGATACTTCAAGTCTTTTTCAAGTGCCTTAACGTATGACTGGAGTGGCTTTGGATACTCTGTGCCGTACTTCTTACTGCAGTATGTTGTGATTACATCTTTCATAAAGAGTACAATCGCCTGTGCGTCCATTGTCATATGGTCAACAAGAAGGTAGATGCCCTTGTAGCCCTGTGGCATTGATATCATAACAACACGGTTCATAGGGCTGTCGAAACGCTCAAAAGGAACTGCTGTCCAGTTTTTCATCTCGTTTTCAGCGTCTTCTTCTCTCCAGTGAGCAAACTCAAAAAACTCGATTTCACGGTCATCATTGTCAACAACATACTGCATAACTTCGCCGTTTTCGTCTTTTGTAAAACGGAGTCGCATACATTCGCAGTGGTCGTAGGCGTCCTTTACGCTTTCTCTTAAAACATCAAAATCAACGTCGTTTTCAAGAGTGAAGCTTGTGCCGATGTTTAATACCTGCTTATCTGTGCAGTGCTGAACTGTAAAATAGTGAAGTCTCTGTGCCGGTGCAAGGGGGTAAAGCTTTCTTTCTGTATTCATAATAAATCTCCCTTATTATACTGCGTATTTATTCATATATTTTTTAACAGCGTTTTCATAGGCTTCTCTGCCAACGTAATATGCCTCTGCGTGGTCGGCACCCTTTACGATGAGAAGCTCTTTTTCTGAGCCGCAAGCTTCAAAGTTTTTCTCGCTCATCCATGTAGGAACAAAGTCGTCTTTGTCACCGTGGATAAAGAGGATAGGCACGTTTGTCTTTGCGGTTTCTCTGAGTGTGCTTACGTCGTTGTAGCCGTAGCCTGCGTGCTTTTTGGTGAGCATCTCGGTCATATTCATAATCGGGAATTTCGGAATGTGGTAGTCACGCTTTAAGATGTGAGAGAAAACATCATATGCACTTGTGAATGCACAGTCAGCGACAATTGCCTTTACGTTTTTCGGAAGCTCAAGTCCGCTTGTCATAAGAACGGTTGAACCGCCCATTGAAACACCGTGAAGGAAGATGTTTACATCGTCACCAAATGTCTTTTTTGCAAATTCAATCCACTTGAGTGCATCGTGTCTGTCAAGCACACCGAAGCCTATGTACTTGCCTTCGCTTTCGCCGTGGGCTCTCTCGTCAACCATAATCACATTGAAATCGTTTTCAATGTAGAACTTTGTCATTGAGCCGAAGTTGTTGATGCCGTTGCTTGTGTAGCCGTGGAAGCAGATAACGCAGTTTTTTGCTGTCTTGCTTCTGACTATTGTGCCGTGAAGCTTTAAGCCGTCGTCAGACTTGATAAAAACATTTTCAAGCTTCTGTTCGTAAAGCCAGATTTTGCGTTCCTTGATAAAATCAAGGTGCTTGCTCCAGTCGGTGTTTGCGTTGATGTTTTTGTCGAGTGTTGCGGTGGGCTTTCTCAGAATGGTAAATCTGAAAAAGTAACGTGCCGTAAAGTAGCAGGTGAGAGCAGTTGTAAGCACAAGTCCTGCCACTACAAGGGCGGCAATTAAAAACGGGTTCATATTATTTCTCCTTTAAGATTCCGTTGAGGATTATGTCAAGCTCAGTTTCAAATATTTTTTCAATCGTGTCGGTATCGGGATTATCTTTTTCATTAATAATCATCTGAGCGATTACGAAAGAATTGAGAAGAATGTGAGCCGTTACATCGGGGTCAATATCTCTGAGCTCGCCTGACTCTACGCTGATTTCAACACAGCGACGAATCATATCAAGCCAGATTCCCACAGCCTCGTTGCTGTGAGTATATTTGTTCAAGACAATAAGCTTGAAAAGGTCGGGTTTGTAGGCTGAAACCTGAGAGAGCATTTTGAAAATTACTCTTGTGTTTTCCGCAAAACCTTTTTCAGCATTTATGCAAGCCTCTACGTTGCTCTTAAGCTCCATACTTGTCTTTGTGTATATGGTGTCAAGGATTGCCTGCTTATCTTTAAAGTAGTGATACACAATGCCTGCAGAGTAGCCCAGACGGTCGGTGAGTTTTCTTATGGAAAGCTCGTCGAAGCCTTCTTCAAGACCGATAGCTATTGCCGCTTCGAGTATTGCCTGTCTTGTTTCCTCATTTTTTTGCTGTTGTCTTTCTCTGCCCATTGTTTCACCTCGGTTTAGAGTTAAATATAACAGTGGTTAATTTTTGAACACTGTTCAACTTTACTTGATATTTTATTCCATCAGGTAAAATTTGTCAATACCTTATTTAATGAAAATTACCAAAAAATATATATTGTATATGTGAGTATTGCGAAATACATTGTAAGTTACATATAAATGAATGACAGAAGTAATGTGCTTTTTGACGAAACCAGCAGCAACGCAAGCGGCAACGGAGTCGTTGCAGCTAATCCGAGCAGACAGTTTTGGTTATTGAAAAAATTTTAATACCCGACAATAAATGATTATGGGTCACCATACTTCAAATTTATATTAATGGAAAAATGCAGAAAATTTTTATCTAAAATACTGTAGGGACCGGCGTCCCCGACGGTCCGCAAACGTGACGGCATCTGAAATAACGTAGGGCGGGGGCTTGCTCCCGCCGCATAACCCTAGCAAACATCAAGGTTATAATTTTGTAATATTGATTTTTGATATTTTTATACCAAAATAATATGCTTCTATTAGAAACCTTTTCGGCGGGAGCAAGCCCCCGCCCTACGATAAACCAACAGGTTTGTCACAGGAGAAAACAACGCTGAAAAGATATTTAGAAAATTATCTAAATATCTATTGACAAACGTAAAAGCAGGGTGTATAATGCAATTGTAGTTAGACAAATAACTAAATAACTAAACACCTAAATAACTAAAACAAAATTAAGGAGATGTATTTATGGGTGACGTATGGAAGGCATTAGCCGACCCGACAAGAAGAAAAATTCTTGAACTGCTGAAAAAGAGAGATATGAACGCAGGAGAGATTGCGGCAGAGTTCAATATGACAAAGCCGTCAATCAGCAACCATCTCAGTATATTAAAACAAGCGGATCTGGTTGATGCGGAAAAAAACGGACAGAACATTGTGTATTCATTGAAAACAAGCGTGCTTGAGGATATGCTCAGCCTGATTTCAAATCTTACAAACAGAGAGGATAAATAATTATGAAAAAGTTTATTTTACCAATACTTTCAGTTATCAATACAGCGGCAACAGCAGTTTACATTTCAATGTGCGAAAATGAAATTGTGCCTATTCACTTTAATGCAAGCGGTGAGGCAGACAACTTTGCTTCAAAATGGTTTATATTGATTTTCCCTGCCTTGCTCATTTTAGTAAGCGTGGTTGATATGCTTTACGGAATGTATGCAGAAAAGAAAGAGTCAGAGCAAAGCAACGGCAAGTATGTCGGAAAAGTAACCTCAGGATTATTTGTGTTTATGGTTGCTTTGTTCTGGGTGCTTGCAGTAATTTGCCTTAACGGTACTATGGCTTTAGAGCAGAGCTTCTTCGGCTTTATCTGTATAATGCTTGGTATCTTTATGATTTACTTAGGTAACTACTTAGGCAAGCTCAAGAAAAATGCAGTTATGGGTGTCAGAACTCCTGCTACCCAAAAGAGTGATGTTGTATGGAGAAAAACAAATCGCCTCGGCGGTATTTTTGGTGTGATTGCAGGTGTCGCTCTCATTATCTGCGGTATTTTCGGATTGATTTTCCCTGAGGTTGCATCAGTTATTTTAATTTGCGGACTTGTAGCGGCTATGGTTTTTGTGGCTGTTATTCCTACAATTTATTCATATGTTATTCTTGCTAAAGAAGAAAAAAATAAGAAATAAAATCAAAAGGGATTGTTTCACTGCGTAAGTGAGACAATCCCTATACCTTTTGTGTGTTTTTTCGGTTGCGGGGTGACCCCGCTCACAATTCGAGTAGATGGCGTTGCTTAATTATCAAACTTTAATTCCCGATAATAGTGTTATGTTCTAACGTAGGGCGGGGGCTTGCTCCCGCCGCAAAACATCGGTAAAATCATTATTTCGCAGGAAAATGATATCCCACCCTACAAAACTTTCGGTATCGAATATATCTGCTATAAG
>JAXJTT010000015.1:0-54278 GCA_036309445.1 Ruminococcus sp. | reverse complement strand
GAAGTAACATTCGACATCGATGCTAACGGTATCGTAAACGTATCTGCCAAGGACCTCGGCACAGGTAAGGAGCAGAAGATTCAGATTCAGAACTCAACATCAATGAGCAAGGACGATATTGATAAGGCTGTTAAGGAAGCAGAGCAGTTTGCAGCTGAAGATAAGAAGCGTCGTGAAGAAGTTGACGCTAAGAACGAGGCTGAAAACCTTGCATATCAGGCTGAGAAGCTTGTAAACGAGAGTGGCGATAAGATTGCTGAAAGCGACAAGAACGAAATCAACACAAAGGTTGCAACTCTTAAGGACGCTATTGCAAAGAATGACAAGGCTTCTATGGATATAGCTAAGGAAGACCTCCAGAAGAAGGTTTACGAGGTTTCTGCAAAGATTTATCAACAGGCTAACCCACAGGGTGCGGCTCCTGATATGAACGGTGCTCCTGACATGGGCGGTGCTCAGCCAACAGGTGATCCTAATGTTTACGACGCTGATTTCACAGATGTTGACGGACAGTAATAAAATATAGTATAATAATATGAATATACGCAAAGGGGCGAACACGATGTTCGCCCCTATGGCGATATTATGAAATTTTATGTGTGTCAGATAATGAATGATGAAAAATGAATAATAGATAATATAAATTCGGAGCGAAGCGACCAACAGTTATTCACTATTCATTTTTCACTATTCACTAAAAATAGTGTCATACCGACAGATTCGTAATACGGGTTCTGTGACTGTATTGAAGAATAAAATATATAACTGCAATATGACAGGGGATGAGTGTTTTAATATGGCAGATAAAAGAGATTATTATGAGGTACTCGGAGTAACAAAGGGTGCAAGCGATGACGAAATCAAAAAAGCATATCGTCAGAGTGCGAAGAAGTATCACCCTGACCTTCATCCGGGAGATAAAGAATGTGAAGAAAAATTCAAAGAAGTAAATGAGGCTTATGAAGTCCTCTCTGACAGCGACAAAAAGGCTAGATACGACCAGTTCGGTCACGCCGGTGTTGACCCTAACTTCGGTGGTGGTGCAGGCGGCGGTAGTCCGTTTGGTCAGGGTTTTGATATTGATGATATTTTCTCAAGCTTTTTCGGTGGCTTTGGCGGCAGACGTTCAAGCAATCCTAATGCTCCGAGCAGAGGAAGCGATGTTGAGGTAAGTATCCATATTTCATTTGAAGAAGCGGCTAAGGGTTGTAAAAAGACTATCACTTACAACAGCGTATCAGCTTGTGAAGATTGTCACGGCACAGGTGCACAGGCAGGTTCTCAGCCAAAGACCTGTTCTGCCTGCGGTGGTCGTGGTCACGTTGTTATCAGTCAGCGTTCACCTTTTGGTGTTGTGCAGACTCAGCGTGTGTGTGATGCTTGTCACGGTAAGGGCAAGATTGTTGACAATCCTTGTAAGAAATGCGGCGGCAGCGGCAAAACACGCAAAACTAAGACTATTGACATCACAATACCTGCAGGTATTAAAGACCAGCAGATTTTAAACGTAGGCGGCAGAGGTAACGCAGGCAACAACGGCGGTCCTGCAGGTGATTTACACGTTTATGTAAACGTACGCCCTCACGCTGTGTTTGAACGCAGGGGAGATGACGTATGGTGTGATATGCCTCTTACATTCGCTCAGGCGGCTCTCGGTGCCGAGGTAACTGTGCCTACACTCGACGGCAAGGTAACTTACAATGTTCACGAGGGTACACAGCCGGGTGATGTATTCAAGCTCAAGGGCAAGGGTATTCAGAAGCTTGGCGGCAAGAGCAGAGGCGACCAGTTTGTACGTGTTACAATTGAAGTACCTAAGAACCTCAACCGTGAGCAGAAAAAGCTCATAAAAGAATTTGAGGAAATTTCAAACGAAAAGAACTACGCACAGCGTAACAGCTTTTTTGAAAAGCTCAAAAGAATGTTTAACGATTGATTGAGGGTCTTTTATGGAACTTTGGACAGAAATTAAAATTGCAGTTGATGCAAAAAATATAGAAAAAGCAAGCGATATTGCAAACGTAGTAGTGCCATACGGCATTTATATCGAGGATTACGCATCTCTTGAACAGGAGGTGCGTGATATCGCTCACATTGACCTCATTGACGAGGATTTGCTTGCAAAAGACAGAAGCAAGGCTTTTGTACATATCTATCTTGAGCCTGATGTTTCTCCTAATGAAGCTGTAGCTTTTCTTTCAGAGCGTTACAGAGCTGAAAATATTGAGCATAGCATTGAGCTTCTGGATTGTGCTGAAGAAGACTGGAGAAACAACTGGAAAAAATATTTCAACCCGATTGAAGTGGGTCAGAAGCTTTTAATCCGTCCAAGCTGGAGAGATGACTATGAAGCAAACGGCAGAATAGTTCTCAACATTGATCCGGGTCTTGCTTTTGGTACAGGAAGCCACGAAACAACACGACTTTGCCTTGAGATGTGCGAGAAGTATATGAAGCAGGGCGACAAGGTGCTTGATGTTGGTTGCGGTAGCGGTGTGCTTGGTATTGCGGCACTTCTTATGGGTGCTGAAAGTGCTGTCGGTGTTGATATTGACGAGCTTGCAGTAAAGACAGCTGTTGAAAACGCTGAAATCAACGGTGTTTCTGACCGTTTTGAGGCTATCTGCGGCAGCTTTACAGATAAAGTTACAGGCAAGTACGAGCTTGTACTTGCAAATATTGTTGCCGATGCAATTATGTTCCTTTCAAAGGGTGTGCGTGACTTTATGAAAGATGATGCTGTCTACATTATGAGTGGTATCATCGACACAAGAGCCGAGGAAGTTAAGGCTTCTGTAAGTCAGTATTTCGACATTATTGAAGAACATCAGGAAAAAGGCTGGGTATGCCTTGCGGCAGTAATCAAGAAATAATTTTATAAAATATATTTTCACAAAACTGTCACATACCTATGTTACAATACCATAAATATTCAGTACGGAGGTTTTGAAATGAAAAAGACAGGCAAAAAGGACACTATTAACCTTTTCTTCTCAGCATTTCTTATACTTGCATTCATCGTATGTGCTCATTTCTTCACAAGCTTTGCTAACACTCTTACAGGTGTTATAGGTTCAATCGTAACACTCCTTGTTTATGTAGTTTTCGGCTTACTCGTATTCTACGCAACAAGAGTTGGCGAAGGCAAGGCTATCGTTCGTTTTTCACCACTCACACTTCTCTTTATGGTGCTTCCTGCTCTCTACATTATGATTGCATCAATGGCTTCAGGTCTTCCTTTCCATGATGCTTTTGTAACAAATACAGGCTCTGCAAGCATCATCACAACTCTTGCAGCTATGGCTTTCGGCTATGGTATTCCTTATTCTTTCCTCAGCGGTTTTGAGATTGCACCTGAGACAGAAGAAGTTTATGCAGAGGTAGAAGAAACAATTTTAGAGGGTGGCATCGAAGCTGATTTAGCTGAGGCTGAAAAGGCTGACGAAGAAAAAGCTGAAGAATAAGCATAAAATGTTGTTAAAACAAAAGAAAACTTTTCATTTATAAGCTAAAAATTATAACAATTTCTAAAAATATGACAGCGACTTGACAAACTCGGGTCGCTGTTTTATCATTATATTTGGAGTAATGGAAGTGATTTTATGAAAGATAATTTTGATATAAACTCCGACAACTTTGATACAGACGGTATCACGGAAAAAATACCCGAAACACCTCAGAGAAGCAACGATGACTATGGTGACAATTTTGAGTCACAGACAGGCGAAAACACTGAGGAGTATCACAGCCGAGCCGACTATTCTGACAGTTTTTCAGAATATAAAGGAAACCGTCCGAAAAACAGACGTACCAGAAACGGCAGTATGCAAAACGAAAAGATACTTATCTTTGCATCGGCTGTCGTAATAGGTCTTATTGCAGGTGTGCTGATAGTTACACTTATGCAGTGCGGCAACGGTAACACTACTCAGACAGCAACCACTCCTACAACAGCGGTTATAACAACTCCGATACAGACAGAATATGAGCCGCCGTATGAGGAGGAAGAGCCTACACCATATTATGAGCCTGAAACCACAGAAGAACCAACAGAGGCTCCTACTACTGAATATATCGAGGAAACAACCGAGTATGTTGAGGAAACAACTCAGGAATACACAGAAGAATACACTGAGCCTGAGACAATATATGAAGAAGAACCGACAGATGCAGTAGTTTTTCCCGAAACAGAGGAAACAACAAAGCAGATTGTCTGAAACATAAATTTAACCATAACAAAAGGAGATATATAAAATGGGATGTAATCACGATTGTTCTTCCTGCAGTTCAGACTGCAAGGACAGAAAGCCACAGGATATGCACGAAAAGCTGAACAAATACAGCAGTGTTAAGAAAGTAATCGGTGTTGTATCAGGTAAGGGCGGCGTAGGCAAGAGCCTTGTTACTTCAACCCTTGCTGTTGCCTTTAACCGTATGGGCAAAAAGGTAGCAATTCTCGATGCTGACATCACAGGTCCTTCAATTCCAAAGGCTTTTGGTCTTAACGAGAGATGCACAGGCAGTGAAGAAGGTATTATTCCAATCACAACAGAGACAGGTATTGATGTTATGTCAATCAACCTTCTTTTAGAAAATCAGACTGACCCTGTTGTATGGAGAGGTCCGGTTATCACAGGTACAGTAAAGCAGTTCTGGAGCGATGTTATCTGGAAAGATGTTGACTATATGTTTGTTGATATGCCTCCGGGAACAGGCGATGTTCCTCTCACAGTTTTCCAGAGCCTGCCACTCGACGGTATTGTTGTTGTTGCTTCTCCACAGGAGCTTGTTTCAATGATCGTTGAAAAAGCTGTTAAGATGGCTAAGATGATGAATGTTCCAATCTTAGGTCTTGTAGAAAATATGAGCTACTTTATGTGTCCTGATTGCGGCAAAAAGCACTCAATCTTCGGCGAAAGCCAGATTGACGAGGTTGCTGCCCGTTACGGCACAAAGGTACTTGCAAAGCTTCCAATCGACAGCTCACTTGCATCTGCTGTTGATGCAGGAAAGGTTGAGCATTACGAAGGAGCATACCTCGACGAGGCTGCCCAGACAATCGAAGCTCAGCTTGGTTAATTTTTGTAAACTAACTTATATCATTAATTGGTATAAGGGGTAATTTATAAGGAGAGATAATTATGAAATGCACAAATTGCGGAGCAGAGCTTAATGGTAAGTTCTGCACAAACTGCGGTACACCTGCACCGGTTGAAGAAACACCTGTTGTAAACGTACCTGTTGAGGAGCCTGTACCAATGGTTACACCAAACACAGATTTCCCAACATTCGATAATATGCCATTACAGAACAATGTGATGCCTGAAAGCTCACCACTCCCTTACCAGAGTGACCCTGTAAGCCAGACAAGCGGTTCTTACCCTTCACAGCCTGAGCCTATGCCACAGACAGGTAGCTTCAACTCTTACCAGAGCACACCACAGCCTGCACAGAATGAGATGCCACCACAGAGCGAAATGCCTGTAAACAACAACTACACAGGCGGTATGCAGTTCACAAACACACCAAACGCAACAACTTCACCAAACGGCAAAAAGAAGATGAGTGGTGGTAAAATTGCTATCATCGTTGTTTCAATCGTTTTAGGTATACTTCTTCTCCTCGGTATCGTTGTAGGCGTTATCATCTGGAACATATTCAACAATGTGAAGTCAGGCATTGATGATTTCTCAAGCGAATTCAGCTCTGCTCTTGAAGAAGAGTTCAAAGACTATGATGAAGATTACGATTTTGACTTCGACATTAGCGACTATTCAATGATCGAGCCTGAAACAGAAGATGAGACAGAGGCTGAAACAGAATTTGTTTATGACGGCACAAACCTCTACGACTATATTTCTGAAACAGAAGAGTTCTACACAGATTATGGCTGGCAGTATGTAATTGATCCTGTTGACAAAACAAAAGCTATCATCGTAGGTCTTAATATGTATATGGCTGAAGACGAATTTAAAAGTAATGATGTTACAATCACTGTACCAGACACAGTTGACGGATTTAAGGTAGAAGAAATTTACAGTATTTTTGTTTACAATCCTCGTTCTGATGAACTTAAAATAAAGCTTGTTGTACCTGGTCATATCAAAAAAATTCACAACGAAGCTCTCGACTACGCTGAAGAGTGTCTCGTTGAGGTAGTTTTTGAAGAAGGTGTTGAAAGCATCGGTACAGAAGCTCTCTTCTTGTGTGAAGGTCTCAAAAAAGTTACAGTTCCTGAGTCAGTAAAGCTTATCGGCGAGAAAGCTATCGGCTATACATATGACGAAGATTACAATGAGGTACGTGTTAAGGACTTCGTTCTTGTAGTAAAGAAGGGTTCAACAGCAGACGTATACGGTACACAGAACAACCTCAAGGTTGAATATAACTAATCATTTAAAACTGTCTCACTTTAGTGAGGCAGTTTTTTGTTTAACCTAAAGAAGACATCACTGTTTATCAGCAGGTAATAGTGCTGTTTTCTGACGCAGAAGCTTGCATTACAATTTCATTATTATCTTAACAAAAGATAACACCCGAAAAAGAATTATCTGTTCTTCTTCGGGTGATTTTATGTTATATCATAACAATCAGGGGCTCTCCCTTAATTATAAAATTTATAACAACTTCTTTATTTTTCTTTTTATTTTTTTCATAGTCGGCACAAGCTTGTATTTTTTGCTTACGTATTCAAAACCACAAGCTTCAAAATCAGCTGTAAATTCATCATAATTATCTGGCTTTGTCGCAGGCTTTACAAGGCTTGGCTGCAAAGCGTTCTCCATGGAAGATTTTCTTATTTCAATCTGATTTTTTACCGATTCAAATAGCTTTTTACCCTTATCGGTAGAAACAACAGCAAGAGAGTTTCCAAGCGGATTCTTAAATTCGGGCATTGTTTTTTCGATACCCCAGAAATCGCCTATTGTAATGTCACCGACTCTCCTGTCGGTAGCATACGGACAAACAAAACAAGAGGGGCGGAGAGTGTAATTTTTTGAAAACATACAGCGAAAATCGTCTGCATCAGGATATTCACTGTAACATTTGCCGTTTTTAAACACTGCTTCAATATCTTGAATCTCACCCTTAAGCTTCTTTGTTCTGAAAGAAAAGCTTTTCAATTCTGAACCGTATTTCTTTTCAAGCATAGCCTTGTAACCGTCAAAATGCTTCTGAGAAGGCACACCATGACAAACTATATCCACAGTAATAAGATTTTCAAAATCTTTTCCAAGATATTTTTTAAGACCTGCAACCTGACAACCTGTGCCTGTAAAAAGAACCTTTTTTCCGTCGTTCAGATCCATTTTTATCTGAGGAAATACACCTGTCATATCACTCTGCACGTACTTTGAACCACGCATAAGAGCAATTTTTTCAACATCTGTACCTCTGATATGTTGAACTTTAAAATCATCATCAAAGACAGCACCATATACTACGCCCTTTTTTTCCACAATTTCGTTTGCCAATGTGGAAAAAAATCCGCCTGATGAAGATTTTCTGCGGATTTTTTCATCTTTATTAAGCACCGCATAAACATTTGACTCATATTTTTCTGCTTCTGCCTTATCACATCCAAACGGGCAGACCTTTTTGCACATTCCGCAGTCAACACACAAATCAGAATTAACCTCGGGATACGCAAATCCCGAGGCATCATTTTTCATTATAATTGCATTTTTCGGACAAACACTTGCACAGGCTGCACAGCCGCAACATCTGTCTTTACTTGAAAATAAATTTATCATAACATTTCCTTATTTTTTCAAAAGTTTCTTTTTAAATGACATAATCTCATCTTTTGAGAACATTACAGGTACACACAGCACATAGCCGATAACTCCGAAACCCACGCAAACAACAATCAGGCTGAGCCATGACTGAATTGTAATAAGACTTGAAACAATTATGAACAAAGCAATTACGACCGCAAAGGCAATCCAGCCTCTTATAATTGAGCTGTAAAAGGTGTTCCATTTTCTGTTGAGAATTTTTGCTGAATAAATCGGCATAAATGTAACTGCCCTGATACTCATAAGCAAGGAACTTATACCTGCAACGGCATATACTCCGTTGTCACCAAAATTTCCGAAATTAAGCACAAGAATAACCGAAAGTGTGCTGACAATACCGATTCCGAGATTAACAAAAACCGGAATTTTAAGCTTGTTGCAAACGGTATAAAGCATCATAAGACACTGAGTATGGCAGGAGAAAAGAAACATTGCACAGGTAAGCACGGAAAGAATCTGAATCATCATAATTTCTTCCGCTGTCTTTGTCGGCTGCCAGAGTGTGTAAAACTGTCTGCCAAAGGCAATAAATCCTGCAAGCGGAACAGTCATTATAAAGCTGAGAATTTTTGAAGTAAACTTGACTTCTTTTACAAGACCGTCAATATCTCCATTTGCATACATAATTGTGTAATGCGGAGTGAACACATTGCCAAGCATTGAGATAAGATTTCCAATACACATCGGCACAGTCTTAGCGATAGAAAGAAGTCCCATAACCATAGAGGAAATAGCAAGGTTACAGATAAGCAGGTCAAGACCTGTCATAAGCACGTTGCAAAGCTGAGAAAAAGAAAGCCATATTCCTGCCGCAAGAATTGTTTTTACAAGACCGAAGCTGAAATTTGTAATTTTTACTTTAACATCAGGCAAAATTTTCCTCTTAACGGTTACATTTGCAAGCAAAAGGAAAACACCGCTTGCAAGAGTAGCAAGTGCAAGGTAATAAAGCTTTGCAGGTAAAAACACAAACAGACCTACAACAAGTGCTACTTTAATAAGATTTGATGCAATATCACGTATTGAGTTGATATCAAGACGATTTTTGACAAAAGCCGCAGTTGTAAATATTGCTGTAATTATACTTACAACATATGTAAGAAATGTCAGTGCAAAAGTAATTTTAACACTGGTAACAATATCAGCAGGGACATCAAGTACAGAATCCAGAAAACAGGTAAATATTGCAGAACCGGCAAGCATTACGAATGCTAAAAACAAGTTTGCAACAAAAACCGAACTGAAAAATTTTGAGGCTTTTTCAACATTTCCTTTATGATATTCAATTGAAATAAATCGACCTGAAATAGAGTTGAGAGCCGCAGTAATTATGGTTGCATACTGAACAAAGTTGTTTGCAAGACCGATAAATCCGTAAGCTTCCGTTCCAAGCTCCTTTACAAGAAAAGGAGTAAGGAAGAAGTTTATTCCGACGTTTACGGCAAAAGAAATCACAGATGCAATCAGATTTATCGACATCTGCTTTCCCGTACTTTTTTTACTCATTTACTCACCCTTTCAATTTCTTTTATTATACAGTAAGGGCGGATAATATCCGCCCGTAAATATATGCCTGTTATTTTATTTTCGCAGATTTCGTCACAAAGTAAATGAAGTAAGATATTTTCGGGAAATTTCACGATTATCTGCAAGGTAATTGTCAACCTTATCCCAATCTACATAAGCATCAGGATTAATATTCAGACCTTCCTTGATTTCACGGTCATTCATTGAAAGCTTTTTCATAAGCTCCTCTGAGCGAATATTTCTTAAAACTTGCGTATCAAGTTCCATAACAAGATTTTTATGATAGATAATTGAAAAAGCTGATGCGTGAAATGAATTTGACACAACGTACTCTGCATTTTTTATCAGATTAACAAAACCGTCTGCCGCCACGTGTTTTACATATTTAACACCCTTTATCGGCAAATGTTTATCATTAAGATAATACACGGGCAAGTTCTTCTCTTTGCCAAGCTGTACTGCATATTCAATCAATTTCTTTGGTTTCAGGACATTAAAAAGGAAGATATACTTCTCTTTTATTATTCTTTCACCTGCAATATTATCCCACTGCTCTGATTTAAGCAAAAGTGTAGGGTCAACATTCAGATGAGCTTCTTTTCCTGTAATTGACTCAACAACTTTTTTTCCGCTTTCCTCACGCATTGAGCGACATCTGAAATCTGAAAGAAGTTTTTTATACTCGCTGTGAAGCTCATTCGGTATAGCAGACGTACCTAAACTTGCCGCATATGAATATTTCTGCTCAGGCTTTGCAAAATCGAGAAAATATGTCTTATCAAAACCTACACAGACAGGACTCCATACCTGATCGCTGCCTGAAATAAAAACTTTATAATCATCTCTTATACTTTCAATGTTTTCTCTTGTGACAGGTTTACTTCTTTTCATAAACTTATCCTGAAAACCTTTTGAAAGCTTAAGATTTTTTATTTTATTCGGCATCTTTACAATAGAACCTACAAAAGACTTGAGCTCCTTACCCTTGACTATTTTAATAAGGCTCTTGTAATTTTTCTCCATATACTCGCAACGGTAATCTACAATTTCATTATCAACACCGCAATCAAACAAAAACTGCTGTAACGCATAGCTTTGCAAAGCCGCACCATAACTCAAGGCACTATGAAAGGTAAGGATACCTGTTTTTTTACTCATTTATATACATCCTTTCATCGCTTATGACAGCCACTTTTTTCTTTTTGGCATAGATTCTGTGAACACAAATCAATATTGAAATTGCAACAAACCACAAGAAAATCTGACCATCCTGATAGAATACGTTAGCAGAAAGACAGTAAATTAACATCATTCCCTGAATGTATAAAGAAAACATCAGCAAAATCTTATGCAACTGTGATAAATCTTTTTTACGCAAATATTTTACAGTCATTACTATCGCAAAAACCATAAATCCGACTAAGATAACTGTGCCGACAATTCCCACTTCACCCAATAGCTCATAATAGCAATTGTGTCCGAAGGCATTCCATTTCTGTCCATTTCTGAGATATCCGTGGTCAAAGGCGTATTCATTGAATGTCGCATAACCAAGACCAAAAAGAGGGTTTTCTTCAAACATCATAAAGCAATAAATCCACAAGTCGCCTCTACGGGTCAGCGGGTCATAATATTTAGAATTTGAGTCCTGAAAGAATCTGTCATACAGATTTGACATCTGAGGGATAAAAGCAGAAAGTATAAGCACACCGATGATTGCAAGCACAACAATGGATATAAACTTAACAAACTTACCTTTAATCTGCGAAACCATCATCATAATTATAAACATAGCGACAGGAATAAGGAACAACATTCTCTTACCTGTAAGAATCAACGCTGCACAAACTAAGATAAATTCAGCATAATCAAATTTTGTAAGCTTTGTACCTGAGAAAAATTTTGCGAAAAGCAAACCAAGACCAACATTCATTGTCAATGCAGCATTAGCTTTTTCACCTGCAAGACCGGAATACGAACCTTCACGTATCTCATTAGCGGTACTTGTTACAAAGCTCTGGTATCTCATTGGATTTGTGATAAACCACAACTTACCTGCGATAAGGTCATTAATAAAAACAGAAACGACAATTGACACTGCAATTACGATTACAAAAACATTAATAGCTTTCAAAACTTTTTCCCATATATCTTCGGGATAATCAAGGAAAAGAATAAATGATGATGAAACATAAACCAAACCATATCTCAGCGTAATATCCTTATCATAAGAATACAGGCAGGAAATACAGATAATCACACCTATAGCAAACCAGACAACCGACAGTAAATTTATCTGAATTTTCTTTGTGTTAGCAACCGAAATTAAAAATGCGATAACAGGAACTGTCATTACAAGAGGAAATCTGAGATGATACGGAAAAAAAGTTACACCACCAACACAAATAAACGGTATCAGCACAGAAAAAAGCATATACCATAACTCTTTAAGAGTAATTTCACCCAACTTTTGCATCTTTTCTCTCCGTTCTATGTTCTTCCGAATTTATTTATAACAAATCTGAACAACCCTTTGCTTATTTTGAGAGCAGTCCACTTGATAAGGTCATTTTTTGTGAAATATTTTTTTGCAAATGGAAGTTTTACATTTCTGAGTATTCTTACGTATTCATTAAAATTTTCCCGATACTCATTCTCTGCTTTATAAATACACATCATTTTAAGCATATCAAAATATGTGTGCATAGAATTTGCTTTTGCATAATTTGAAATTTCAGGAAAATCTTTTTCAACAATTTTCTCCATCTTATCAGCAAAGTAAACGCAATCAAAATGTTTTTTCTGAAAGCTTCCGTTTGAAGAAGAAACTTCTCTTCTTATATATCTGTAAAGACATTCATCTTTCATACAAACGGATTCTGCTTTTCTCAATGCATCAAAAACATACATTCTGTCTTCGTTGATTTTTCTTCCTGCTTCAAAGGATAATTTATCAGCTAACTCACGGCTTATAAGCTTTGTATAGACGCCGGAAAAAATCTTATTCTCAAACAAAGCTTTTACAGCCTCGCTGTTGTTTTTGTATTTTATTATTTCTCCCGTAGCATCAGCGTTTTTCACCTTACCGTCAGGAAAGACAGTTGCAAATTTTACAATCGACATATCGCAATTGTTTTCAGTTGCAAGGTTATACAAAACCTCAATAAGATTTTCAGAAATAATATCATCAGCATCACAAAAGGTGATGTATTCACCCTGTGCAGCCTTGACACCTGTGTTTCTTGCAACGCACACACCTGAGTTTTTCAGATGAATAACCTTAATGCGGTTGTCTTTTTCTGCAAGAGTGTCACAGATTTTTCCGCTTGAGTCAGTTGAGCCGTCATTTACAAGAATAATCTCAATATCTCTGAAAGTCTGATTGCATAGCATTTCAACGGTAGCCTCAATAAACTTTTCGGAATTATAAACCGGCACAACAACCGATACCTTCACCTGAATCACCTCTTTATATTTTATTTATCCAATAAATTCAAAAATCTTTCCACATTACGTGAACATTCAAAATTTTCAACATACATCTGACGGGAATTTTTTCTTAAAGTCATATATTCATCGTCCGACATACCTGCAATTTTTTCAAGTAAATTACAAAGCTTATCGTTTGTAAAATCTTTAGTAAGCAAAAATCCGTTTTTGCCATCAATTACAATTTCAGCGGTACCGCCAACATCAGTTGCAATTACCGGAATACCAAAGCTTGAAGCTTCCATAATAGAAATCGGAAGCCCCTCCGTTTCGCTTACATTTATAAAAACATCTGTTGAAAGCTCTGAATAATTTTTCATAACTTCAACATTTGACATATTGCCTTTGAGATAGTAGTTTGTTTTCTTAAGCTTACTTTCAGCTTCAGATTTTATTTCATCAAACAAAGCTCCTCCGCCAAAATGTGTCCACTCAAGGTTAAATCCTTTTCCTTCAAGCTCTGAAAGTGCTTCAATTATCCTGTGAACTCTCTTAAGAGCTACCAGCCTCGAACAGCTTGCTATTCTTAAAGTGTTTTCTTTTCTTGTATATTTTTGCTCTGAGTAATCAACACTTCCAAGATAAGAAACTGTAATTTTATCCGAAAAATCCGAATATTTTTCTGTCAGATATTCTTTTCCGTTCTGAGAACAGGTAAGCACTCTGTTCAAGCCCGAAAAAGTAAACTTTCTCAGCGGAATATAATTTAAACTGTTTCTGTATTCATACAAATCATATCCGTGTGCTCTTGAAACGATTTTATAGTTGTTTAGTGAATATTTTTCTGCAAGCTTTAGCATCATATATGCATTATCAAAAAACCAATAGCTATACAGAGTGTCATATTCAGATAAATTGAGTGTTTTATTTTCAATCAGATTTTCAATCTTTTTTAGCTTTTGCTCTGCTCTTTTTGCATAATAATACAAAAACATTTTTTGTTTGAAAGAAAGCTTTTTATCTTCTGTCTCAGCCTTTATCTCCTGTGGTTTTCCCCTAAAAAATACAGTAACCGCCTTCGCACAGCAAGCAAGCTTTACACTTTTGCTTGCTTCACTCTGAAGAGCGGCATATTTTACATTTGACGGCAGAGAGCAGGTAATCTGTGAGCCTTGCTTTGCCTCAGCAGCAATAACAAAGACTTTTTCTGCTCCCTGTGCCAGAGTTTTTATTTCATTTTCAAGATAAGATTCGGCAGGAGTTTCACCTTTATTAAAAGGGAAATGTTTTGTGACTAAAATTATACCTTTTCGCATAAAATTACCTGCCTTTTATCATTTTCTTCCGCCAAAATATCTTTTTGCCTCTGCAAAACAATCCTTTGGAGAAAGGAAAAACGCTTTTATTCCGTATCCAAGCACCTTAGTATACATTTTGCTCCTTAGTGTCGCAAACATAAGCACCGCATAGTGTCTGAATTTTACGTATCTTATCTGCTTTTTTGAAAGCAGGTGATAATAATTCTGCTTTAGTTCATAGAGATTATTTTCTCCGTCAATCTTATTCTGACCAAGAGAAATTCTCTCGCCACTGTGCAGATACTGATGAACATATGCACCCGGCATATAACGGATTTTGAGATCAGCTTCAATACATCTGAGCATCAGAATAAAATCCTGACCCATAATAACCTCGCCAAAACCATCAGTTCTGAGCAAAGCTTCACGCTTGATCATATAAATCGCAGTCGGTGCAATCGAATGAAGGATATGCTGACGCAAAAGCTCGTCTTTTGTGAACTCGGTTACGTAGTCCATTTTACGAAATTCTACGAGTTTATCTTTTTCATCAAACCACTTTACATCCTGATAAGACATATCAAGGTCATTTTCAAGCATAAAATTGAGCTGTTTTTCAATTTTATCAGGAACAAATACATCATCGTCATCAAGGAAGGTAACATAATCACCTGTGCAGTGCTTGATTGCAAAATTTCTAGCCGCACCGCCACCTGTCTGACCTGCTGTTTTAATATATTTTACCTTGCCTGTACTTTCGAAAGACTTAACTTTTTCTGCAGTTTCCTTGCAGAAATCGGACTCAGGCAAATTATCATCAGAAACGATGATTTCAATATTTTTATAAGTCTGATTAAGCACTGACTCAATTGCTCTTTTTAAAAAATCACTTCTCTTGTATGTAGGAATAATAATACTTACAAGATAATTTTTATTATTTTCCATAAATCACGCTCGTTTTAGGATATAGGTAAGCCCGCATATAAAATCGGAGCGAAAAAACTAACTTATTAACTTTTCACTATTACCTTTTAAGTAATTATGTAATAATTACTGTGCACCTTCACCTTTAAATACTGTTGTAAAGGTTTTGAATATAATTTTTATATCAAGCCAGAAAGAACGATTTTTCACGTAATAAAGCTCAAGTTTTTTACGCTCGTCATAATCAATCGCACTTCTGCCGTTCACCGCCCAATAACCTGTGAGACCGGGTTTTACACTTAAAAACAGGTCACGATCTTTTCCGTAAAGCTGAGTTTCCTCCTCAAGCACAGGTCTGGGACCAACAAGAGAAAGATTACCCGCCAAAATGTTAAGAAGCTGAGGAAGCTCATCAAGACTTGATTTTCTGAGAAAGTTTCCAAGTTTTGTAACTCTGGGGTCATTATCAAGCTTGAAATTTGCGTAATATTCTTCTTTCTGCTCAGGAGTAAACTTTTCAATAAGCTCCTCTGCATTATGAACCATACTACGGAACTTGAGAATTTTAATTTCTTTTCCGTTCTTTCCTACTCTCTTATGTGCAAAAAATATCTTTCCTTTAGGATCGTCAACCTTAACTGCAATTGCAAGAATCAGAATAACAGGAGAAAGAAGTATCATTGCTATCAGAGAAGAAAATATATCAAATGCTCTCTTTATAAATTCATAAAAAGTTTTTTTCTTTAATCCCTTGTTTTCCATATTTCCCTCCAAACCTTATTATTCGTTGCAATACAATTACAAAATTTTTGTATCACTTTTAGCGGATATCACTGATATCTGTAATAATAATCTTTGTTTGTTTCTTCAATTTTAACTCTGTTTACAATAATGCCCAGAATCTTACCGTCTGCTCTCTTGATCTGGTCAATAGCCTTGTTGAGAAGCGGATAAGTTGTGCTTCTGTCTCTTACAACAACAACAACACCGTCTGATCTCTTAATCATAGGAAGTGCGTCAACAACCACGTTTACAGGTGGTGTATCAAAAATAATATAGTCAAATTCTTTCTCAAGAGTTCTTACAAGCTCAGACATACCTTCACTTGTAAGAAGCTCTGACGGGTTAGGCGGAATTGCACCGTAGCAAATAGCCTTGAGATTAGGGAGGTTTGTCGGTCTTAAAATATCCTCAAGAGAACATTCATCGTTCAAGTAGTTTGTAACGCCCGGTGTAGGAGTAAGGTTAAGAGCAACATGAACGTGCGGACGTCTGAGGTCACATTCAAGAATTACAACTCTTGTATTAACCTGCTGTGCAAGAGCAACAGCAATATTTGTTGATGTAATTGTTTTACCTTCACCCTTAAAGGAGCTTGTAAAGGCAATTTTTTTACAGCCTTTTTTGATGATAGAATAAGCAATACCTGTTCTTGCTTTTTTGTAAGACTCTCTTACCTGGAAGCCTAAAGATTCAACTAAAGTAGGGTCATTTTCCTTTTTCTTATTGTTGATAGCCATTCTTATGCACTCCTTTTACTTTTATTATTTTCACTGTTTGTAATGTTGCCGAAATCAGGGATAGCCGAAAGAACCGGCACACCACAAAGTGTAGTAATATCCTCGCTGTAGCAGATTTTAACATCAAATACTTTTCTGATAAATACAACTAAAACTGCAAGAACAAAGCCTAAGATAAATGCAATAAAAGTATTTTTTGTAACATCAGGAGATGATGGACTTGTAGGAACTGTAGCCTCATCAACAATTTTGAGAGTAGCGGTCTCGTTAAGACTTGCAATAACCTCAGGAGCATTTTTTGCAACACTGTCGGCAATTGCCTTTGCACTCTCAGGAGTGCTTGCTACAACGGTAGCTTTGAAAACCTCTGTATCGTTAAGTGACGAAAATGAAATTGCGTGTGAAAGCTGAGTTGCTGTGTATTCCTTGTTCAAATCCTCAGAAACCATCACATAGAATTTATTTGTCTGGAGCATTTCCTTATATGTGTTTACAAGAGAAACAGCATAGTTGTAGCTATTGTAATAGTTAGATGTCTGTGAATCAATTTTTGTATCCACATAAAGCTTAACACTTGTGGTGTAGGTCTTCTTGATAAAGAAATTTGATACAAAAAATGAACAAACAGCAAAGACAAGTGCAGTAGCAACTATAAACACTATACCCTTTTTAATTACGGCAAAAAATTCCTTTAATGTTATTTCCATAAAAACATCCTCTTTCTTGATATTTTCTCTTGTTTTTTCACATAATCATACACATTACATTATATCAAAAACGCACAATTAATGCAACGAATGAGATTTTTTTGATTTAAAATCTATGTTATATACAAAAAATTAATATATATTTTTAACATAACCAACACATACACCAAAGGAAACAATAATGTTTTGTGAAATTCTAAATTAAACATTATTTGAATAAAAAGCAACGTAACATTTCATCCAGTTGAGAATACAGATTGGTATTGTTAGCAAAGTTAAATATCCTACAATTAACAAGCTTGACTCTTGTAAATTATAATTCAGAAAAAAATACGGGGCTTGTTTCACTTGCACCGTGTGTCAGCAAAACAGCCCCTTGTTATTAATTATTTATTTTTAAATGCCTTGAAATCTTTGATTGTTTCTTCTCTCAGGATATAAGAACCTGCTTTTTCGTTTGGCTTTTCGTCATTAATTGATTTATCTGAGTAAATCATAAGGTACTTTCCGTTGTCTGAAACATAAGCATTTACATCCTTGCCGCCAACAACATAAAGCTTTCCTGTTTCTTTTACCTTGCTAAGTACTTCATTTGCCTTTGAAGCCTCATCAGCAGTGCTTGTTTTTGCATACTCATAAATCTCGATTGTAAGGTCCTTGCTTACCTGATATTTATTACCTTTTTCTGCACCGATAAGCTGAGCATCCATTTTAGTTGCCTCAAGATCTTTACCAATGTACTCTTTTGCAACAAAATAATCGTGAAGACCGTCGAGATTATCCTTGAAATCTGCATCGCTGATTTCAGGCTCTTTCTCAGCTTCCTGCTCTGTTGCCTGAGTTTCAGCCTGAGAATTTTCATAAAGTGCATCCTGACCGCAACCTGTTGCAGTTATTGCTATAAAAGCCGCACAAAGCAAAGCAGCAAATATTTTCTTCATTTATAAAACCCTTTCAGTATTTTATTTTTCAGTTTTAGCCATAGTATTAATATCAACCGGCTTCTTTTTCTTTATTATATAAGTATAAACACAGATTGCCGCAAAAATTGCCGCACAACCCATTGTTACAGCAAAACCAATCCAGAATCCCTTAGGATAGTACACAAGCTCAATTTCGTGTTCGCCCCTTGGAAGCTTGAATGCTACAAGTGCATTACCTACCGGAGTGATTTCTGTTTCAACACCGTCAACATATGCTGTCCAGCCGTCTTCGTAAGGAACAGATGTATAGAACAAGCCGTCTTCGCTTGCGTTGATTGTACCCTTCATTGAAGAGCCTGTAAGCTCAGTTGTTGTCATATAGTCTTTTGAGATTACATCATAACCTCTTTCAAAAACTTCTGTGTTGAGCATATTCATATAAACCTTTGCGGAGCCTGACTGATTCTGTTCAAGGTCAGCGTAGATAGAAAGCTTGTCGCCCTCGTTTGCATAACCTATGCAGGCAATATATGATCTGCCCATACCGTAGGTTGTAGTCTGAGCAACATCATTTATCATAATCTTAACATCATCACCGCCGGAAATATCAGCATACATAAAGTAGTATCCACCCTTTGGTGCTGTATAGTTCCATTTTACGTGAGGTGTAATACTTGCATCTTTACAGGAGAATGAGTAGTTACCGTATGAGATCTTATTTACAGGGAATTTTTCATACTCTGTATGTCCCTGAGAAACAACCTCAAGCGGGGTATATACATCTTCCTTAATACCTGTTGCAAGTCTGAAAAATTCATTCTGCTTGTCAAAAGGATTGAACTGGTCTTCTCTGGTGTCAACCTGCCATGCAAGAAGATTATCATTTACCATAAAGCCCATTGGAATATAATGTGCATTTTTAAGAAGAGAAACATTACCTGACTTATACATATTCTCCATATCATATGTATTTTTGTACTGGCTGTCTCTTGAAATTATATACTTGAGGTTCATAAATGTGTTGACAACAGGTGAGCTTTCCGCATAAGTATAGCGGTTACCACTCTGCCAACCCATAAGACCCATATTTTCAAAGAGTATTGTCATACTCTCGTTTGCCATTGAGTTGAACATTGAAAGTCCGTTGTAACCATTGAGTGAACCGTCATTTAGAGTCTGTGTAGAAGTCATTTCTGCTCTCCACATCTCTTTTGTATCTTTTTCAGCGTTATTCATTGTTTCGATAGCAGCCGCTGAGCTTTCACCACCACGTGGATACTCATATGTTCCTGTAACAGATGTTGTCTTAACACCGATATAAGCAGTTGCACCGCTTTCTGCAACAATGACTACCGATATTACTATAAGCAGTACGGTTTTAGGAACAATTCTCTTTGTGTAAAGGAAGAGTGCAACGCAAACAAGAAGTGCAATTATAGCTGTGCCGATTACAACATACTGTTCCTGAGTCTCTATTGCAAGTAAAATTATCACAGCAGAGAACAACACTGCAAGAATTACATCCCAGAAAGAAGAAAAATCAATAAGCATAAATGCTCTGAATGCCATAACAACTATCACAAAGCTGATAAGATAGCTGAAACGGTAAGGAATCATATTTGTGAAGTGGAAACCGTGCCACATATAGTCAAGCTGTCTGATTACACAGCTTATCATCATAAACAATACAAGTGAACCGTCTACGATTTTTTCTTTCAAAGTGATTTTGCTTGAAGTGAAGAACACTACACCAAGCACCAGAGAAACTGTTCCGCAGGCAATATTAGGAAGTGCGTCAGCCTCTTTTGTTGCAGGAGGGATAAATGTGAGAAGATTTGTGAAAATCTCCTTCATCGCCTTCAATGTACCGAGCAAGTCATTTGAACCGCCAATGTTTATAGCATAAGTGCTTGGGAATGTGGAAGAAGTGGCGTGGGTATTCTGCAAAGCAAAGAATGCAGGTAACAGGAAGAATGCCGTAAGACCTATTGCAAGAGCAGAGAACACACCTGTTTTGATAAGTTTTGTAAAGAAAGCTTTGAAACCTTCCCATTTTACAATGCTGTATGCAATAAAAATAAGAAGAACAAAAATACAGGTAAAGAAACCTATGTAGTAGTTACCGAGAAGTGAAATTGCAAGTGTGATTGTATAGAGTCTGAAATTGCCCTCTGTGAGAAGCTTTACGATACCGAGTGCAACAAGCGGAGTGATACAAACTGTATCAAGCCAGATTGTGTTCCAGTAGTAACCCATAAAGAATGCACAGAACGCAAAACTGCAACCAAACACAACAATTGAAAAATCATTTTTCTTATAAACAGAACGCAGGAAGATAGACATAAAGCAACCTGCACAAGCTACCTTTGTAACAACGCTGAACATAAGGAACTCTCTGAGGAACTGTGACGGAACAAAAATACTCAGCAAGTTCATTGGTCCTGCAAGATAGTAAGACATCAGCGAGAAGTAGTTGACACCACCGCCCTGAGTCCATGAGAAGAATAATGATTCACCGTGCTTGAGCTTGTCTGCAAAATCCACAAGGAAAGGATAGTACTGATGCCAAAGGTCGGTTACAAGAATCTGCTGGTCACCGAAAGGCGAAACTTTCATAATACCGAAAGCAGTCAGCATAAGTGCAAACGGAACTAAAAACGCAAGGATTACATAAAGATTCCTTGAGAAGAAAGCCTGCACCTTATTTTTCGGCTTACCGCTATTCTCAGGCTTATCGGGCAGCTTTTTGCTTTTATCTTTTAAAGCTGTCTTTAACATAAGAATTTACCTCCATAAAATTTTTATTACTGCCGTTACCGCAAAAAGGGCAAAGTAAGGCATATTACATACTTAATTTATATTCTAACACGTTTTACAGACAAGGTAAATAAAAAACGCAAAAAAGATTAAAATTTTTTAAAAATAATAGACTTTTCACATAGTGTTTGCTATAATTTAAATAATTGTAAAGGATGATGATTATGAAAACTATCGATTTGATTGTTCCTTGTTACAACGAGGAAGCTGGACTTGAAAATTTTGTTATTGAAACAAACAAAATCATAGATTCAATGCCTGAATATAAATTCAGATATATTCTTGTAAACGACGGCAGCCGTGACAAGACTTATCTTGTTATGAAAAAGCTTGCAGAGCGTTTTGACAGTGTAAAATACATTTCTTTCTCAAGAAACTTCGGTAAAGAAGCGGCAATGTACGCAGGTCTTAAAAATTCAACTGCTGACTATGTAGTTGTAATGGATGCTGACTTACAGCACCCTCCTGCACTTTTTCCGAAAATGGTAAAAGCCTTGGAGGAAGACGGCTACGATGTCTGTGCAACAAAAAGAGCATCACGTGAGGGAGAGAGCAAATTCAGAGGATTTTTCTCAAAACTCTTCTTTATGTTCTCAAACAAACTCACAGATGTAAAAATGCCATATGGTGCTATGGATTACCGTATGATGAAGCGTCAGGTAGTTGACTCCATTCTTGAGCTTTCCGAAGTTCAGAGATTTTCAAAGGGTATTTTCTCTTGGGTAGGCTTTGATACAAAGTGGATTTCTTTCAACACTGTTGACCGTCAGCTCGGTCAGACCACATGGAAATTCTCAAGCCTTTTCAAATACGCAATTGACGGCATCACTTGCTTCTCTGTTGCTCCTTTGAGATTTACCGCTGTTATGGGTGCAGGTATTTTCTTTGTTTCACTTATTTACATACTTATAACACTTATTCAGACTCTTTTCTTCGGAATCACTACTCCTGGTTATGTAACCACCTTGTGTGCGGTGCTTTTCCTTGGCGGTATCACAGAAATGTCAATCGGTATTCTTGGTGAATATATCGGCAGAATTTATATGGAGTCAAAAGACAGACCTATATATATTGCAAAGCATACTAATCTTGAAGAAAAGAAAACAGAGGATAAATAATGGTAGATTTTTTAAAAAAGTTTTTTGATATTAAGTTTTTGAAATTTATACTTGTGGGACTTCTCAACACATTGGTAGGCGAGGGACTTAAATTTCTGCTCTTCAACCTTTTCCACACAGATGTGTGGGTTTCCTCAATAATAGGTATGGTTGTGGGCAGTGTTATGAGCTACTTCCTCAACAAATATTTTACTTTCAAAAACACAGAAAAGGGCTGGAAACCTGTTGCAAGATTTGCAATCAACATAGCAGTATGCTTTACACTTGCAAATGTTATTGCACTTCCTCTTGTTGAGTGGTTCTGCCTTTCAAATTCATTAACAATGTTCGGCTGGAGTGTTGAAACTTTCGCAGGAAACGTATCAATGCTTGCAGGCTCATGTCTGTTCGTAGCATTCAACTACATCGGACAAAGATTTTTCGCATTCAAAGAGAAGAAAGATTAAAACTATAGGCATCCAGCAAAAATGTTGGATGCCTTTCTTTTATTATACTATATTAAATACTTTTTTCTTTTTCTTTTCTGCTAAATTTTTATAAAATGCGGCACCTCCAACTGAATATTTAACATATGTAATAACATAATCAGATTTATCAATCATCCATTCATTACGCTTAGAAATTGCAAATTTTGGAGGTATATTAATAAGATCAAACGGAAATAAAGTTTCGCAATTATCTTCAAAATTTATTTTATTTTTTTGAGTCGGCATATAAGCCAGTACAACAATATAATTAATATGATTATAACAGCTTTTCAGTTCTTTTAAAATTTTTCTTACCATATAATCAAAATTACCTTGATTTCCTATATAAAATAAATCAAGATTTTTATTTTCAATTAAATCTATTAGAGTCGATTTTAAAATCGGCTCTATTTTTTTAGGTGTATCTCTGTGACCAAAAAAAGTGCAGATAGCCATATTAACCTCCATAAATTGACCAGTATTACGGACAATATTTTATTTCAGTATATCATACAATACATTTAATTGCAACCAATACTGGTCAACACTTATTATGAGGTAATAATATGGAACAAAAAATCAGACGTGATTTAAATATGGGTGATAATCTAAGAAAATTACGAGACTCTTCAGGATTATCTCAGGAAAAATTATGTGCAGAACTTCAGCGTCGTGGATGTGACATTGGCAGAAGTACCTACGCAAAATATGAAGCAGGTGAACTTAATATACGTGCAAGCGTTATTGTAACCCTCAAAAAAATTTATAATTGTTCATATGATGATTTTTTTGCAGGTTTAGGTTAAAATACAGCAAAACAGGGTGTCTCATTAGAAACGAGGCACCCTGTTTACATAAAAAAACTACTGTATAAAAATCTGCACCCAATAAGTTACTCCGTCTTTTTCGCAATAACCTACACCGAGTTTATTGTATCTTTCATTTAAAATACTTGTTCTATGTTGTGAAGATGCCATCCATGCTTCAACTACTTCTTTCGGAGAACTCTGACCGAAGGCTATATTCTCCGAAGCTGCTCCCGTAACACCTGATTCTACAAGAACATTCCAGATATATGTGCCGTCGGGACATTCGTGAGTATAATTTTCAGAAATTTCTTCTGCTCTGCGGTTTGCTATTTTAGTAATATCATTTCTTGAAGTTAATTCTTTCAGACCTCTTGAGCTTCTTTCTTCGTTTACAAGTCTTAATACTTCGTTTGCATATTCCTCATAAGGATTATCATAATTTTCGTCAGGGGCTTCTTTTACCTGAATATTACAGCTTGTTGTTATACCACTTTGAGTTTTTACCGTAAGTTTACAATTACCTTCGTAATTTGCATAAACATAGATATTGCTACCTGAACAACTTATTGTTACACAACCGGAATCAGTATTTGCCGAATACGTAAAATCTGTGGCATCGGAAGGACTGTAATCAATCCTTATAGTTTTCTCTGAGCCTATTTCCATAGAAAAAGAATTTTCACTAAGACTGATTTCTTTTACTTTTGAGTTACCAGAATTACCTTTGTTTTCTTCTTTCTTATTGGTATCTTTTTCATTATTATCTTTTTTATTATCTTTATTTTCGCTTTTTTCTTCGTTCTTTTTATCTGAGTCAGTTGCTTTTGTTTCTTCTGTATTTTTCTCCGCAGTAGTTTCCTCGGTTTTTGAATCACTTGCAATAGTAGACGCCACAGTTTCAGACACAACTGTAGTCTCAACCTGAGCAGTTGTCTCTTTTACTTTAGTTGTCTCAATTACTGAATTTGAAGACGATGATGTATCTGCTTCATCTGAACAACCGCATAAATTTCCGCAAAATAAAACAGCCGCCATTGTACAAACAACTGAGGCGGCTGTTAAAAATTTCTTATTCATAACAAAACCTCTTATAAATATAAAAAATATGGTAATATTTTATACCTATAAGAAAATTTTGTCAATAAAACTATCTCTTTATGTAAGAAAATTTAGTTTTCTTCTGTTTTTACAATCTTATTTCCGCAATTAGGACAGAATGTAAGGCTTTTTTCTATGATTGAATTGCAATGATTACATTTAATTCTATCCTTCGGCATCTCTTTTAGCACTGCAGCATACATTGGGTCAGGTGCTGAAATTTTTTTGTAATCAACAGAAGTTTTCTGATTGTTACCATAAACATTCTGATATGGAGTTACGTAATCAGGTCTTGCAGGTTTGTAATTCTTTTCAACATTTTTTATGAAGATGTAATAATGAACTGCATATACTGACATAATTACAATATTGACAGCAGGTACAATAAATGTAGTCAAGGTAGAAATCAGACTTGTTATACCAAACATATTGGATAAATCACCAAAATAAGCACCTTCATCTATTGATATAGAGAACTCGGCAGATATAAAATCAGTTAATAACTTTTTGATAAACTCAAGTATAGATTCTGCTGAAACAATGCATACTATTGCACAAACTGTTACAATTAAAGCATACAAAATACCGCTTATAGCTGAGAAAAGTGAACCTTTTTTACAAAGTTCAAGTGAAACAGAAGTTTTTTTCAAAGAATTTGAAAAAACAGAGAAGCTTATTGAATAAAACAAGTTAAACAAAAGAAATCCCGAAATAATGATAAAAAGTAAAAACAAAAAGTTTGATATTTCAGGCAGATGTGAAGAAATAAATATTGAAAAGAATGCAAGAAAAAGCATAAAAGCCAAAGCAACACCGTTAAGTATAGCTGTAATAATGGCAACAACTTTAATCAGAGTAAGAGGAGCATTAAAGTTTGTGAACGGATTATTGCTTTTTGCTCTGAAATACAGCATAAAAAATCCGATAGATGAACAAGCAGCAAATGGATCTATGCTGAATCCTCCGACTATAAATGTGTAAATAAATTGAAATGCAAAAGTTATGGCTACAACAAGTGTCATAGGCTTTGCAAAAAAGCTGTTCAACACCTGAGTGCCGTTTTTAAAGTTATTTTCCGTATACATAAAATATCCTCCCGAAATTTTCAAAACATTACTCATAGTACATTTTATAACATAGTTTAACGAAATTCAATACTTTTCGATATTATGTATTCAAAAAATTATAAAACATATTCTTCTATTTTCCATTCCTGAGCGTTATGGTCAGAAATAGGGAAGCAACGATAAAGCAAAGTGTTCTTTTTCGGGTCTTTATTCTTGTTTACAGTAAAATTGAATACTACCGAATCATATAGAAGAGAGTCAATATCCTTATAAGTTATGCTATAAAAAATATGACGGAAAGTATCAACATCATTTTCGCCGTAACCGCAGGCAGCAGCAGCCATTACTGCACTTTTTTTAAGAATAATGTCGCTGTAAGACTCCTCTCCTCGAAAAGCAACAAAAGTATCTTCGGTTGTTCCGCAACCTATATTCATAATCTCCTGAGTGTTGATTTCAACCGTTGCGGTGAACTCAATTTTGTTTGCATCATAATAATAACACTGATATTCAACCTCGTTTATGTCTTTTTCTGGCTCACCGAGTTTCTTCCAGTTATCGGCATTTAAAAATTCGATACCTTCTATGCCCAGCATAATTTCATTGTATCTGCCTGTAAATTCTTCGAGAGTCATATTGAAGCGTTTGCCGTTTACATTAGGGCTGACTTCGATTGCATCAGCATTTTTAGAAGGCTCAATCTGGTCAGAAGTAGCAGTTTTCTGCGGCTCATCTATAATTTCAGACTCGTTCGATGTTGACTCTGAGCAACAACAGAGCGAAAATATCATCATTGTGCAAAATAAAAATAAAATAATTTTTTTCATACTATATTCCTATAAAAATTTTTACTTTATTAACTCAAAAACCACGGCTACGATTTATGTAACCGTGGTTTTATTATAAATATTATTCTTCTGTTACAGTTTCAGCTTCGGTTGTTTCTTCGGCTTCGTTTTCATCCTGAGATTCTTCTTTAGGAGGATTCACAGGCTCGCCGTTTTCATCAAGCTTGCCGTAGACAGGATCTTCGTGCGGAGCTCTTGCGATAGTAACAACCTTATCATTTTCACTTATCTTCATAAGAGTTACACCCTTTGACGGACGTGAGCAGATTCTTACAGTATCAGCCGCAATTCTGATGATTACACCCTCTGATGAAATAATAATAATATCATCATAAAGCTTTACAATGCTGATAGCCGCAACATCACCGTATTTCTCTGTGTGGTAGTTTGTGATACCCTTACCGCCTCTGTTTGTCAGACGATAATCACTTACATTTGAAATTCTGCCGTAGCCTGTTTCGCTGGCTGTAAGCACAAGGTCATCATCCTTAACAACGCACATTCCGACAACGATATCACCATCTTTAAGCTCGATAGCCTTAACACCTCGAGCCTGTCTGCCCATAGGTCTTACCTTGGTTTCTTCAAAACGGATAGCAGCACCCTTCTTGGTTGCAATAACTACCTGCTCGTCACCGTCAGTAAGTCTTACCCATGCAAGCTCGTCACCCTCATTGAGTTCAAGAGCGATAAGACCGCCTTTTCTTGCAGTATTATAAGCGTTGAGTGAAATTCTCTTGATAATACCCTGTCTTGTTACCATTACAAGGTACTTATCCTCATCAAACTCAGGCACTCTGATCATTGAAGTAACCTTTTCGTCTGATGCAATCGGGATAAGGTTTGCAATATTCATACCCTTTGACTGACGTGTTCCCTCAGGCACTTCATAGCACTTGAGTCTGTAAACTCTGCCCTTATCAGTAAAGAACAGCACATAGTCGTGAGTATTGATAACAAACATCTCAGTAGCAACGTCTTCTTCACGACGTGACATACCTGAAACGCCTCTGCCGCCTCTGTTCTGAATTTTATATGTATCAACTGAAAGTCTCTTGACATAACCAAACTGAGTAAGTGTGAGAACACATTCTTCCTGTGGAATGAGGTCTTCAATATCAACCTCACCGCTGACAGAACAGATTTCTGTTCTTCTCGGGTCAGAGAACTTGTTTCTGATTACAGTAAGCTCGTCCTTGATAATAGCAAGCTGCTTGCCTTCATCAGCAAGAATTTCCATATATTCTTTAATCTTAGCCTGTAAAGCAGCAATTTCTTCTTCAATCTTAGCACGCTCCATATTTGTGAGCTGTCCAAGACGCATCTGAACAATAGCCTGAGCCTGAACATCATCAAGACCGAAACGCTCCATCAAGCCGATTTTAGCAGTAGGCTGATCCTTACTTCTTCTGATGATTGCAATTACCTCGTCAATAAAGTCAATGGCAATCTTCATACCCTCTAAAATGTGTGCTCTGTCCTGAGCTTTTTTGAGGTCGTACTGAGTACGTCTGCGGATAACATCCTGCTGGAAATCTATGTAGCAACCAAGCATTTCCTTGAGAGTGAGGATTTTCGGCTCACCATCAACGATTGAAAGCATAATTGCACCGAATGTTGTCTGGAGCTGAGTAAGATTGAAAAGATTATTCAATACAATCTGAGCTGAAGCATCACGCTTGACATCAATCTCAATATGCATACCAAGACGGTCTGAGTGGTCTTCGATATTTGAAATACCATCAATTCTCTTATCCTTGACAAGGTCTGCAATATACTCAATAAGTCTTGCTTTGTTCACCTGATAAGGAAGCTCGGTAACGATAATTTTAAATCTGCCGTTCTTAGCTTCAACGATTTCTGTCTTAGCTCTTACGGTAATTTTACCACGACCTGTAGCGTATGCGGCACGAATACCGCTTCTGCCCATAATGATACCACCGGTAGGGAAGTCAGGTCCGGGCATACACTCCATAAGCTCGGCAAGCTCGATGTCAGGATTGTCAATCAAAGCACAAGCCGCATCAATAGTTTCACCAAGATTATGAGGCGGAATATTTGTAGCCATACCAACAGCGATACCGTTTGAACCGTTCACAAGTAAGTTTGGAAAACGGCTCGGAAGAACAGTAGGCTCTTCAAGACGGTCGTCGAAGTTCGGCATAAAATCAACTGTCTTTTTGTCGATGTCAGTGAGCATTTCACAGGAAATTTTGCTCATACGTGCTTCTGTGTATCGGTAAGCCGCAGGAGGGTCACCGTCAACAGAACCGAAGTTACCGTGACCGTCAACAAGCATATATCTCATTGAGAAATCCTGTGCAAGACGTACAAGTGCATCGTAAACAGATGAGTCACCGTGAGGGTGATACGCACCAAGCACCGCACCGACAGTGTCTGCACATTTATGGTAAGGCTTGTTTGGTTCAAGGCCCTTTTCATACATTGTGTAAAGTATTCTTCTGTGAACAGGCTTCAGACCGTCACGCACATCAGGCAAAGCTCTTGACACAATAACACTCATTGAGTAGTCAAGAAAGCTTTTTTGCATCTCGTGCTGAAGGTCTATATCTATAACTTTGCCTTCATTTATGACTTCTTTTTCTGTGTTCTCCATATATTTTTAGCTCCGTTCTTTTTTTAGCCTTAAATATATAAAGGCTCTATATAGTGTTTTCAATTAATTTCTGAGTACACTTTTAATTATAATTTTCCTTAAATTTATCTGCTCAGCGTAAATTATATATCCAGATTCTGAACATATTTTGCATTTTTCTCAATAAATTCACGTCGTGGCTCAACCTTGTCACCCATAAGGATTGTGAAGGTTTCATCTGCCGCCTCGGCATCATCAAGGCTTACTCTGAGCATAAGTCTTGTTTCAGGATTCATTGTTGTTTCCCAGAGCTGGTCAGAGTCCATCTCACCAAGACCTTTGTATCGCTGAATTTCAGTCTTACCCTCAATTGTAGCAAGAATCTGGTCACGCTCAAGATCAGAATAAGCATATTTATGCTCTTTATTTTTTGTAATTCTGTAAAGAGGTGGCTGTGCGATATATATATGACCCTGCTCAACAAGAGGTCTCATAAATCTGAAGAAGAATGTAAGCAGAAGTGTTCTAATATGTGAACCGTCGACGTCGGCATCGGCCATAATAATAATCTTACCGTAACGAAGCTTTGAAATATCAAATTCATCACCGATACCTGTGCCAAGTGCTGTGATAACAGGCATAAGCTTATCGTTGCCGTATACTCTGTCGAGTCTTGCCTTTTCTACGTTGAGCATCTTACCCCAAAGCGGGAGAATAGCCTGAAAACGTCTGTCACGTCCGCCCTTTGCAGAGCCGCCCGCAGAGTCACCCTCTACGATGTAGATTTCAGTTTCGGCACTGTCTCTTGACTGACAATCGGCAAGCTTACCCGGAAGCTGTGCAGACTCAAGTGCAGACTTTCTTCTTACACTTTCTCTTGCTTTTCTTGCAGCCTCTCTTGCTCTTGCAGAAGCAAGTGCTTTTTCAAAAATAGCCTTTGCAACCGCAGGATTTTCTTCAAGATAAACCATAAGCTTTTCGCTTACAAGCTTATCAACCATAGTTCTTACCTCGGTATTACCGAGTTTTGCTTTTGTCTGACCCTCAAACTGTGCTTCCTTGAGCTTTACGCTGATAATTGAGGTGATACCCTCTCTTACATCTTCACCGCTGAGGTTTTTATCATTATCCTTAAGCTTACCGAATTTTCTTGCATACTCATTCATAACACGGGTCAACGCACGTTTGAAACCTTCCTCGTGAGTACCACCGTCGGTAGTATGAATATTATTTGCAAAAGTGAGAAGATTCTCATTGTAGCTGTCGTTGTACTGCATTGCAACTTCAACAGCTATTGTATCGTCATCATTACGTGATGAGAAATATATTACATCTTCGTGAATTACTGTGAGAGCTCTTTTCTCGTGAATATACTCAACAAAGCTTCTGATACCGCCCTCATAGAGAAAGTTTTTCTTTACGATATTTTCAGTTTCTCTTTCATCACGAAGTTCAATGTGAACACCTGCATTGAGAAAAGCCTGTTCACGTAAACGTCTTTCGAGTACCTCGTATTCGTAAACACAAGTCTCTTTGAAAATTTCAGGGTCCGCCTTGAAGCGTACTTCTGTACCCTTGATGTCGGATTTTCCTATTTTTACGAGGTCAGTAACAATCTTACCTCTCTCGTATCTCTGCATATAAACATCTTCACCGTCGCAAACCTTAACCTCAAGCCACTCGGAAAGAGCATTTACAACAGAGGCACCAACACCGTGAAGACCGCCGGATACCTTGTAACCGCCGCCGCCGAATTTACCGCCTGCGTGAAGCACGGTAAATACAACAGTAACCGCAGGTAAGCCTGTTTTGCTATTGATACCAACAGGAATACCACGACCGTTATCGGTAACTTTGATAATATTTCCGTCTTCGATAACAACGTCAATTTTTGTGCAGTAGCCTGCAAGAGCCTCGTCTATTGAGTTGTCTACGATTTCATAAACGAGGTGGTGAAGACCTCTCGGACCTGTTGAACCTATGTACATACCCGGACGCTTTCTTACAGCCTCCAGACCCTCAAGTACCTGAATTTCGTTGGCACCATACTCCTGTTCAACCTTGGTCATTTCACTATTCACTTCATTACTCATCTCAGTGTTACCTGCAACACTTTCAATGTTCTCGATATTATCCATCTTTTTAACCTCGTTTCAGATCTTTCTTGAGATCAGACATATATTAAAAATGCTGACCTCTGACATAAAACTTCTAAATATATATTATCTTTTATTTTTCTTAAAGCTCACAAAAAACGGCAGAAATAAAACAGCCATAATAACCAGCACAATGTTTGTAACAAACATAACTGCAAAATTTATATTATTAAAAACATTAATCTGAAAAATATTTACTCCTATACCAATTGCTATAACAATCAGTAAAAGAATCAATATGCCCGATTTGGACACCTTGAAATCTTTTTTACAGTGATAACATTTTTCAAATTTTTTCTTTGAAACTTTTTTTACATCGCCATACCTGTATACAGTGTGACAATGCGGACAAACAGGCAACCTGAACATAACAATCAGAACCTTCTGTTTGCAGAATACTTGTTGGTATCAGCCTTTTTTTCTTCGTTTTCAACCTTTACTTCTTCCTCGTCGGGAATATAATGGCTGGCACGTGTATATGTTTTCTCAGACTCATTATTAATTTTTCTCAAAGGAGCGTCCATAGAAGCGTGATTCTCGCTTGTATTGTTTATCACAGGAACAAAACTTTTTGTTTCTTCAATTTTCTGTGATGACTCAATATCATTACCCGAAGTTTCAAGCTGAAGCTGCATACGCTGTTCAACTCTCTTTTTCTTAACGCTGTCAAATACATTTGAGTTTATCTCATAACCTGATGTATCGCCAAATGAAGTCTTTGTAAAATCAAACTCCTCAATGATATCACCTGCGATATTTTCAGAATAAACTCTGCCTGCTTTCTTGGCTTCCATACTCTTTTTGTATTTTTTGAACGGAATATATTTCAAAAACGCAGGACTCACAAAGAAAAAAACAATGAAAGGAATAGTAACATATACAATTCCCATAGGGTCACTTATTTTATCATAGTAAATCCAGAACGCCATAATTCCCGCCGCAATAAGAACAATCACAGCAAAGAAAAGGAAAATCAGTTTATTTACAACAACCTTGCTTTCCTTTCCGCATCTTGTGCAGACATATTCATTTTTTCTTCTGCTTGACATTCCGGACATATACGAAATACGTCTTCCGCAATAAGGACACTTTTTCATATTTTTTACCTCGTTTTTTTACCTTGTGTTTTTTACCTCGTTACCTGATTTTTAGTTTATCAAAACTTTTATTCTCGACAATGTTTTTCAGCTCGTAACCTGAGTTTTAATTTTATCAGGACTTTTATTCTCGACGATGCTATCATATTATTTCAGGTTTTGGAAATGTTTTTTTGATCGGGAACTTGACCTTTTTACAGTAAATTTATCTACTCAGATTGTGGGCGGTATAACACTGCTTAACTTTCTATTCTCTTAATCAAAGTCTTACTCGAAATCTGGGTAATATATACTTTGATACCATCATCATCACTGCATACAACAAAAGATTTCGGAAGCTCAAACGAAACATTCACGACACTTCCGTTTTTTTCGGCAACAGCAAGATAATCTCTTGTTTTTTTTGAAACTGTGCATTTATCAATATCAAAAATACCAATTATCTTATCGGAAGTGATTACAGTATCCTGTCCAAGATGAAGATACATCACGTAACCTCCCCGTTTTTCACATAAAAAATCTTACCTTTTTCAAGCTGTTCTTTGTTTGATTTCTCACAACAGGTGATGAACACCTGACAATCATACAGCTTATTAAGAAGAAAATCCTGTCTTTTTGTGTCAAGCTCAGACAACACATCATCAAGAAGTATTATCGGCTTTTCTCCCATTCTTTCCTCAAGCACAGCCGCCTCGGCAAGCTTCAAAGACAAAACCGCACTTCTTTGCTGTCCTTGAGATGCATATAATTTCGCATTTTTGCCGTTTATAAGAATCTCTATATCATCACGATGAGGACCTTTTGTACTGCAACCCGCTTTGATATCGTCTTTTCGGCACTCATCAAAACAAATCTGCATTTTCTCGAAAATATCCTCAACACTGTCATTCTCATCTGCATTCGTGGTGGAAATATATTTTATTTCAAGCTCCTCACTGCCGTTTGAAATTCCTTTATGAAACTCAGCGGCATGCTCGGAGAGCATTTTTACATATTCAATTCTCTTTTTTGTCAGCACAGCTCCGTTTCTCAGAAGTGAGCTGTCCCAGATAGACAGAGTTTCCTCCAGCTCAGGGTGTCTGAAAATATCCTTGAGCAGGGAATTTCTCTGATTAAGTGTGCGATTGTACTTTGAAAGCACCACCGCATTTTTTAATTTTTCACGGCATATTGCACTGTCGATAAATTTTCTACGCTCTGACGGACCTCTTTTTATCAGGCTCAGATGCTCAGGAGAAAAAACCACAGCACAATATCTTTCAATCAGACTTGCCGCAGAATTTTTCTTAACCCCGTTGATTTCAACCTGCTTTTTACTGCCTTTAATCAGAATATTTGCAGTCTGCTCCCTTTCCTGACCAAAAAATCTCATATCAAGCCTTGCAAAATCTTTACCAAACTGCACAGCTTCATTATCTTTTGAGCCACGAAATGAATGACCTCCGCAAAAAAGCCACAAAGACTCAAGCAGATTTGTTTTTCCCTGAGCGTTATCACCGTAAATTACGTTGACACCCTCACACGGGGTTATTATTCCGTTTTTCAAGTTTCTATAATTTTCAAATTTCAGTGCTATAACTCTCATTTTAGCTAACCTTATAGCCTTAAATTTTTATCCTTCGACAACAATCTTTCTGCCATCAATAACAGCCACATCGCCGTCACGCATTTTTTTGCCACGCATAGTGCAAACTTCACCATTTACACTTACTTCACCGTTCTGAATAAGAACCTTAGCCATTCCGCCTGTGTCGCAGGCACCTGCAAGCTTCAATAAATCCTGAAGCTTGATAAATTCTGTATCTATTTTAATTTTTAACTCACTCATTTGACAACCTCATTGGAACTACAATGCTCAAAAAGCTGTCGCCCTTTACAGGCTTTACAACCATTGGCTTTAACGGACCGTTAAGAACAAGCTTGATTTCGTCTGTATCAGTATTCTTGAGTGCATCAAGAAGATATTTGTTGTTGAAACCAATCTCAACAGGCTCACCGATAACGGAAACAGAGATACAGTCGTTTGCACGACCAACTGCAGATGCACATGAAAGACGGATTTCGTCATTTGCAAAGTTACATCTTACAGGGCTCTGAACTCTGTCGTTATTGAGAAGTGACATTCTCTCAACCGCATTGATGATAGTTCTTGTGTTTATAATAACTTCTGTCTGGGTCTCCATAGGAATAGTGGAGTTGTAATCTAAGAATGTACCCTCGATAAGTCTTGAAATAACTCGGTAATTTTTTACTCTGAACATAATATGACGCTGACCGATGATAATATCTACGTTTTCATCGTCATCACTTAAGAGCTTGAGCACTTCAAGCTGAGTTTTTCCGGGAACAACAAATTCGTTTTTGCTGTCACTGTCGACATTTTCACTGCGGATAGCCATTCTGTAACCGTCAATGGCAACGATTTTGAGAAGCTTATCTTCAATTTCAAACAATGAACCCATATATATAGGCTTTGCGTTATTCTCAGAAACAGCGTAAACTGTCTGTCTGATCATATCACGAAGTGTTTTTGTATTTACTGTGATGATATCTGTCTGCTCAAAAGAAGGAAGATCAGGATATTCAACTGATGACATACCTACAATCTGATAGTCAACGTGACCGCAAGTGATGTATGTAACCATTCTTTCGTCAGTCTCAATCATAACAACTTCTTCAGGAAGTCTTCTTACGATATCTAAAAACAATTTTGCACTTACAACAATTTCACCTTCTGACTGAATTGTAGCGTCAATATCTGTTGTAATACCAATTTCAAGATTATAACCTGAAATATTAAGGCTCTCGCCATATGCTTTTATAAGTACACCCTCAAGGGCGGGGATAGCAGCTTTTGTAGATACAGCTCTTGAAACGTTAGAAACTGCGTTAGCAAGATCTGTACGTAAACATGAAATCTTCAAAAGAAAGTCTCCTTATTATTTATTATAATATTAAGTTAGTAGTAGTAGTAGGGGCTGTGGAAATGTTAAAAAGTGTAAATTTCGGCTTGTAGCCTAAAAAAAGACGTCCACAAAAAATTTCACAAAGTATTAACAAGTTTGTAACCAAAGTGTTAAAAAGTCGAAACTTTTAACATCGTGTTAAATAATGTTAGTTTCGATGTTAAAATATTCAAACATATTTTAACACACTCTTAACACGTTATTAACATTGTAATGTTGAAAATGTTTAATTCTCTTTAAAGCTTGCATTTGATAAAAAATCTTTGGAAATTTTTGATTTATCTGTTTCTGCCCTTACAAATACAGGTCAGAAATCATATAAATTGCGTAATTTAATGCAATTTATAAAAATTTATTAAGAAAAACATAAAAATCGAAGTGAATCAACCATTAATCATTTAATATTTATCGTCCATTAAAGATTGAATCAATGTTATTGTCGGGAATGATAGTATTTTATAAACAAAACTATCTTCTCGGATTGGGTCAAGCGTCACGCTTGCGATTTGGGTTAATCGTCTCGCTTGTCACGTTTTAACGGTCACGGATGTTTTTGATTGTATCTTCGATGATTTCTTTTATCTTTCTATCCTTGTCCATCATTTTCTGAACCTTCTGGATAGTATATATAATAGTAGAATAATGTCTTTTGCCAAATTCCTCACCGATAGCAACCATAGAAAGAGAAGTAAGCTCTCTTGTTACATAAATAGCTATATGGCGGGCGTTTGAAATATTTGCACTTCTGTTTTTCTGTGAACGGATTTCCTCAGGTGATACGCCGTAAGTACGGGCAACTTCATCAATAATTCGTTCAACAGTAACTTCAGGCGGAACATCATTGTTAAGTATATCTGCAATAACCTCCTGCACGGAAGAAATTGTAGGTTTTTCATTATTAAGCATAGACTTAGCTTTGAGTTTCTTTACAGTACCCTCAAGCTGACGGATATTTGCTTTGATTTTTGAAGCAATATACTCGCATACCTCATTTGAAAGGTCAAAGTCAAGAAGCTCTGCCTTACGTTTGATAATCGCAATTCTTGTTTCAACATCAGGTGGCTGAACGTCGGCTATAAGATCCTGCTCAAAACGTGAACGAAGTCTGTCGTCAAGAGTCTTGATTTCTTTCGGAGGACGGTCAGATGTAAGAACAATCTGCTTGTGTGCATCATAAAGAGCATTGAAAGTATGGAAAAATTCTTCCTGAGTACTTTCTTTACCACCGATAAACTGCACGTCATCGACAAGCAAAATATCAGACTGTCTGTACTTCTGTCTGAACTCGCTCATCTTTGCCATTCTCAAAGACTCGATAAGCTCGTTTGTGAAATCGTCACCCTTTATGTAACAAATGCTTTTTTCTGGATAACTCTTTTTGATTTCGTTACCTATAGCATAAAGCAGATGAGTTTTACCAAGACCTGAGTTTCCGTAAAGAAAAAGAGGGTTGTATGCATTTGCCGGGTTAGTAGCAACAGCAAGACAAGCGGCGTGAGCAAACTTGTTTGATGAGCCTACTATAAAAGTATCAAATGTATATTCATAATTATTGTCAGGGATTTCCTGAGCAACAACCTGCTTTTTTTCTTCTTTTTTCTCGATTTCTTCGGGAATTTTCATTTCTAAAATAAAAATCTGACCGAAAACAGTTTCAAAAGCTTCATTAAGAAGCGGAACATAGCATCTGGTGAGTGTCTGACGGTGAAAATCGTTAGGAACAAGCAAAACGGCAGTATTTTTTGAAAAATCGAGTTCAATAGGCTCAATTCTGCTGATCCATGTGTTGTAAGCAACGTCTGTAATCTTGGTTTTGCAATAACTGCAAATTATACCCCAAGCTTCTTCAAAAGAATCCATAAATATTATACCTTCCTCTCATAATACCTTGTTCAGGTCAAAAAGCAAAAGTTTCGATAAATACTGATGTTTTAACCTGAAAATGGTACAAAATGCGGTGGATAAATCCGCATCATGTGCGGTAAAAAAAGTCGTAAAATAAGTACATAAAATATATTTACCGCAAAATTACCCCATATTAAAATCTATACTGTTTTATTATATCCCACTCCCCTCAAAAAATCAAGTATTTTAGTTCGTTAGATACTTTTGTTTAAATCAAAATTTTTGTTCTCGACAATGCTTATGTTTAATGGTAACTTTTTTAGTTCGTTAGAAAATTTAGATTTAAATCAAAAATTTTGTTTTCGACAATACTTATGTTTAATGGTAATTTTTTTAGTTCGTTAGAAACTTTTGTTTAAGTCAAAAATTTTGTTCTCGATAATTAAACTATCTTTTATATCGTAGGGCGGGGGCTTGCTCTCACCGTAAAACATCGTTAAAAATAAACATTTTGCCGGAATATGATATTCTGCTTTACAAAAAATTCTATGAAAAAAATATCTGATTGAAATATAAATAATTTATTTAAAACGGACTATCGGGGAAGGTGGTTTCTGAAGAATAAGAAAAATATTGTGTGATAAAAAAATAAAAACACAATATATTGATATAAGCCTATTTCAGGCGGATAAAACCTTAAAAAATCGGTAAAAAATAAGAAAAAAATTTTCGCTTTTTTGTTGACTTAAAAGAAAAATTAAGATATAATGCTATATTGCAAGGTTATATTTTGAAGGGAGGTTTTCATTTATGTTGAGAACTTATCAGCCTAAGAAGCTCCACAGAAAGAAGGAGCACGGCTTCAGAAAGAGAATGGCAACAGCTAACGGTAGAAAAGTATTAGCAAGAAGAAGAGCTAAAGGTAGAAAAAGGTTGTCTTACTAAGGAAACGGCCACTTTAATGCAGTGGTCTTTCCTTTTTGTTGCGGCTTTTTAGCTTAGGTGGTTTTAGTTTTGAGTGAATATATCACTTTAAAGGATAACAGAGATTTTTCCCGTCTTTATAAGAGGGGAAAATCTGCTGTAAGTCCTGTTTTGGTAACTTATGTAATGAAAAATAAATACGGTAACCTGCGATATGGCATAACCACAGGTAAGAAGATAGGCAAGGCTGTAATACGTTCACGCTGCCGGAGAGTAATCAGGGCGGCTTATTATCAGCTTTACAAAGATATCAGACCGGGTTATGACTTTGTTTTTGTTGCCAGAACCAGAACTTCTCAGGTGAAATCACAAAAGGTATATGAAGCTATGAAAAAGCACTTGTCACAGATGGGTGCATTAAAACAACAGTAGGGAAAAATGAAATGAAAAAAATCCTTATCTTACTTATAAGGTTTTATAAAGCCGCAATTTCTCCTCATATGCAGAAGCATTGCAAATATGAACCTACCTGTTCTACATATGGTCTTCAGGCGATAGAACGCTTCGGAGCAATAAAAGGTTTAGGACTCACTATTTGGCGTATTCTGCGTTGCAATCCTTTTTCAAAGGGAGGGTATGACCCTGTTCCCGAAAAAAAGGATAAGGTAAGAAAGATAAAGTGAGGTAACTTATGGACTTTTTAGGTAGTATTCTCGGCTACGTACTTTGGGCGGCTTATTACGTCCTAAAAGATTTCGGTCTTTCTATTATTGTATTTACTCTTATTATCAAGCTTGCTTTGTTTTATCCGTCTGTTAATCAGCAGAAGTCAATGGCAGGTACTGCAAGACTTCAGAAAAAACAAAAAGAGCTTCAGGAAAAATACGCTAACAACAAGGTAAAGCTTCAGGAAGAGATGGATAAGCTTTATCAGAAAGAGGGCGTAAAGCCCATGGGCGGATGTCTTACAATGATGATTCCGCTTTTTGTAATGCTCGGTGTATTCTATGCCGTTGCATATCCTCTCACAAACACACTGCATCTTGATAAAGAAGCAGTTAATCAGGCTGTTGCTTATGTAAACACAATTCCGGGTTATGCAGGAGCTGCAAATCCGACTTATCAGCAGATTGATCTTATCAGAATTTTCCCAAGTATTGCTGATACTTCAACTATTCAGGGATTGTTTTCACCGGCAGAAATCACAAGTATTCTCGATTTCAGTGAATCTTTCAATTCTTTTGGTCTTGATCTTCTTACAATTCCGAAGGATAAAGGATTTTTATCTGTATACTTCCTGATTCCTGTTGTATGTTTTGCATCATATATTGCTCAGCAGCTTATATCTCAGAAAATAAACGGAAACAATATGGCTGGTCAGCAGGGTTGTATGAAAGTTATGCTCTACGCTATGCCACTGTTTTCTGCTTATATTTCCTATACAGTACCGGCAGCAGTTGGTTTCTATTGGATTTGCTCATCACTTTTCGGACTTATCCAGTCTGTGATTATCGGCAAGCTTTTCAGTCCTGCTCAGATTATTGCTAAGCAGGAGGCAAGACACGTTGCTCTTATGGAGCTTGAAGAGAAAAAGGTTAAGTATATTTACGCTCCAAGAGAAACAGCCGAAAACAACGGTGCTAAGGTTAATAAAAAGAAAAAGAAGTAATTGAAAAAGGTGAAAAAAGTGGTTAAAGAAGCTATCGGAGTTGGAGAAACCGAATTGCTTGCACTTGAAGATGCCAAAAGACAGCTCGGTCTTGATGAAACAGCCGAAGTTGAATTTGAGGTAATCCAGAGACCTGAAAAGAAAATTTTGGGTATTTTTGGTGGTGCACCTGCAAAAGTAAAGGTTATCCTTAAAACCGGTCCTGCTGAAAACGCTGAAGAATTCCTCAGAAATGTTCTTGACGGAATGAAGCTTGAAGGTGTTACTATTGACACAAAACAAACAGATAACGGCGTTGAATTTGACCTTGAGGGCGAGGACGTAGGTTTTGTAATCGGCAGAAGAGGCGAAACCCTCGATGCGTTGCAGTATTTAACAAGTCTTGTGGCTAACCACACAGACAATTCATATTTCAAGGTAACTATCAACACTGGTGATTACCGTGAAAAGAGAGAAAAGACTCTCGAAATCTTAGGCAGAAAGCTTGCTTTCAAGGCAATTAAGACAGGCAGAAAGACAAGTCTTGAGCCTATGAATCCATATGAAAGAAGAATCATTCACACATCTGTTCAGAATGTTAATGGTGCTATTTCATGGAGTGAGGGCGAGAACGCTAACCGTCACGTGGTTATCGGTCCTGACCCTAAGGTAAAGAAATATCCACGTAAGGGTGGATATAACAACAGAGGCAAAGGTGGCAGAAGACCATATAATAACAGCCGTTCTGTTAAAAATGAAGTAAATCCTGACAGAAAGCCACTTAATGAGGGCAGTCTTGACGGTCTTTACGGAAGAATTGATAAATAATGTAAAGGGACGGTTCACCGTCCCTTTTTTCTTTTACAAAAAATTGTTATTTTTTCAACATTTATAAAAACTTATGTTGAAAAAATATAAATATATATATTCTATTATTTTACATTAAGAGAGGTATGTTATGAAAAGAATTTTATCATTAGTATTGGCGTTTACTTTGCTTCTGGGAATGCTCTCGGTTGTTCCTGTGTCGGCTGATACTATTAAGGAATTAAAAAATAAAGTACAAGTTGGTTTGGTATATAATGATTTTCGTTATTCGATTTGGAATGATGAGATAATTAAAATTGATAAATACACAGGAACAAAAACTGACGTTGTTATTCCTTCCGTTATCAACGGTTATCCGGTAACAGAAATAGGTTCCTATTCCTTTTTGAATAATGAAAAAATTGTAAGTGTAACGATACCTTATGGTGTAAAAAGTATACAAAATTCTGCTTTTAGTGGATGTAAATCGTTAAAGAATATATCTGTTCCTAACAGCGTAGAAAGTATTGGCTACGCTACTTTTGAGGAATGTATAGCGTTAGAGAATATTAAGCTTTCTAATAATATAAAAACAATTTCTGATAGTGCCTTTAAAAATTGTACCGCATTGAAAGTTATAGATATTCCAGCCAAAACAACACTTATTGAAAAATATGCGTTTTATAACTGTACCTCAGCTAAAATAGTGAATTTACCTAGTAGCGTGACATGTATAGAAGGTAACGCTTTCTTTGATTGCACAGGTCTCGAAAAAATATATTATACAGGCACAGTTGAGCAGTGGGCAAACATCAATTTTGTCAGTAATCCTTTATCATATTGTAATAACAAAGAAAACATATATATAGAAGGAAAATTAGTTACAAAACTTGATTTATCAATGCCTGAAATAAAAGCCAACGCATTTTATAATTTTAACTCATTGGAAACGGTAGTGTTTTCTGATGATGTAAAGAGTATTGGTGCAGGTGCTTTCAAAAGTTGCGATTCATTAAAGAGTATAGATATTCTTGATAATATTATAAGTATAGGAAACGCTGCTTTTGCTGAATGTAAATCTCTTACGAATGTAAACCTGCCTGATGGCTTAACAACTATTAATTACAATACTTTTTTAGAATGCATTTCTTTAAAGAATATTGTAATTCCTGAGGGCGTAACAAAAATTGAAAGATTCGCTTTTTATAATTGCGTTTCACTCAAAAGTGTGACACTTCCTGACAGTGTGAAAAATATAGAGATGGATGCATTCTATAATTGTCAAAATGTAGAAAAATTATACTTTACAGGTACAGTTAACCAGTGGGCAAATATCAAATTTGAAAGTTTCCATAGTAATCCTGCGGCAAACTCTAAAAATGATGTTGATGTATATATGGAAGGAAAACTGCTTACAAATGCGGTTATCACAAATACTACTGAAATAAACAATTATGCTTTTACTGGTTTTTATTCATTAGAAAGTGTAGTACTGCCTGAAAATTTAACAAGAATTGGAGATGATGCTTTTTCTGATTGTGATTCATTAAAGAATATAGATATTCCAAAAAGTGTTACATATGTTGGTAGTAGTGCTTTTTATAATTGTATATCTCTGGAAAGTGTTACTATACCTTTTGGTGTAGAATATATCAAAGATAATACTTTTAATAAATGCTATAATTTAAAAAACGTAGTTATTTCTGATAGCGTATTACTTATTGATTATAATGCTTTTAGATCTTGTATTTCGCTTCAAAATATTATAATACCTGACAGTGTATTACTTATCGAAGAATTATCTTTTTATGGTTGTACTAATTTACATAGTGCAACAGTTCCTGATAGCGTAACATATTTGGACGACCATGCTTTTATTAATAACGCAGATGATTTTACATTTTATGGATATGAAGATTCTGCTGTACAAAAAATAGCTGAGAAATATAACATCCCATTTGTATCACTTGGAAAAAAAACTAAATTAAGTGAGTTGTTTAAAGTTACTTATAACGATGAAGAAGATACAGCTACACTTTCTGAATATAAAGGTGAGTTTACAAATGTTGTTATACCTACAACGTATAAGGGATATAAAATTACAGCAATCGCAGATAAAACTTTTGCAAATTGTACTTCTTTAGAAAGTATTGTACTTCCTCACACAATAAAAAATATCGGCACTAATGCTTTTGAGGGTTGTAGTTCATTAAAGAGTATTGATATTCCTAAAAATGTAAAACGTATTCAAGGTTACACGTTTTATGGTTGCAGTTCTTTAACAAAAATAAACATTCCAAATGGTGTAACAAGTATTGAATGGTCTGCTTTCCGTGATTGTAAATCACTTACTAATCTTGAAATTCCTGACAGCGTGACAAACATCGGAAATTACGCTTTTGGTGGTTGCAGTTCTTTAGTGAGAATATATATTCCTGAAGGTGTAACAAGTATCAAAGATAATACTTTCAACGGTTGTAAATCTCTTTTGAGTGTAATGGTTCCAAAGAGTGTAACATCTTTTGGTAACAATGTATTCAGTGGTTGTTCAGATAATTTACTGGTATATGGTTATAAAGATTCAGTTACAGAAACTTATGCTGATAAAAATAGTATTAATTTTTCACCTATTATTATGGGTGATGTTAGTGGTGATGGTATCGTTGATGTTTCAGATGCTACTATGATTCAGCTTTCTATATCAATAAATGTATATGATATAACATTTACAGAAGAACAGAAGTTTTTTGCTGATGTTGACAAAGACAGAGAAATAACAATTGACGATGTAACAGCTATACAGTTTTACATTGCGAAGCTTATTACTGAAATTTAAATAATTAAGATGAGGAGTTTATGAAAAATGAAAAGAATTTTGAGTTTAACTCTTGTTTTTAGTCTGATTTTGGGAATGCTCTCAATTATTCCTGTATCGGCACTGACTATTTCATCAGGTGATTTTGTTTTTAACTTTAAAGAAGATGATACTTTAGAGTTAGTAAGATACAACGGAAATAGTAACAGTGTAGTAATTCCTTCAAAAGTAAGAAGTTATATGGTAACATCAATTGCTGATGAAGTGTTTAAAGAAAATGAAAATATTAAAACCGTAGTAATACCTGAGGGTATTACTACAATGGGTAATTCAGTTTTTAGAGATTGTACTAATTTAAGTAAAATAACTTTACCTGATACTCTGAAAGATAGTGGTGAAAGATGTTTTTCAGGAACAAAGATTAAAGAAATAAGAATTCCGAATTCAATGGTAAAAATACCTGATTATTTTTTGAGTTTTATAGATACACTTGAAACTGTTACTAATGCATCGCATGTAACAGAAATAGGAATGTATTCTTTTGCCAGCACAGAAATAACTAATCTGGATTTTCTTAGTTCTGTTAATAAAATCGGAAGCTATGCTTTTGCATTTTGTTTTTCACTTAAAATTAATATGTTACCATCATCTGTTACAGAAATAGGAAATGAAATTTTTTATTGTTGTACTGGTATAACTTCTTTTACAATGAATAAGGGAATAACAACTTGTGGTACAAGTTTATTTAATGATTCAAACCTTAAGTCTTTAACTTTTGAAAATGGAACTCAAAAGATTTTTGAGTATGCTTTTACAGAAACTGATAGTCTTGAAAATGTTGTTATTCCGGATACAGTTACAACAATTGAAAAGAACGCTTTTGATAGATGTAAAAATCTTACTTCTGTTAAAATGTCTGAAAACATAGAACATATCGGAAAGTATGCTTTTTACAATACTGAAAGTCTTACAAAAATAAAAATACCGAATACGCTCAAATCAGGTGAAGAAGCTATATTCGGTCATTCAGGTATCAGCAGTGTTGAATTTGAAGAAGGTCTGACTTATTTACCTGTAAAAATGTTTACTGAATGTGAAAAGCTTAAGACAGTAACTATTCCTAAAACTGTAACAGCAGCAAAACAAGCATTTTGGGATAGCTGTATAACATCTATAACATTAGAAGAAGGTGCGACTGAAATTTGTGAGTGTTTCTTTTTCGGTGCAGATAAACTTGATAATGTTTCTATTCCAAGCACAGTAAAAAAAATCGGTAGGCAGGCATTTTCTTATACTAATTTATCTAAAATTGATTTTCTCAGCGGTGTTACAGAAATTGACATTCATGCGTTTGCTTTTTGTGATTCCATCAGAGAACTTGTAGTACCTGCTTCTTTAGAAAAGATTAAAGGAAGCCTTGTTGAATATTCAAATATAGAAAAGATTGTTTTTGAAGAAGGTACAACTACAATTTTCGAATCTCAATGTTCAAATTCAAGTGTTCTTAAAACTGTTGTGTTACCTTCAAGTATAAAAAGAATTGAAGCAAATGCTTTTAAGAATGACACTTCAATTAATTCTTTAAGACTTCCTGCAAAATTGGAATATCTCGGTTCAAATGCATTTGAGAATTGCAGAAGTCTTAAGTCTGTTTCTGTTCCTTCAACCCTTACTGAATATGGAGATAATATATATCTTAACTCAGGTGTTGAAACCGTAAGATTTGTAAGAGGTATAAAAAAGCTTCCTGATAACTTATTCAGTGGTTGTTATTCGGTTAAATCAGTAACTATTCCTGAAGGTGTTACTGATTTAGGAATAAACACATTTAAAGATTGCTTAAACCTTACTTCAATTACAATTCCGTCTACTGCGGTAAAAGCTGAAAAAACTTTTGAAAATTCAGGTCTTGTATCAGCTACTTTTACAGAAGGTATTACGGTAATACCAAATAGAATTTTTCGAAATTGTAAAAATTTAACTGATGTAACTATTCCTGAGTCAGTAGTAAAAATAGATAATTATGCATTTTGGAATTGTCAGTCATTAACTTCAATAAAATTACCAGAAAATCTCAAATCAATAGGTATATATGTATTTGAAGATTGTATTTCAATGGATAGTATCACAATTCCGAAAAGCGTTGAAGAAATTGGTGCTTTTTCATTAGGTTATTTCAAAAGTTCTACGAGAAGAAATGATTTTATAGTGTGTGGTTATTCAGACTCAGTAGCAAAAACTTATGCTGATGATAACAGACTTTATTTTATTCCTCTTGATTTTGATGCAGCAATTGGTGATGTTGATTTTGACGGCAGTATTACTGTTTCTGATGCTACTATGATTCAGCTTTATTTAGCAAATTTTGCTTCTCTTGCAGATGTTCAAAAACCTGAGGCTGATGTTGACAAAGACGGAGATATAACAATTGATGATGTAACAAATATACAGTTTTACGTTGCAAAGCTTATTACTGAATTTTAAAAATAAGATTGAGGGGTAACTTATGAAAAGAATATTATCGCTTATATTTTTATTTACTTTAATTTTTGGAATGCTCTCTATTATCTCGGTTTCGGCAGAAGATAAAGTGTATACTATTGGTGATTACGATTACATAATTCTTGAAGGTAGAAATCTTGAGATAGTCGATTATCACGGAATAGATGAGAATATTACTATTCCTGTAAATGTTCAGGGATATAAAGTAGTATCTGTTGGTTCACAGGTTTTTTACGGTAATCATATTATCAAAACTATTGTTGTTCCTGAGGGTATAAAGTATTTAAAGGGCAGAGCGTTTCATCATTGCGGAATATTAACAAGTATATCTTTACCTGATTCTTTAGAATCAATTGGTGAATCATGCTTTTATGGTACACAGATTACTGAAATTCATCTTCCAAAGAACATCACAAAAATAGGTGACAGTATGCTTTCCGGTATGGATAAACTTGAAAAAGTTGTAACTGCATCAAAAATAACTGAGGTAGGTGATTATGGTCTTTCAAGCACAAAACTCAAAAGTATAGATTTTTTAAATTCAGTAGAAAAAATTGGTGAATTTGCTTTTGCTTTTTCTAAATTGCCTGCTGATGTTAAACTTCCGTCAACATTAAAAGAAATCGGAAAAATGGCATTTTATAACTGCAAAAATCTGGAAACATTATCTATCCCAAAAAATGTTACAGTGTGTGGTGAAAGGTTGTTTGTAGAATCAAGTCTTCAAAAGCTTACCTTTGAAAACGGTATAAAAGAAATTTTTCCATCATCTGTAAAAGAGAGCAAGAATCTCTTAAATGTCTATATTCCTGGTAGTGTAACTTCAATCGGAGAATATGCTTTCTCCGATTGTGAGAAACTTGCTACAGTTACGATTCCTGATAGTGTAACTTCAATCGGAGAGTATGCTTTTTCTGATTGTGAGAATCTTACAGCAGTTAAAATGTCTGAGAATGTTGAGGAGATTGGAGATTTTGCTTTCTTAAATACAAAAAGTCTTTTAAAAATTAAAATTCCTGCAACATTTGAAATAGGTGGCGAAGGTATATTCTTTGAATCCGGACTGACTAGCATAGAACTTGAATCTGGTCTGACTGTGCTTTCGGAGTATATGTTTCAAAATTGTATTAATCTCAAAGAAGTGACTATTCCTGCATCTTTAAAAGAAGCTGATTTTTCTTTTAAGGGTTGTGGAATTACATCTGCTAAAATAGGAGAGGGTGCAACAACTGTCTGTGATACTCTGTTTTATTATGCAAGATCGCTTGAAAGTATTTCTCTTCCAAGTACAGTGAAAAGTATCGGACGATTATCTTTTGGTTATACAAATTTTTCAAAAGTTGATTTCTTAAGCGGTGTAACTCACATTGATAACGATGCATTTAATGGTTGTGAGTCAATTAAGGAATTTGTTGTACCTGCTTCTTTAAACTCAACAGAACAATATATTTTTAGTGAAGTAAATGTTGAAAAAATTATTTTTGAAGAAGGAACAACTACCATTCCGCAATATTTATGTGCAGATGCAAAAAATACTAAGACAATTGTTTTGCCTGCAAGTGTAAAGATAATTGAAAACAATGCTTTTATGGATTGTACTTCACTTACTTCTCTGAGATTACCGGCAAAACTTGAATATTTAGGTTCGAATTTTATTGCCGGATGTACCGGCGTTAAGTCAATAACTATTCCGTCAACACTTACTCAATGTGCTTCTAATCCTTTTGGTTATTCATCTGTTGAAAAAGTAACATTTGTACGAGGAATAAAAAAAATACCTGATGGTTTATTTGGATTTTGCAGTACTTTGAATAATGTAATACTTTATGAGGGTATTACTGATTTAGGTTCAGGTACATTCAGAAACTGCACAAGTCTTACTTCAATAACTATTCCTTCAACTGTTACAAAAGCAAATATGAGTTTTGCAGAGTCGGGTCTTGTATCTGTAACTTTTGCTGATGGTATTACAATTATACCTCACGAAATTTTGAGAGATGCTTTGTTATTAAAAGAGGTTAATATTCCAGAGTCTGTAACAGAAATAGGTTACGGTGCATTTGAAAATTGCCAATCTTTAAGCACAATTGATTTACCCGATAATTTAAAGATTATAAACTCAGACGTATTTGAAAACTGTATCAGTATGAACAGTATTACAATTCCTAAAAGTGTTTATCGACTTGGTTATCGTTCGTTAGGATATAAATATACAGATAAATATGGTAATTACACCGTTTGCAGAGAAAAAGATTTTACAGTGTGTGGTTACTCAGGCACAGTAGCAAATAAATATGCAAATGACTACGGACATATTTTTATACCGCTTGATTTTGATGCACCACTTGGTGATGTTGATTTTGACGGCAGTATTACAGTTTCTGATGCTACTATGATTCAGCTTTATTTAGCAAATTTTGCTTCTCTTGCTGATGTTCAAAAGTCTGTTGCCGATGTTGATAAAGACGGAGAAATTACTGTTGATGACGTAACAACCTTACAGTTATATATTGCAAAGCTTATAACTGAATTTTAAAAAAATATCATAAGGAGCATAGACAGATGAAAAGAATTTTATCACTTACACTTGTATTTACTTTGATTTTTGGAATGTTTTCGGTTATTCCTGTTTCGGCAGAAGACACAATTTATACCATCGGAAATTTTGATTATATTATTCTTGAAGGTAAAAATCTTGAATTAGTTAAATATCACGGAAAAGAAAAGAATGTTACTATTCCTTCAAATGTAAAGGGTTATAACGTAGTATCGATTGCAAAAAAAGCTTTTGAATATAATCATTATATTGAATCAGTTACAATACCTGAGGGTGTCAAAAGTATGGGTGGTTATGTGTTTTTCTTCTGCAGTAAGTTAACGAAAGTTTCTTTACCTGATTCTTTGGAAACTGCAGGCAGCTCTCCTTTTTCAGATACTGGGGTAACAGAAATAAGAATACCTGACTCGTTTACCGTAATACCGTATGAATTTTTTAAAGGAACATCATCACTTCAAAAAGTAACGAATGTATCGCATATAAAAGAAGTTGAAGCGTTTTCGTTTAGTGGCACAAAAATTACCTCAATTGAGTCATTTTCTTCGCTTGAAAAAATTGGTAGTTATGCTTTTAGTTATTGTGATTCACTTAAAATCAATCGTGTTCCAGCAACTGTTACTGAAATTGAAGAAGGTGCATTTGTTAATTGTGACGGTATAGATTCATTTACAATAGGTAAAAATGTCACAACATTAGGAAAGAGTATATTTCTTGATTCAAGTCTTCAGACTTTAAATTTTGAATATGGCATAAAGGAAATTTCCGATGAAGCCTTTATGAGCACAAATAATCTTAAAACAGTAAATATTCCTGATAGCGTTACTTCAATCGGTGAATATGCTTTTTCAGAATGTGAAAATCTGACTACTGTTAAAATGTCTGAAAATATTGAGAATATAGGTAAATGTGCTTTTAGTTTAACTAAAAGTCTTAAATCAATAAAAATTCCAAACACATTAAAATCAGGTGATGATCAAATATTCTTTAAATCAGGGCTTACCAGTGTAACTCTTGAATCAGGTCTGACAACGCTTCCGTATTGTATATTTGAAGATTGTGTGAATCTTAAAACAGTAAATATTCCTGCATCTTTATCTGATGCATCTTTTCCTTTTGCCAAAAGCGGACTTACTTCTGCTACATTTGAAGAAGGTACAACTAAGGTTTGTTCATATCTTTTCGCCAATGCGACATCACTTGAAAGTGTTTCACTTCCAAGTTCAGTAAAAACTATTGAAAGCTCTGCTTTTCAAAGCACTAATTTTACTAAAGTAGATTTCTTAAGCGGTGTTACTGAGATTAATTCATTTGCATTCAACGATTGTATGAATCTTAAAGAATTTGTGGTACCGGCTTCTTTAGAAAAAAGCAGCAAATATCTATTTGAAAAAAATTCTGTAGAAAAAGTTATATTTGAAGAAGGCACAACCACTATTTTACCTTATATATGTGCCGATTCGGATACTGTTAAGACAATTGTCATACCGACAAGTGTAAAGAAAATCGACAGTAATGCTTTTGAGAATTGTACAGCAATTACTTCTCTGAGATTACCGACTAATCTTGAATATATCGGTTCATTCGCATTTAGGGGATGTACAAATCTTAAGTCAATTACAATTCCTTCATCTCTTACTGGTTGCGGAATGGATGTATTCATAAATTCGGGTGTTGAAAGTGCAAGAATAGTAAAAGGAACTGAAAAAATACCCGATGGATTATTTAGTCGTTGTGAGAATCTTAAAGAAGTAACAATGTATGAAGGTATTACTCATTTAGGCTATGAAACATTTAAAGAATGTACAAACCTTAAGTCAATAACAATTCCGTCAACTGTGACACACGCAGAAAATAGTTTTATAAATTCAGGTCTTGAATCAGCTACATTTACAGAGGGTGCTAAACAAATACCTTATGCTATTTTTCGTGACTGTATATCATTAAATAAAGTGGTTATACCTGATTCTGTAGAAATAATAAAGAGTAGTGCATTCAGAAACTGTCAGTCTTTAAGTTCAATTGATTTACCTGATAATCTGAAAGAAATTGGTAGCAATGCATTTGAAAACTGTTTAAGTATGAAAAGTATTACTGTTCCAAAAAGTGTTGAAAATCTAGGATTGTATTCAATAGGACATAACTATATTAAATTAACTATTAATTATAGTGTTTCCAGAGGTAAAAATTTTACAGTATACGGTTACTCAGACTCAGTAGCAAAGACTTTTTCAGACAAAAACGGACTTAACTTTGTACCGCTTGATTATACTCCTATTCTTGGTGATGTAGATTGTGATGGTATCATTACTATTTCAGATGCTACTTTAATTCAGCTTCATTTAGTAAGTTACGCTTCTCTTGCAGATGTACAAAAGTCTGCGGCAGATGTTGACAAAAACGGAAGCATAACTGTTGATGATGTAACAACCTTACAGTTATATATTGCAAAATTTTTGAATGTACTTTAAAATATATATAATGTAAGGAGATGAGATGATGATTGATAATACAATAGCGGCAATAAGCACGGCACAGGGTGAGGGCGGTATAAGCGTTATACGTATCTCAGGTAAGGAAGCTACTGAAATTGCTGACAAAGTATTCAGAGGTCTTAACAATAAAAAATTATCCGAGATGAAAGGTTACACGGCTTCATTCGGAAAGATATACAGTAATGATGAAGAAATCGACGAGGTTGTTGCTCTTGTTTTCAGAGAGCCTTTAAGCTACACAGGAGAGAATGTTGTTGAGCTTTCCTGTCACGGTGGAATTTACGTGACAAAGCTTGTGTTGCGTGCAGTGCTTGATGCAGGTGCAACACCTGCACAGGCAGGCGAGTTTACAAAGAGAGCTTTCCTCAATGGTAAAATTGACCTCACGGAAGCTGAGGCGGTAATTGATATTATAAGTGCGAAAAACAAATCTGCTGCAAGGGCTGCTCTCTGTGTTAAAGACGGAGCTTTGAGAAAGAAAATTGACGGTGTGAAAAATGACCTTCTTTCTAAAGCGGCACATCTTTCTGCATGGGCTGACTATCCTGAGGAAGATATTGAGGAAGTTACAGATGCTTCTCTTTACGGTACTTTTGACAACAGTATTGATGTGCTTGAAAAACTCATTGAGTCTTATGACAGCGGTCAGGCGGTAAAGCAGGGTATAGACACTGTAATTGCAGGCAGACCGAATGTTGGTAAAAGCACATTGATGAATCTTCTTTCCGGCAGTGAAAAGAGTATTGTTACGGCAATACCGGGTACAACAAGAGATATAATTGAAGATACTGTTGTAGCTGGTGATGTTATTTTAAGACTCAGCGATACAGCAGGTCTGAGAAATACTGATGACATTGTTGAGAAAATCGGTGTTGACAGAGCAAAAGACAGAGTGAAAAAATGTTCTCTTCTTCTTGCTGTTTTTGATAACGAAAGAGAGCTCGATGAAGAAGACAAAGCGTTGCTTGATGAATGTGGAAATGTTCCTTGCATTGCAATCATAAATAAGACTGACTTACAGCAAAACATTGACATTGATTACATCAAAACTAAAACGGATAATATAGTCTATCTTTCTGCTAAAACAGGAGAGGGCAGAGAAGAACTCATAAAGGCAGTAGAAAAGGTTGCTGGTATGGGTAATTTCAATCCGAGTGAAGGTGTTTTGTCAAACGAAAGACAGCGCCAGTCTGTACTTATTGCACTTGCTAATATTAAAGAAGCAAAACAGGCTCTTGAAATCGGTATGACCTATGATGCTGTTACAGTTAGCATAGAAGAAGCTATTTCAGCACTGCTTGAATTGACAGGCGAAAATGCAAGCGAAGAAATTGTGGACAGAGTATTCCATAATTTCTGCGTTGGTAAGTAAGCACAACGATGACGTTGTATCTGTTTTGAGTTGATAGCTTGCTTTAAAGATAAAAAAATATTCCCGACAATTAACATTATTTTATGGCGATGTTAATTGTCGGGTTTTCTTTTATCAGCATTGCTGATGTTATATGTTTATTTTTATAACTTTAAAATTTACACTTTTCGTATGTCGGAAAATATGTTAAAATATATGTGTTATGACATATTGATTTTTATGATTCAGATTATTAAACACAAGGAGCGTGTTAAAATAATGAAATATTTTGCAGGCGAATATGATGTAGCAGTAATAGGTGCAGGACACGCAGGAATCGAAGCGGCTCTTGCGGCAGCACGACTCGGATGTAAAACTGCTATCTTTACAATAAATATGGATGCGGTGGGCAACTGCCCTTGTAACCCGTCAATCGGTGGAACAGCTAAGGGTCACCTTGTACGTGAAATTGATGCTCTTGGCGGTGAGATGGGAAAGACTGCAGATGAATGTTTCTTACAGTCCAGAATGTTAAACAGGGGAAAGGGTCCTGCTGTTCACTCACTCCGTGCTCAGATTGACAGACGTCAGTATGCGGCTGTTATGAAGCACAAGCTTGAGACTCAGAAAAATCTTGAGCTTCGTCAGGCTGAAATTATTGATATAGTAAAGACAGAAAACGGCTATGATATAACAACCCGTATGCTTGCTGTGTTCAGTTGTAAAACTGTAATCATAGCAACAGGTACTTATCTGGGTGGTAAAATCTTTGTTGGTGAGGTTTCATACGAAAGCGGTCCTGACGGGATTTTTCCTGCTTCATATCTTGGTGAGAGTCTTAAAAAATTAGGTATTCCACTCAGACGTTTCAAGACAGGTACTCCTGCACGAGTGCTGAGAAGCTCAATTGATTTTACTGACCTTGAAGTACAGAAAGGTGACACACCGCCACAGCCTTTCTCATATGAAACTGATGACTTAGGCGATAATAAGGTTGACTGTTACATAAGCTGGACAAACGACAACACAAAGCAGATTATAATGGATAACATTCATCGTTCTCCTTTGTATGGCGGAAAAATTGAAGGTGTTGGCCCTCGTTACTGTCCGAGCTTTGAAGATAAGATTATGAGATTCAAGGATAAGCCAAGACATCAGCTTTTCATTGAGCCTTGCGGAATTGATACAGAGGAAATGTACTTGCAGGGTATGAGCTCATCACTCCCTGAAGAAGTACAGCTTAAGTTCTATCAGACTATTAAGGGTCTGGAAAATTGTGTAATTATGCGACCTGCATATGCAATTGAATACGATTGTGTTGACCCTCTTGAAATGAATGCAACACTTGAGTTTAAAAACTTTGAGGGCTTGTATGGTGCGGGACAGTTTAACGGAAGCTCAGGCTACGAAGAAGCAGCCGCACAGGGTCTTGTTGCAGGTATAAATGCTGCGTTTAAAGTATTAGGAAAAGAACCTTTGATTCTTGAACGCTCAGGCTCATATATCGGAACTCTTATTGATGACCTTGTGACTAAGGGTGCAAACGAGCCTTACAGAATGATGACTTCACGCAGTGAGTACAGATTAATTCTCAGACAGGATAACGCTGATGAAAGACTCACTCCTATCGGTTATGAAATTGGTCTTATCAGTGAGGAAAGATATAAGAAATATCTTGAAAAACAGGAGCTTAAAAAAGAGGAGTATAAAAGACTTAAAAGTACGGTGATTTCTCCGACTGAGGAAGTGAATAATATACTTGTTTCACGTGAAACATCTGAAATTACAACAGGCGTAAGACTTATTGATTTACTAAAGCGACCACAGCTTGACTATAAAGCACTTGAGCCAATTGATACTTCCCGCCCACAGCTTGACCCGAATATTTTTGAGCAGGTAGAAGTTGAAATAAAGTATGAGGGTTACATTTCAAAGCAGATAAAACAGGTTGAGCAGATGCAGAAGCTTGAAAAGAAACTCTTGCCGGATAATTTTGATTACACAGAGATTAAGGGATTGCGACTTGAGGCACAGGAGAAACTCAATAAAATCAAGCCGAAAAATATTGGTCAGGCTTCACGAATCTCAGGTGTTTCGCCTGCAGATATAAGTGTGTTGCTTATCTGGCTTGCACAAAATAAATAACGAGGTACTTATGCAGATAAAAGAAT
>JAXJTT010000014.1:0-15560 GCA_036309445.1 Ruminococcus sp. | reverse complement strand
TTGATAAACAACAAATGTTTTCTTCTCGACTGGTGAGCGGGGTTACCCCGCCGATTTGGATGCAAAATCACTGTTGCCCGATTTTTCTGAAACGTTCATAACGAGCGTTTGTGAGTTCATCGTCAGTGAGTGCAAGATTCTTTTCAAAAGTTCTTGCTATGAGAAGCTTAAGGCTTTCGAACATAGCCGCATCTTCAGCTTTTGGTTCTCTTATGATACGCTCGATTACACCAAATCTGAACAAATCCTGTGCGGTCATTTTGAGTGCTTCAGCCGCCTGCGGAGCTTTTGAGCTGTCTTTCCAGAGGATTGACGCACAGCCTTCAGGTGAAATTACCGAATAAACGGAATTTTCCATCATCCATACTTCGTCAGCTACAGCAAGACCGAGAGCACCACCGCTTCCGCCCTCACCGATAAGAATAGTGAGAATAGGAGTTTTGAGTGTCATCATTTCCATCAGGTTCTCGGCAATAGCCTGACCCTGACCTCTTTCTTCCGCACCGATACCGCAGAATGCACCGCTTGTGTCAACAAAGCAAAGCACAGGACGACGGAACTTTTCAGCCTGCTTCATAAGTCTGAGTGCCTTTCTGTAGCCCTCAGGATGAGCTGAACCGAAGTTGCGTTCCATACGCTCTTTTGTGTTTCTGCCCTTTTCAAGTCCGATTACGGTAACGGGCATACCGTGCAACATTGCAAGACCTGCAACAATAGCTTTGTCGTCGGAATAGCGTCTGTCGCCGTGAAGCTCAATGAAGCTGTCTGCAAACATATGATTGATATAGTCAACAGATGTGAGCTTGTTTGCATCTCTTGCGGCACATACTTTTTCATATGCAGTCATCATTGAGACACCTCCCCGTATCCGTGAATTTTAAGAAGTCTTACGATAGTTTCCTTAAGCTTGTTTCTGCTTACAACCTTATCAATAAAGCCCTTCTGGAGTACAAACTCTGCAGTCTGGAAGTCCTTAGGAAGCTTCTGGCGGATTGTCTGCTCAATTACTCTCGGACCTGCAAATGCTACAAGAGTATCAGGCTCAGCAATAATGATGTCGCCCTCCATAGCAAATGAAGCTGTGACACCGCCTGTTGTGGGGTCTGTAAGTATTGTGATGTATAAGAGACCTGCATCGCTGTGACGTTTTACCGCACCTGAGGTCTTAGCCATCTGCATAAGGGATAAAATACCCTCCTGCATTCTTGCACCGCCTGAAACGGAGCAGACAACAACAGGAAGAGCGTTTTCTGTTGCATACTCAAAAGCACGGGTGATTTTTTCGCCTGTGACAGTACCCATACTTCCCATCATAAAGTCAGCGTCCATAATGCATATAACCGCATCAATGCCGCCGATTTTACATCTTCCGCATCTTACAGACTCTTTAGAGCCGCTGTTTCTTGCCTTTTCAAGTTTCTTTTCATAGCCGGGGAAGTTAAGGAGATTTGTACTCTCCATATCTGTGTCATGCTCAATAAAGCTTGCACGGTCAGCAAGCAGTTTGATTCTCTGTTCTGCGTTCATTCTGAAATGATGACCGCACTTTGTGCAGATACGGAAGTTTTCTTCCATATCTGTTGTGAGGAGCATTGTGTTGCACTTTGGGCATTTAACCCACATTTCTTCGGGAACAAAAGGTACGTTAAGCTGTTCCTCTGTGTGGGATTCAAGCTCATTTCGGGGTTTTACAAAAGAAAATAAATCCATAACCTGTTACTTCTCTCCGTTACTGTGCCTTTTTTCAAAATCAGCCATAAAATCTGTTGTGTACTCACCGCTGACAAACTTTTCGTCAGATAAAATCTCCGCAAGAATGTCACGGTTGATGTCTATTCCGTCTATAACAAGCTCTGAAAGAGCCATTTTCATCTTTCTGATTGCAAGCTCACGGCTTCTTGCCTGAACAATAATCTTGCCAATCATTGAGTCATAATAAGGTGGGATAAAATAATCCTGAAAAAGTGCTGTGTCAAAGCGGACAAATGAACCGCCGGGGATGTGAAGACGTGTGATTCTGCCACAGCTTGGTCTGAAATCCTGATCAGGATTTTCAGCATTGATACGGCACTCGATAGCATGTCCGTGTGTGAATATGCTGTCCTGTGTGCGTGTAAGCTTTGCACCTGCGGCAATTCTTATCTGCCACTGAACAATGTCAAAGCCTGTTACCATTTCAGTTACACCATGCTCAACCTGTAGTCTGGTGTTCATCTCCATAAAGTAGAAGTTGTTGTCTTTGTCAAGCAAAAACTCAACTGTACCTGCGTTTACATAGTTCACAGCCTGAGCTGCTTTAACAGCCGCTTTCATCATTTCCTTACGGGTTCTGTCATCAAGAGCAGGACTTGGGCTTTCTTCAATCATTTTCTGATTTTTTCTCTGCACTGAGCATTCACGCTCACCAAGGCAGATAGTGTTGCCGTATTTGTCGCTTAAAAGCTGCATTTCTATGTGTTTTACAGGGTGGATAAAGCGTTCTATGTAGCAAGCACCGTCACCAAAGGCAGACTGTGCCTCGGTTGATGCTGCCGCAAATGCTTCATCAAATTGCTCAATGCTGTCAACTCTGCGGATACCCTTACCGCCGCCGCCTGAACGAGCTTTGATAAGCAGAGGAAATCCGATTCTTTCTGCTTCGGCTCTTGCAACTGCAGGATCTTCCACAATGTCACAACCCGGTGTAACAGGAACACCTGCGGCACGCATTGTCTTACGTGCCATATCCTTGTCACCAAGCATTTTTATCATATCGGATGTAGGTCCGATGAAATTTATATTGCACTGCTCACAGAGGGAAACAAACTTTGCGTTTTCGGAAAGAAGTCCGTATCCCGGATGAATTGCCTGAGCACCGCTCTGGATAGCAACGGTGAGGATTGCAGGCATATTCAGATAGCTGTCTGCTACCCTGTTTCCGCCTACGCAATAGCTTTCATCAGCAAGCTGAACGTGCATTGCGTTTTTGTCAGCCTCAGAGTAGATTGCAACCGTGCTGATACCCATTTCACGGCAAGCACGGATAATTCTTACTGCAATTTCTCCACGGTTGGCTATAAGGATTTTTGAAAACATTTCGTCACTTCCAAACGATAGTTAGTTATTCTTCATTTGCTATCAAAGCAAATGAAAGCTCTGCACTTACGCACAGCTTGCCGTCAACATAGCCTTTTGCATCAATGAAATAGAATGCACCTCTGTTTTTTGTGAGTGTGCAAACACTTTCAAGTGTGTCACCCGGCTTTACAGGATGCTTGAACTTTACATTATCCATCTTTGTAAAATAAGGTGTGCAGTTCTTAACCTTGTCTGTAAGAAGGCAACAGCTTGCCTGTCCCATCATTTCACAGAGAATTACACCCGGAACAACAGGGTTGCCGGGGAAGTGACCCTGTAAAAAGAATTCATCACCTTTGATTGTATATCTGCCTTTAGCTGTGTTTTCGTCAATACTTTCAGCTTCTTCAACTAAAAGCATATTGTCACGATGGGGGAGAAACTTTTTGATTTCTTCCTGATTTAACATAGTTAATTCTCCTTAATTTATCTCACTTTGAACAGTGGCTGACCGTATTCAACAAGCTCACCGTCGTTTACGAGAACTTCAACGATTTCGCAGTCAAATTCTGCGGCAATCTCGTTCATACACTTCATAGCTTCAACGATACAAACTGTTTCGCCTGTCTTTACCTTCTTGCCTGCAGTAACATAAGGAGCACTGTCAGGTGAAGGAGCAACATAGAATACACCTACGATAGGAGAATTGATAGTTTTGCCCTCGCTTGCCTTTGCAGGAGCTGTCTCTGCAGTGGCAGCAGGAGCCGCAACTGCTATAGGAGCAGCTACAGGTGGAGCCATAACAGGTGCCATCTGTGGCATAACAGGAGCAGAAGCTACGTATGGGTTTACCTGAGTAGCTCTTTCAAGACGGATTTTTGAGCCGTCGTCTTTCTGTACCTCAAGTACGGAAAGAGTTGAAGCTTCGAGAACTGATATATATTCCTTGATTTCTTCTATTGTGTACATATAATTCAAGCCTTTCTTGATTAGCTATTATATCTTTTTGAATACTACGCAAGCATCGTGACCGCCGAAGCCGAGGTTTGTTGAAGCGGCAACATTGATATCACGCTTTACAGCTTTGTTTGGAGTATAGTTGAGGTCAAGCTCCTCGTCTACTTCGTTGAGGTGGATTGTTGGAGGCACAATGCCATCTTTAATAGAAAGAATAGCCGCAATAGCCTCAACTGCACCAGCCGCACCGAGCATATGACCTGTCATAGACTTTGTTGAGCTGATGTTTGCATCATAAGCCTTTTCGCCTAAAGCTGTCTTGATAGCCATTGTTTCTGTAAGGTCGTTGAGGTGTGTGCTTGTACCGTGAGCATTAATGTAAATCTGAGCATCATCAGCTACGTTTGCTTCTTCAAAAGCAAGCTTGATAGCTCTTGCAAGACCTGCACCCTGTGGTTCAGGAGCTGTAACGTGGTAAGCATCACAAGCATTGCCGTAGCCTGCGATTTCTGCATAAATCTTAGCACCTCTTGCCTTAGCGTGCTCATATTCTTCTAAAACGAGCATACCTGCACCTTCACCCATAACAAATCCGTCACGGTTTTTGTCAAAAGGACGTGAAGCAGACTCAGGGTCAGGGTTTGTAGAAAGAGCCTTGATATTCTGGAAGCCTGCGATTGTAAGAGGTGTTACAACTGATTCCGAACCGCCTGTGATTATAGCATCAGCGTAGCCGTCCTTGATTGCGTGGAAAGCCTCACCGATTGAGTTAGTACCTGTTGCACAAGCACTGATAACAGAAAGAGAAACACCCTTTGCGTTAAAGCGGATTGCAACATTACCTGTTGCAATGTTACCGATCATCATTGGGATAAAGAAAGGAGAAACCTTTTTTGCACCGCCCTTGTCCATACCTACAGCATTTGTAACAAAAGTCTTTAAGCCGCCGATACCTGCACCGATGTAAACACCAAAGCGTTCTTCGTCAATCTTGCCCATAATTCCGCTGTCATCAACAGCCTGCTGAGCCGCTGCAATTGCAAAATGGCAGTATGGGTCGAGCTTTCTCTGCTCTCTTTTTTCGATATATTTATTACAATCAAAATCCTTGATAGTACCTGCAAGGTGAACTTTAAGCTCTGAGGTGTCAAACTCTGTGATTTCTGTAATACCGTTCACACCGTTCACCATATTTGTCCACATGGTTTCAACGTCATTACCAACGGGTGTTACTGCACCCAAGCCTGTTACTACAACTCTTCTCATTTACCTATACCTCCGATTACATTGCCAGACCGCCGTCTACCTTGATAACTTCGCCTGTTACATAAGCTGACTCGTCTGAGCAAAGGAATGAAACTACATTTGCGATATCTTCAGGTGCACCGATGCGTTTTGCAGGAATCTGAGCCTGCATTGCATCTTTTACCTTATCTGAAAGCTCATTTGTCATATCTGTGCCGATATAACCCGGAGCTACTGCATTGACTGTAACGCCTCTGCCTGCAAGCTCCTTTGCAACTGCCTTTGTAAGACCGATGATACCGGCCTTTGAAGCACAGTAGTTAGCCTGTCCTGCGTTGCCGTTGATACCTACGATTGAAGAAATATTCACTATTCTGCCGCAACGCTTCTTCATAAAGTGCTTGTATGTATGCTTAATCATATTGAATGAACCTTTGAGGTTTACGTTGATTACAGCATCAAAGTCGTTTTCGTCCATATTAAGAACAAGCTTGTCACGTGTAATACCTGCATTGTTTACGAGGAAATCAATACCGCCGAAATCTTCAATGATTTTGTCGATAACTTCCTTTGAAGCATTGAAATCTGCAACATTACAGAAATACGCTTCAACCTTTGTGCCAAACTGAGCAAGCTCTTCCTTAGCGGCAAGACCTTTTTCCTGATTGCCGCCATTGATGATAGCGATGTTTGCACCCTGAGAAGCAAGCTTCTTTGCGATAGCAAAACCAATGCCTCTTGAACCGCCTGTGATTACGGCTGTTTTATTTTCGAAATTCATTATAAATTCCTCCATATATGCTGATTACGATATCAGAGCTCCAATGCCTCAATATCCTCAGGTGTTTCAACCTTGTAAGCCTTTACGTTCTTATCAATTCTTGAAATAAGACCTGTGAGAGTTTTGCCGACACCCACCTCGATAAAGGTATCAACACCGTCTTTAATCATATTTTCAACGATTGTCTGCCACTTTACAGGATTTTCAACCTGAGCTTTTACAAGCTCCTTGAAGTCGCCCTCGTACGGCATAGCTGTATAGTCTGAATAAATTGTGATTTCAGGCTGTGAAAATTCTACATTTTCCATATAGTCCCCGAGACCCTTTGCGGCATCAGCCATAAAAGGTGAGTGGAAAGCTCCGCTTACCGCAAGAAGCTTTGCACGTCCGCCTGCCTGCTTTACAGCCTCGCAGAAAGCATCTGCGTTTTCGCTTGTTGTAGCAACAACGGTCTGTGCAGGAGAATTGTAATTTACAGGATATGTTTTCTCAAATTCTGAGCATACCTTTTCAACTTCCTCAGGGGAAATTTTCATAACAGCCGCCATAGCACCCGGATTTTCGGTTGCGGCTTTATCCATAAGCTCGCCTCTTACGCAAACGAGCTTGAAAGCTTCTTCGTCTGACAAAATGCCTGAGAAAGCAAGAGCGGCAATTTCACCGAGTGAAAAACCTGCAATGCAGTCAGGCTTGATGCCTTTTTCTGTCAAAGCTCTTGCAGCGGCAAGGTCAGCAGTGAAAACGCAAGGCTGAGTGTTTACAGTCTTGCAAAGCTCCTCTGTTGTGCCTTCAAAGCACTGTGCAGAGGTGTTCGGACGGATACTGTCTGCCATATCGTAAACAGCCTTAGCAGCAGGAGAAGCATTGTAAAGCTCCTTGCCCATTCCGCTGTACTGAGCACCCTGTCCTGAAAAAACAAATGCTATTTTACCCATTTTGTTGCTCCGTTCAATACTTCTTCAGCCTGTTCAAACATCTCTGTGATGAGTTCTCTTGCCGGCTGTTCTTTCTTAACCATAGCGGCTACCTGACCTGCCAAAACAGTACCGTTTGAAACGTCACCGTCTTTAACAGCCATTCTGAGTCTGCCGAGACCCATATTCTCGAGCTCCTCATCAGAAACCTCAGAAGAATTGTACTCAGCCTTTGTATATTCTCTTGTAAAGGAGTTACGGATTGAACGAACAGGATGACCGAGTCTCTTGCCTGTAACAACTGTATCGATATCCTTAGCCTTGAGGACTCTGTCCTTGTATTCCTGAGAAATAGTGCACTCCTCAGCAACGAGGAATCTTGTACCAACCTGCACGCCTACAGCACCGAGCATAAATGCAGCGGCAACCTGTCTGCCGTCAGCGATACCGCCTGCCGCAATAACAGGAATTGAAACAGCGTCAACTACCTGTGGAACCAAAGCCATTGTTGTGAGGTCTCCAACGTGACCGCCTGATTCGCCGCCCTCAGCGATAACAGCAAACGCACCTGCTTTTTCCATTTTTCTTGCAAGTGCCACGCTTGGGATAACAGGGATAACCTTGATGTCAGCTTCAAGCCACTTTTTCATATATTTACCGGGGTTACCTGCACCTGTTGTGATAACCTTAACGCCTTCTTCGATAACAACATCTGCAACTTCGTCAGCAAACGGACTCATAAGCATAATGTTTACACCAAAAGGTTTGTCGGTCATTTCTTTGCACTTTCTGATTTCCTCACGGAGCTGTTCGCCGTTTGAGTTCATAGCCGCAATAATGCCCAAGCCGCCAGCGTTTGAAACACCTGCAGCTAAAGATGCGTCTGCAACCCAAGCCATACCACCCTGGAAAATCGGAAATTCAAGTCCGAGGGATTTATCAATAACGGTAGAAATCATATGTATCTTCTCCTTTTCTTGAGATTAAACTGAATTTTAATTTTTTTGTGTGAAATCTGAGTTGAGCAAGATTTCATTAAAACAACACAATCTGAATTAAAAGACAGTTTATAATGTAAAAATATAACATAATGATTAAATACTACCGCAAAACCCGTAAATTGTCAATAGACGAGGTGCAAAATAGTGTAGATTACATCAAGGGATAAGCCTTTAAGACGTAAAATTTATTGGCAATCTACATAGTTAGTCAATAACAGCAAAAAAACGACAATGTAAATCAACTGCAGTAATCTTCCAAAGATTTTCGCAGTTGGGTTTCTCCCTGTATTTCAATGCCTTTTTTAAGTATATTTTTGTCACTTTCGGGTAAATTTGATATATGAGTCTGAGTTGTGAGGTAAGGTGAAGTTTCTCCTTTGCGATAAACAGTGAGAAGACCATTTTCTGCCTTTATAATGTATACAGGAGTGCTTTCGGTAACTGCTGTACTGTATGGTTCTGTTTGTGCAAATGATGTTACACTGTTTTCTTCAATTACTGCTCCGGTAATAACACACGCAATAAGTATTATTCCTGTAATACAAATAATCTTTTTCATTATATAAATCTCCTTTGTTTAAGCTCGTTACAAAAATTTATCTGAGGAGTACGCAGATTTGAGGTAAACTATAATCAAACTGAAAACACGTACAATTGGGATATCGGACCATATGGTACCGATAAGGAAAATTGATTGCAGGGCATAAAAATTGCCAATGAATAAAAATATTTCTTTGAATTTGTGGCAACATCACGTTGCTTCTTATAGTAGATTTTGCCCAAAATCTGCCTTTTATTCATATATTACATAAAAATTTTCTGCAAAGTGGCGGTATTTTTTAAGAAAAATTTGTCTTTATATATTTATTTTTTTTTCTTTGAGTGCTATAATAATTAATAACTAATGTTTTTTATACAACCTCAAATATATAAAATTACTTACGGAAAGTTTTGAAAGAGGAGATTTTATGCGTAATAAGCGTGAAACAGATATAAGTCGTTACACCGACGTGAAGAGCGATCTTAATGTATCTGCTAAAAAACCTAATCCGATAAAAACATTTTTCAAAGGATTAGGAAAGCTACTTTTTACATTATTTTCTATAGGTGCAGTTGCAGGTATAATTGCCGTTTCCTCTATTGCAATATATCTTTTTGCTCTTGCATCTGAGCCTACAGGTATTGACCTTGAGGCAAAGTCGCTTAACCAGACAAGTTTTATCTATGTTCAGGATGAAAAAGGAGAGTTTAAGGAGTATCAGACTCTTTACAGCACCGAAAACCGTATCTGGGTAGATAATCAGGATATTCCTGAGGCTATGAAAGAGGCAATAGTTGCTATTGAGGATAAGCGTTTTCCGGAGCATAAGGGTGTCGATTGGAAAAGAACTTTCGCTGCTGTCGGAAGTCTTCTGACAGGAACAGACAGCTATGGCGGTTCTACAATTACTCAGCAGCTAATCAAGAACACCACAGGTGACAATGAGGTTTCAATCAAAAGAAAGCTCCGTGAAATCTGCACAGCTTTGAAACTTGAACAGGAATACACAAAGGATCAGATTCTGGAAGCATACCTTAATGTTGTAAACTTTGGTAACAGCTGTCAGGGTGTTGAATCAGCTGCTCAGCTTTATTTTGATAAATCAATTAAGGATTGCTCAATTGCTGAGTGTGCCGCTATTGCGGGTATCACACAGAACCCGTCAAAGTGGAATCCGCTGATGTATCCCGAAAATAATAAGATAAGACGTGATATCATCATCAATGAGATGTATTCTCAGGAGAAAATCACTAAGGCTGAATACGAGCAGGCTAAGAAGGATTCTGAAAATATGACCTTTGTCGGTTATCAGGATGACGATGAAGAAGACGAAGAAGATGAAGATACAGGTTATGTTCAGAACTGGTATATAGACGAGCTTTTCTACGATGCTCAGAGAGATCTGGCTCAGTATTACAATATCAGTAAAGATGCTGCATCAGAAAAACTCTATACAGAGGGTCTGAGAATTTACTGTGCTATGGATGAAAGAGCACAGACAATGATTGAGGAAGCCGCTGTTAATATTGATAAGAGCAGTGACTCTGATTTGCAGATTGGTATGACACTTATGGGCTTTGACGGCAGAGTAATCGCTACTGTCGGAAGTTCAAATAAAAAAACCGAGGCTTTAAGCTGGAGCAGAGCTTATGATTCATCTCTCCAGCCGGGTTCATCAATCAAGCCTGTTGTAGTTTATCCTTTGGCAATAGAAAAGAAGCTCATAAACTTCTCATCAGTGCTTCCGGATAAGCCGCTTGAAAAGTATGAGCTTGATGATTATGGTAACTATGTTCAGGGTCCTAACAACCACTATGGTTACTATAAGGGTGATGTTCTTCTTCCTGATGCTATCGAGATTTCTTCAAACGCTACGGTAGCACAGGTTATGGATATGGACGAAATGGGACCTCAGGAGGCTTATAAGCAGGCTGTTACAAATATGGGCTTTGCTCACCTTCACGAAGACGATGCCTACAACGCAGGCGGTCTTTCAATCGGTGGTCTCAGAGGCGGTGTTACTGTTCGTGAAATGGCTTCAGCTTTCACTTATATGGGTAACGGCGGTCTTTACTATCAGCCGTACACCTATTACTATATAACAGACTCTGAGGGCAACATTATTATTGATAACAGAGATGCTGTTCCTAAGAGAGCTTACTCGCCTGAAACAGCAGGTATTATGAACAGACTTCTCCATTACAATGTCAACAACAGTGTAACAACCCGTGCAGGTACAACAAAAATCGGTGATTGGGATATTATCGGTAAGACAGGTACAACTGACGGTGGTAAGGACTCCTGGTTCTGCGGACTTTCTCCTTATGCTTCTCTTGCGGTGTGGACAGGTTTTGATGATCCTCACAGAATCAGTGATACTTCAGTATCAACAAGGACATGGAGAAAAGTTATGAGTGCTTATCTTGAAGGTATGGAGCATAAGGAATACAACTTACCTTCAACACTTACTAAGGCACAATATAATCCGTATACAGGTCTTATTGTTTCAACCGATGATCTCAGCGGTCAGTATATAGGTTATTATACGGAAGACAATATGCCGACATTCGGAAGCTGGAGCGACGGATATGAGGATGAGTGGTACGATTCTGATGATGAGTATACAGAAGATGACTCAGACTTAGGTGGCGAAGATACAGGCGAAACAGAAGAGACTGTTGACCCATCAGCTCCGGTTGAGGAGGAGTCAGCTCCGATTGTCGAAGAACCGACAGCACCTGTGGCAGATGTAACACAGCCGCAGGGTGGAGGAGATCCGCCTCCTGCTCCGGAGATTACACAGCCGGCAGCATAGCGGTAAATTATTAAAGGTAATTATTTTATATTTCAGCGGGCTTGCACTGCAAGCCCCTATGGATAAATTAAGTAAATATTTCTGAAAGGAAAGGTTTAGATATGATTTCAGTAGCAATTATGGGACATGGTGTTGTAGGCTCAGGTGTAGCCGAAATCATCACAACACACAAACAGAAACTTTTTGCAAGCATTGGTGAGGAAGTTTACATCAAGCACATTCTTGATTTACGTGAATTTCCTGACAGCCCTCTTGCAGACAGATTTACAAAGGATTTCAACGACATTATCAACGATATTGATGTAAGAGTTGTTGTTGAGGTTATGGGCGGTGTAAACCCTGCTTATGACTTTGTAAAGAAGTGTCTTAAGGCAGGCAAGAGCGTTGTAACATCTAACAAAGAGCTTGTTGCAGCTCACGGTGCAGAGCTTCTTGCAATAGCAAAGGAAGAAAACGTAAACTTCTTGTTTGAGGCATCAGTAGGTGGCGGTATTCCGATTATCCGTCCTATGAATCAGTGCCTTGTTGCGAACATTGTTGATGAAATCGCAGGTATTTTAAACGGAACAACAAACTTTATTCTTACTAAAATGATAGAAGACGGTATGCAGTTTGAAGACGCACTCAAGCTTGCTCAGGAGCTCGGCTTTGCAGAGAGAAATCCTGCAGCTGACATCGAGGGTCACGACGCATGCAGAAAAATCTGTATCCTTGCTTCTCTTGCATTCGGTAAGCATGTATATCCTGATGCTGTACATACCGAGGGTATCACAGAAATTACTCTTGATGATGTTAAGTATGCTGAGGCTCACGGTTGTGTAATTAAGCTTATCGGTAAGGTTAAGCGTCTTGATAATGGCCAGATTGATATTATCGTTGCACCAATGCTCGTGCCAAATAAGAGCCAGCTTGCAAACATTGACTACGAGTTCAATGGTATTATGGTAAGAGGCGATTGCACAGGTGACGTAGTATTCTACGGTAAGGGTGCCGGTAAGCTTCCAACAGCAAGTGCTGTTGTTGCAGACGTTATCGACTGTTGCAAGCACCTCAAGACAAGAAAGTATCTTTACTGGACAGACGGTAACGGTGAGAACATTATTTCTTACAAGGATTCTGTTGCAGCTGTATATATCCGTGCAAACGGCGATAACGCCCTTGCTCAGGCTGAAAGCGTATTCGGCGAAGTGAAGGTAATCAACAAGGCAGACGCTCCTGCCGGAGAGCTTGCATTTGTTACTAAGCAGTTATCCTATGGTGAGGTTCTTGATAAAATCAAAGCTCTCGAAGAAACAGGAGTTAAGGTTCTTTCTAAAATCCGCATAGGTGATTTATAATTTGAAGAGGAGTAATAGGACATGAGTTTGATAGTTCAGAAATTCGGTGGCAGCTCAGTTGCAGATGCCGAACGTGTAATGAACGTAGCTAAGATCGTAACTGATACTTATGCACAGGGCAACAGCGTAGTAGTTGTTGTTTCAGCACAGGGTGACACAACAGATGACCTTATTGCCAAGGCTGAGGAAATCAACCCAAATGCTTCAAAAAGAGAGAAGGATATGCTTCTTGCTGCAGGTGAGCAGATTTCAATTTCACTTCTCGCTATGGCTATTGAGAAGCTTGGCTATCCGGCTGTTTCACTTCTTGGCTGGCAGGCTGGCTTCAAGACAACTTCAATGCACACAGGTGCAAGAATCAAGAAGGTTGATCCAAGCCGTATCAAGAGAGAAATTGACAAGAAAAATATTGTTGTAGTTGCAGGCTTCCAGGGTCTTACAAAGTATGACGATATCACAACACTCGGCAGAGGCGGTTCTGACACAAGTGCTGTTGCTATCGCTGCTGCTATGCACGCTGATCTCTGTCAGATTTACACAGACGTTGAGGGTGTTTACACAGCAGACCCAAGAAAAGTTGAAAATGCAAAGAAGCTTGACGAGATTTCTTATGATGAAATGCTCGAGCTTGCAACACTTGGTGCACAGGTTCTCAACAATCGTTCAGTTGAAATGGCTAAAAAATACAGTATCGAGCTTGAGGTTCTTTCAAGCCTGACAAGAGCTAAGGGTACAATAGTAAAGGAGAAAACTAAAATGGAAAAAATGTTAATCAGCGGTGTGGCTAAAGATACAGACGTTACAAGAATTTCTGTTACAGGTATCCCAAATGAGCCAGGTCTTGCTTTCAAGATGTTCTCAAGACTTTCTGCTAAAGATATTAACGTAGACATCATTCTTCAGTCAATCGGTCACGATGGCAAGAAGGATATTACTTTCACAGTTGCTAAGACAAGAGGCGAAGAGGCTGTTGAGGCTCTCAAGGAGTACACAAACAACATCGGTGCTAAGGAAATCCTCGTTGATGATAACGTAGCTAAGATTTCAATTGTTGGTGCAGGTATGGAAAGCCACGCAGGCGTTGCTACAAAGATGTTTGAAGCTCTTTATGATGCACAGGTTAATATTCAGATGATCAGCACAAGCGAAATTAAGGTTTCTGTTCTTATTGATGCTGCTGACGCTGATAAGGCTGTTAAGGCTATCCACTCAAAGTTCTTTGACTAATTTTTAAATAACTATAAAACAAAAGCTCTCATAACAAGGATTTCCTTGGTATGAGAGCTTTTTTGATGTCTGTGAAATTACTGTTTCGGTCGGGCATATAAGTGCAGAATTATATATAAATTATCTGCTCGGATTGGATGCAACGTCACTGTCGTATTCAAGCTATTATAGTAAAGTGAATAGTTGCCTTTAGATTTAGCTTAATAATACAAACAATATAAGTTAAATCAAGGAAGCTCTATTGAGCTATATATATTGTAATTTGTATCACTTACAGCTTCGTCAGGATTAGTTATGTGGTTATTTAGCTTGTAATAGGCATATAGCATATGGCGGTCGTTTGGTATATCGCAGTAAATAGTAATTTCTTCTGATTGGTTTGCTTTTATTTCAAATATTTCATCATTAGAAATAGGGCAGATGTATTTGTCGCTTAAATCATAATAGTCTTTATATGCGTTGATGGCAAAATCATTTGTTGACACTTTAATATCTTTTGATGAGTTGTTATCTATTTTGAATGTGAATGCATAAGTTTTTGCCGAGTCACCTTTTGTGTTTGTCTGAACCGCATCAGAAAGGGCGATTCTGCCAAAGGGGAGATATTGAGAATACGTAAAGTCTGCTGAGCTGGTCGCACTTGCTTTATACTCAATACAGTCAGAAAACTGAAATAAATATTTTATGTTTTTATCATCATCGCAATATCTGTATTCTGTGTTCAGGTTGTAGGCATTGGTTGAAACATAACGATAAATAGAAAATTCTTTTGTTTCGCCTGCTTTTATCTTTGCATACTGAGGATAAGTGTCCTTGATATCAGTGATTTCAGCACAGTTATTATTTGAAATTTGACTGTCATAGCTTACAGAAAAATCGTCTGAGGATACAGTAATTGTATTTTCAGAAGTGTTTTTAATAATGAAAGTAAGTTTGTATTGATATTTTTGCTCAATATAACTGATGGTATAATCTTCGTCAGATATGTCAGGTTGTTCAGTAACGTGAACCTCTTCCATTGATTTAAGGGTGATGTTTCCGTATGATGTTTTTACAGCATCACCTGTGTGATAATCAGTGAAATCCGGTTCAAAAACAAATGCTGCGTTTTTTTCTTCTTGAAAAAAGTGTTCAGAAACGCAAGAAAAGGAGAAAATAATTGTACCTATAAGAATTACTCCGCCTAAAATGGAAGCAATAACAACTCCGCTTGTTTTTTTACTGGTTTTGTTGTTTTGTTGCATAGCAGTGGGGACTGCTGATTGCATATTATTTGACATTGGTACGCCTTGCGGAGTATGTATATATGTGGGATTCTGAACATTTTGAGATACAGCCTGCGTGGGTTGCATATAAGGATTAGGCTGTATGTTTTGTTGTGCAGGCTGTGTATTATTTACGCTTTGTGTGTATGGATTCTGAGTCTGTGCAAAAGGTACAGAAGCTTGTGGCGAATTTTGTGCAACAGGTTGATTTTGTATTTCTGCACCGCACATAGGGCAATAATTGTGTTCGGACTCAAAACCGCAATTGTGACATTTCATAATTAAACCTCCTGAAAGGATTGAGCTGTTGTTATATACTTACATAATAAGTCTCGTAATAACAAAAGTCAACATAAATTTATTATTTATAATTGTATGTTATGGTAGTTGTCAAAGATAAATCTTAAGATTGTAATATAC
>JAXJTT010000013.1:0-2666 GCA_036309445.1 Ruminococcus sp. | reverse complement strand
GAGTAAGAAAAAGACCTGCGGTAATTTTTGGCTCTGACGGTATCGACGGTTGTCAGCATTCGGTTTTTGAAATTCTTTCAAACTCCATTGACGAAGCAAGAGAGGGCTACGGAAAGCAGATTATCGTTACCCGATATTCGGACGGCTCCATTGAAATTGAGGATAAGGGACGTGGTATCCCTGTTGACTTCAATGAAAATGAGGGTGAATTTAACTGGAAACTCGTTTTCTGCGAGATGTACGCAGGTGGTAAATACAACAACAACGAGGGCGAAAGCTATGAGTTTTCACTTGGTATGAATGGTCTCGGTCTTTGCTCAACTCAGTACAGCTCCGAGTATATGGATGTCGATATACGTCGTGCAGGCTACAGATATACCCTGCATTTTGAAAAGGGCGAAAATGTCGGAGGATTACAGAAAGAACCGTATGCAAAGAAGGATACAGGCACAAAAATCCGCTGGAAGCCTGACCTCGAGGTATTTACTGATATTGATATTCAGCCTGAGTATTTTCTCGATATAATGAAGCGTCAGGCGATTGTAAATGCAGGTGTTGAGTTCATTTTCAGAAATCAGAACGGAAAATCCTTTGATACTACAAGTTTTTGCTATGTGAACGGTATTGAGGATCACGTTTCTGAGATAGTAGCTGACAAAGGCTTTACTTCCGTTCAGCACTGGACAACCGAGGTTAAGACCCGTGACCGTGATGATAAGCCTGAATATAAGTGTAAAATTGATGTTTCGGTTGCTTTTTCAAATCAGGCAAGCCTTACCGAATATTACCACAACTCAAGCTGGCTTGAACACGGCGGTGCTCCTGATAAGGCTGTCAGAAATGCCTTTCTCTATCAGATAGATAATTACTTAAAGACAAATAACAAGTATAACAAGACAGAAAGTAAGATAAAATTTGACGACATAGAAGACTGCCTTGTTTGTGTTATTTCCTCGTTTTCAAGCGTTTCTTCATACGAAAACCAGACCAAAAAAGCTGTTACAAACAAAGGTATTCAGGATGCAATGACAGCATTTCTCAAGCAGAGTCTTGAGGTGTATTTCATTGAAAATCCGCTTGAAGCTGATAAAATTTCTCAGCAGGTGCTCGTAAATAAAAGAAGCCGTGAAAATGCGGAAAAAACAAGACTTAACATAAAGAAAAAGCTTTCTGGCACTCTTGATATGACAAACAGGGTAGCAAAATTTGTTGATTGCAGAAGCAAAAATATCGACGAAAGAGAGCTTTTCATAGTGGAGGGTGACTCTGCGTTAGGTGCCTGTAAGCAGGCAAGAAATCCTGATTTTCAGGCTATTATGCCAATCCGAGGTAAAATTCTTAACTGCCTGAAGGCTGACTATGATAAAATCTTCAAGAGTGAGATTATCACAGACTTGCTCAGAGTCTTAGGCTGTGGCGTAGAGGTAAAGTCAAAGGCTAATAAGAATCTGAGTGCGTTTGACCTCAGTGCGTTGCGTTGGAACAAAATTATTCTTTGTACCGATGCCGATGTCGACGGCTTCCACATCAGAACACTTCTGCTCACAATGCTTTACAGACTCACTCCGACTCTCATTGACGAGGGCAAGGTGTTTATTGCCGAATCACCACTTTATGAAATTACATCTAAAAATGATGTGTATTTTGCATATGATGAGAGCGAAAAAGAGAAGTTCATCGCAGAAATCGGTAATGAAAAATTCACCATTCAGCGAAGCAAAGGTCTCGGTGAAAACGAACCGGATATGATGAACCTCACTACAATGAACCCCGAAACCAGAAGACTTATCAAGGTAATGCCTTCTGATGCGGAGAAAACTGCAGAAATTTTTGAAATTCTTCTCGGTGATAACCTGCAGGGAAGAAAAGAATATATCGTTGCTCACGGCAGTGAGTACACAGATAATCTTGACATAAGCTGACGGAGGTGGAATTTTAATGGCAAAAAAGAAAAAAGAACAGCCACGCTCCTCACAGAATAAAACTCATGGAGTAATCAACGGAGCAGGTGTAGTTGTTGAACAGCTTATAGATTACACCTTCCGTGAAAATTTTATGCCTTACGCTATGAGTGTAATTATGTCACGAGCAATCCCTGAGATTGACGGCTTCAAGCCTTCTCACAGAAAGCTCCTTTATACAATGTATAAAATGGGTCTTTTAAATGGAGGCAGAACAAAATCTGCCAATATTGTCGGTGCAACAATGAAGCTCAACCCACACGGTGACTCAGCAATTTATGACACAATGGTGCGTCTTTCAAGAGGTTATGAAGCATTACTACACCCGTATGTAGACTCAAAGGGTAACTTCGGTAAATTCTACAGCCGAGATATGGCTTGGGCGGCTTCAAGATACACAGAAGCAAAACTTGACAAAATCTGTAATGAGCTTTTCCGTGATATAGATAAGGATACAGTCGATTTGTAGACAACTACGACAACACAATGAAGGAGCCTTCATTGCTTCCTGTTGCGTTTCCGTCAGTGCTTGTCAATACAAATACAGGTATTGCCGTAGGTATGGCTTCAAATATCTGTTCATTCAATCTTCGTGAAATCTGCGAAACAACAGCGGCTCTTATCCGTGACCCTGACCACGATGTTATGCAGACAATGCCTGCACCTGATTTTATCGGTGGTTGTCAGATTATCTATGACGAATCG
>JAXJTT010000012.1:0-41396 GCA_036309445.1 Ruminococcus sp. | reverse complement strand
GAATAAAAAATCTTGTTTTATCGCTTGAATAAAAGCCGTTTTTTAATATTTGTATGTGAAATATCTTATTGATTTTTTTAAAGTAGTATGTTATAGTGTTTTTGTTAAGGCTCAGAAAATGAAGTATTAATGCGGATAATGACAACAACATTAGTATTTATTTGGACAGAGCAAAATAGTTCAAAGATAATTTTAGGGTGAGTTTATGGAATACAAAATTATAGCACTTGACATTGACGGTACACTTACAAATTCTAAAAAAGAAATTTTGCCAAGTACCCGATATACTTTGCTTGAAGCACAGAGCAGAGGAAAAAAGATTATTCTTGCTTCCGGCAGACATCCTGTAGGTATCTGGGATATAGCAAAGGATTTAATGCTTGACCGCTACGGCGGCTATATTATGGCGTTCAACGGCGGCAAAATCATTGACTGCTCAACGGGCGAAACTATCGTAAGCAAGGATTTTCCAAGAGAATATATGGCAGACATTGTAAGCGTGCTGAAAGATTCAAAGCTTACACTTAATACATATGATGATAAGAGAGTTATCGCAAGTGGTGCAATGAATGATTATTCATATGTAGAACGTGATATTTTAAAGACAGAAATGGTTTTTGTTGACGATTTTGTTACACAGACACCTGAAGTGATTAATAAGATTCTTTTAGCGGGTGAGCCGCATGAAATTGACAAGTATCAGAAAATACTTGCTGACAGATACGACGGTTTGCTCGATGTATATAAGAGTGCTCCGTATTTTCTTGAGATGATGCCTTTTGGTGTTACTAAAGGCTCAATGCTTCCTCTTTTGCTTAACAAGCTTTCTATCAGCCGTGAGCAGCTTGCAGCATTCGGCGACCACTACAATGATATGACTATGATTGGTTATGCAGGTATGGGCGTTGCGATGGGTAATGCTGAAGAAGATGTCAAGAAAATTGCCGATTACGTTTGTGAAACAAACGACGAAGACGGAATAGCAAATACCTTTAAAAAGTTCATATTATAAGGCGAAAATACCGTAATTAAGGCATTTGGGTGGAAAAAATCAAAGTTTTTCCTCCAAATGCCTGTTTTTGTTAAAAATACATAAAAGAAGGCAGAAATATTTGGAAGGTGCACTTTTACAATAATTCTAAAAAAGAAAAAAATATCCAGATTTGTACTTTATAATATATCATAGACGTTTTTGTATGGATAATTAAGTTTTGGAGGAAAACGCTATGACAAAAATGAAAAAAATCATTGCCTTGTTACTCGTTATCTGCCTCACAGTTGCAATCGGTGCTGTTTCCGTTTCTGCGGCAACAGTTGACGAAAATGCTGCTGTACAGGCTGACTACAATGGTGTCAAGGTGCACGTGTATTCTGAGTCAGGTGCTCCCAATATCTACTATTGGAACAGCTTACCTCAGAATATCGAAACAACTTACCCAGGCCCAGTAATGGCTGCAGAGGGTGACAACTACTATACCTACACATTCAACAATGTAACAAAAATCAATATGATGTTTGTTACAAACGGAACTCAGTCAAAAGAAGAGACTAGAAACTCCGGTGAATGGTGGTACAAAAACGGCAGATGGACAGCTAAAAAGCCGGTTCCTACTGACGTTGACAGAACAGACCTTCGTGAGAGTTCAATTTACTTTGTAATTACAACTCGTTTCTACGATGGTAACACAGGCAACAACGTTCACTGTTGGGACGACGGACAGGCTAACAACCCTGATTCAGACCCAGCTTGGCGTGGTGACTTCCAGGGTCTTATCGACAAGCTCGATTACATCAAGGCTCTCGGCTTCTCAGCTATCTGGATCACACCTGTAGTATCAAACGCATCAGGTTACGACTATCACGGTTATCACTCATTTGATATGACAACTGTTGATCCTCGTTACGAAAGCGAAGGAGCTACATATCAGGATCTTCTTGATGCAGCTCACGAGAAAGACATCAAAATCGTACAGGACGTTGTATGGAACCACACAGGTAACTTCGGTGACCCATTCCTTGCTCCAATGTTCACAAAGGAGTATAACACAATTAAGGATCTTGGTACTGCAGATTGTATGCAGGTAATCGAAGGTTCTGACCTTGCTAAAAACTATCCTTCATATGAATCACTTCAGCCTGGTGCTCAGTTCCAGGCAAGACTCGACTGCATGAAGGCTCACGTTACAAGTTCACTCAACCAGAACGAGTACTACCACAGAGAGAAGAACATGGGCTACGAGTCATCAATCGAGCAGCAGGGTTCTATGGCTGGTGACTGCGTTGATATCAACACAGAAAACCCAGTAGTTGCTAAGTACATCACAGATACTTATCTTGCATATGCAAATATGGGTGTTGATGCTTTCCGTCTCGATACAGAAAAGCACATCAACCGTTGGACACTTAACAACGCTTACTTCTCAGAGTTCAAGCAGCTCAAGGCTGAGAACTTCCACATCTTCGGTGAGGTTTGCTCACGTGTACGTGAAACATGGAACCACAACATTCCTTCATCTTCACCAGCATTCTTTACTTGGGCTGAGACAGAGAGTGCTTGGATTGGTAATTGGAACAAAACAGACAAGACAGCTAACATCAAGACATCTATCGATCACTACGATGCTCACAGAGATCCAAGTGGTGCTCCTACAAGCAACAACGAGCGTCTTAACGGTATTACATACCACACACCTGATTACAGCAAGTCAAACGGTACATCTGTAATCGACTTCACAATGCACTGGAACTTCGAAAATGCCGGCAATGCTTACAGAGCTGGTCTTACAGAAGATCCATATATGAACGACTCAACATGGAACGTAATGTACGTTGACTCACACGACTACGGTCCAGACGGTATGGAGAAGACACGTTACAGCAACGGTGCTCAGGCTTGGGCTGAGAACTTCAACCTCATCTTCACATTCAGAGGTATTCCTTGCGTATACTATGGTTCAGAAGTTGAGTTTGCTAAGAACCTCCCAATCGACGTTGGTCCTAACGCTCCTCTTGCTGCAACAGGTCGTGCTTACTTCGGTGATCACCTTGAGGGTAACGTATCAGCTTCAGACTTCGGTGTTTACACAGCATCAGGTAAGGTTGCTGAGACTCTTAACGCTCCTCTTTCAAAGCACCTCAGACAGCTTAACATGATTCGTCGTGCTGTTCCTGCTCTCCAGAAGGGTCAGTATACAAACGATGGTAACTATGTATCAGGTAATATGGCTTACATCCGCCGTTACACAGGCGAAGGCATCGACAGCCTTGCACTCGTAACAATTTCAGGCGGTGCTACATTCAAGAACATTCCTAACGGCAAGTACATCGATGCTGTTACAGGTGATGTTCAGAACGTATCAAACGGCACACTTACAGTTTCATCAATCGGTCAGTCAAACATGAGAGTTTATGTAGCTTGCGGTTCAGGCTTCACAGGCATCAATGGCAAGATCGGCGAAACAGGTACATTCCTTAAGTAATTAAATATTACAACTTATTTCGGGAACGGTGAAAACCGTTCCCGATTTTTTGTTGAACAAAAAAGTTCAAGCTGAAAATCTGCTTGAACTTTTCTGCATATTGTACTACAATTAAATCATAGAGGAGTATGATAGTATGAAGAACTTTTTGAGCATTGTGTTTTCAGCGATTTTTTTATGTCTCTCTGCTTGCACACCCAACGACACCCACACAACATTAAATGAGTCCAATTCTGAACCAACCTCCATCAATACTAATGAAAACCACACAACAATGTCAGAAATAACTCAAGGTGAAGAAATGCAACTTCCTCCGCCACAAGAAGATTTGGAATTTAGCTTTCTATCAGGTGCCGGTGCCTGGCGGACTATTATCACGTTGAAATCAGACGGCACATTTAATGGTTGGTATCTTGACTCAGAGATGGGAGAGATTGGCGAAGATTATCCGAAGGGCAGTGCTTACACTTGTAATTTTTTCGGAAAATTTGATAATATAGAAAAAATCAATGAATACTCTTACAAAATGACTCTGACAAATATCAAAACTGAAAAAACAGTTGGTGAAGAGTGGATAGAAAACGATATCCGCTATGTAGCAAGTGAACCATTCGGGCTGAACGACCCTATTGATAATAAGGAATGTACGGAATTTATTTTTTATCTTCCCGACACTCCGGTTGAACAAGTACCCGAAGAGTTTTTTACTTGGTGGCCTTACCGTTATTCTCAAGAAACTGATTTAAAAACTACTCTTTCTTGCTATGGAATATTAAATGTTACTACAAACTATGGTTTTTTCACTACTGAATAAGTAAAGGCTTGACCAATCTGGTCAAGCCTTTTTGCTTTAATTTATATATGCATATACTGTGTAGTTATTACCATTGTTTACAATAGCACAATACATATCTTTGTTGAAAAATTCTTCCTCTTTAACATATTCGAAAATGGTATTTTCGGTTATTGTACCAAAGTCGTACATAACTTCGCCATACATATTAATGAGAGCCTCTTGTCCGTCTAAATTCTCTAATAATACATATTCATTATTAAATTCTTTTGCGTTATAAAATCGCTCGTTAAATAAATCATTTCCATTACTGTCATATACTCTGTATGTATCGGACTTACTTTTAACACTAATAGTTTTATCATTGATTATATTTGGATCAAAATCTTTAGTGATATTACCGGTTGCATATTCTATCAATGCTTTTTCACCATTTTCTAATTCAATAATACCTGTTTCTTCTGATACATAGGAGATAAGATCTCCTCTTAAATATATTTCATTTATTTTACAGCATAAGTTGTAGTCGTTATCAAAGATTGTTGTTATTGAATACTCTTTATTATTTTCTAAATAAAACTCACTAAAACATACATATTTTTCGCTGACTCTATCGTATAATACAGGTTTATTTTCAAATGAGTGAATTTTTTCAGCCTTTAAATTATAAATAACACGATCTACTACTCCCGTTACTACTACAAAATAATTGTTGCCTAAAGCTCTAAATCCTCTTAAACCACCAGGAGCTGTAATATCAATAATGGTACTTTCGTGATTTTTAGAGAGTAAATATATATTATTAGATTTTGAGGCAAATGTGTAATCGCAAAATTTTTCGTATTGTTGTATTTCATCATATTCCATTGGAATAATTATATTGCCTTTAAAATCAATTATTCCTTTTCCATCTTCTGTAGAAGCGTAAATTACATTTTCTCTTCGGTTGGTTTCATTTGAACCAAAAGTCAGACTGTCATAGATAAAATCAATCACAGTATTACCTTTTGAATCCAAAACTCCGTAAAGTCTGCCGTCGTTTGTGGTTGCGATGAAGTAGCCCATATAACATTCGATGATTTCGTAATTGGTAGAAAAAGTAATATATTTAGTGTTTTGAATTTCTACATTATTAGGTGTGCTTTCGGTGTTTTCGTTAATTATACTATTTGGTTCAGAGTTATTTTGCGAAGTTGGTTGCTTTGAGCAACCATAAGAAGATATAACAATAGTAAGTATCATTATTAAGCTGGCTAATTTTTTCATATTCATTTCTCCTTGAATCCAATTGAGTAACAAACTGTTACATAATTATAGTAACAAATTGTTACAATAAAGTCAATGAAGTATTTCTAATATTTTTTAATTTGATTTATGATTTAAGGTTTTAAGCGGTTAATTAGGATTGATTTTATATGAAAATGATTGGTCTTTATAATATAAGAAAGCAAAAGGGGTATAGTCAACTTAAAGTTGCTATGGATTTGAGTATAAGCAGAGAGGCTATTTCTTATTATGAAAATGGTATGCGTTGCCCTAATCTTGAAATGCTTGTAAAATTATCTAAATACTTTAATGTATCTATACACTATCTGATAACAGGAGAAGAATTTAAAAATTAAGCGATGTACTTTTACAAATTAATGTAAGAGTACACCGCTTTTTCTTTTATGTTTATTATGAAAACAAAGTCGTCACCCAATAAATTGCTCCGTAAATAATTGATGCAGAAACTCCGTAGACGATAACAGGGCCTGCGATGATGAAAAGCTTTGCACCGAGTCCAGTGATGAAGCCTTCTGATTTAAACTCAATTGCAGGGGAGGAAACTGCGTTTGCAAAGCCGGTGATAGGGACGAGTGTTCCTGCTCCTGCGTGTCTGGCAATTTTATCATACACACCTATTGCAGTAAGCAGTATTCCGAGAAAAATCAGAGTGACCGAACATAGCGTTTTGCTGTCTTTTTCGGCAAAGCCAAGCCACTGATACAAACTGACCAAGCCTTGGCCTGTTGTGCATATAGCACCGCCGATAAAAAAAGCCTTTATGCTGTTCACAAAACATTTACTGTTCGGTGATTTTTCTTTCACAATTTTATCGTATTCTTTTTTTGATACCATAACAATTCTCCTGTCAGTTGTATGTTTTAGATAAAATAACTGTTTTTATAAGTGTAAAACAACTTGTCTGCTGTATTTTATTGTACAGTTTAGCTGTAACGTGAATTACTTGGACTGATATATAGGTATTATGTGCCTAAAATTTGCGTTTATCAAAAAATTACACTTTATTTTTGAAAATCTATGTTGTATAATGATAAGTGTATATGTGTATAATGGGGGTAAGAGCGTGGAACATTATCTTGATAACAGTGCGACAACAGTTGTCTCGGAAAAGGCGGCACGCAAGGCTTTTGAGATTATGACTGAAAACTACGGCAATCCCTCGTCGCTTCATTACAAAGGAATGACAGCCGAGCAGGAGCTTGACAAAGCAAGAAAGGCTGTGGCTTCAAGACTTTCTGCACAGACAGAGGAAATATTCTTTACAAGCGGTGGCACTGAGGCTAACAATACTGCTGTTTTCGGTGCGGCTTACTCTAAAAAAAGACGTGGAAAGAAAATTATTACAACCTCGGTTGAGCATAGCAGTATAATGGAAAGCTTTGCACAGCTTGAAAGTGAAGGCTTTGAGACTGTTTACATAAGCCCTCGCAGTGACGGCAAGGTATATGCAGAAGACGTTGCACAGGCTGTTGATGAAAATACGATTTTTGTTTCTGTAATGAGTGTAAATAATGAGACAGGTTGCATTATGCCTGTTGAGGAGATTTTCTCCGCAGTCAAGCAGAAAAACAGCGAAGTAATCTGTCACACTGATGCTGTGCAGGCATTCGGCAAGATAAATATTAATGTAAAAAAGCTTGGTGCTGACCTTCTCAGCGTAAGCTCTCATAAGATTCACGGACCAAAAGGATGCGGTGCTTTATTTATAAAAAAAGGTGTGCGTATTCTTCCGAGAACTTTTGGCGGAGAGCAGGAGAAGAAAATGCGTTGCGGTACGGAGGCTATGCCGCTTATCGGTGCCTTCGGTGTAGCTTGCAATGAGCTTGAGATAGATAAAAATTATGATAAAATCAGCGACCTTTGCGACTATGCAAGGCAAAAATTGTCGGAAATTGATGGTGTTGTCTTCAATTCTCCGCAGGATGCCCTACCATATGTGCTGAATATTTCGGCAGGTAAGGTAAGAAGCGAAACAATGCTTCATTTCCTTGAGGAATATAAAATTTATGTTTCATCAGGAAGTGCTTGTGCAAAGGGCAAGCCTAGTCACGTGCTTTCGGCTATGGGAGTAACTCCTGAGCGTGCTGACAGTGCGTTGCGTATCAGTTTTTCAAAATATAACACTAAGGAAGATATCGACGCTCTCTGCGAAGCTTTGAAGCAGGGGCTTAGCTTCCTTGTTCACAGATGAATATTGACCGAAAGGTATGGAATAAATGAAAGAAATTTTACTTTTGAAAGATGGCGAAATAGTCTTAAAGGGACTTAACCGCCGTACATTTGAGGATGTCCTCAAGAAAAATCTTAAATACGCATTGATGCCGCTTGGCAGATTTGAAATCAAGTCGGCTCAGTCTACAATTTACGTAACTCCTTTGTCAGACGACATCGATTTAGATGAAGCGTGCACAAGGGTTTCAAGAGTATTCGGTATAGCTTCTTTCTCCAGAGCGGCTGTATGCGATGAAAAAACTCTTGAGTCGGTACTCGAAACAGCTCCTGCTTATCTTGAAAAGGAGCTTAGAAACGCAAAAACCTTTAAAGTTGAGGCTAAGCGTAGTGACAAGAGATTTCCTCTTAAATCACCTGAAATCTGTGCTGAGCTTGGCGGTGCGATTCTCTCAAAATATCCACATTTAAAGGTTGATGTTCGCAATCCTGAGGTGACTGTGCATGTTGAAATCCGTGATTTCGGTGCTTATATTCATGGTCAGCCACTTAAGGCGGCAGGTGGTATTCCTGTCGGCACAGGAGGTAATGCGGCAATTCTTATAAGTGGCGGTATTGACTCTCCTGTAGCTGCATATATGATGGCTAAGAGAGGTATCAAGCTTACTGCAATTCACTTTGCAAGCCCTCCTTACACAAGTAAGCGTGCAGAGGATAAGGTTGTAAGGCTCTTAAGACGTGTCAGCCGCTATGCAGGCAGAATGACAATGTATACAGTTCCGTTTACAAAGATGCAGGAGGCAATCAAAAATGAGTGCCCTGAGGAGCTTTTCACAATTATTATGAGAAGACTTATGATGGAGATTTCTCAGAGGATTGCAGAGCAGAATGATTGTTCAGCACTTATTACAGGCGAAAGCCTTGGTCAGGTTGCAAGCCAGACAATCGGTGCTATGTCCTGCACTGACGAAGCAACCGATATGCTTGTTTTCAGACCTCTTATCGGTATGGATAAGCAGGAGATAATTGATATATCCTACAAGATAGATACTTTTGATATTTCGATAGAGCCTTACGAGGATTGCTGTACCGTGTTTACACCAAAGCATCCAAGAACAAGACCTATCCTGAAATATGTAAAGGAAGCACAGGAGAAGGTGGATTTTGCACCAATGATAGAGGAGGCACTTGCAAACCTCAAGGTTACGCAGATTTCCGCCGAAGACGAATGAGCGAAAGGATGAGCCTGAATGGATATTGAGATATTATCAGTTAATAATAAAGACGATTCCTATGAGGTTTCAAGACGTAATGATGAAATTTCTCAGCAGCTTAACAAAAACGGCTTCACGCTCACATACATAAATTCGATAAACTTAAAGGGTAAAGAAATTATTGCCTCACTCGATAAAAGTGCTGAAATTCCCAATAAGCCCGAATTTATAGTAATTGCAAATGCCTTATCGAATAAGGGAGTAAAAAGCTTTAAGAAGCATTTTGCGGAAGTAGTGGCAGAAGCTGAACGAGCTGAGCAGGATGAACTTCCTAAGGATTACTGGAAAAGACGTAATAAGGCTTTCAGACAAGCCAGAAAACGTGGTATTCACGGCAAGGAGCTACAGGACCTGCAACAGGAATTCAGAGTTTATAAGAAAAAATCAAAAATCTTTAATCTCGGTGATTTCGGCAACGGCTGTAAGGGCTACTGTTTTATGTACAAAGGTATGAAAGTTGCCGTACTTCCACAGGCAGTGCTTACAGGAGTTGACGTGAGGGAGGTTATCACCCTTGCGGCTGTGAGAACAAAAGAGGTTTTTGAAAACTCGGCTGTTGATTATCCTTATGGTTTTAGCAGAATTGAGTATATACCTCCGAAAAAAGGTTTTGTAAATAATTATATTCCGCTACCCGGTGACGGCTTTAAAGAGGGAGCAAGAAAATGTGTTGTTATAGCTTCGTTTTTGCTGTTCTGCACAGCACTCGGACTCCTGCTTTATAATTCAGTATATCTGAGCTACGAAAACAAACAGCTCAACGGAGAAATTCAGAAAATTTATCATGGCACTACTACCGATGACAATAAGGGCGATGATAATAAACCTGATGAAGAAGAAAAATTTGACTGGGGTAAGCTCAAGGATATCAATAAAGAGATTGTCGGCTGGGTTCAGATTAAGGATACACAGATTGACTATCCTGTGCTTTGGCATAAGGGCGATAACAGAACCAGCCAGTATTACCTTAAACACGATTACAGAGGCAACTGGGACAGCTTCGGCAGTATCTTTATAGATTACCGTTGTTCAAAGGCTGAAAAGAGCCAGAATGTAGTTATGCATGGTCATCATATGAATGACGGTTCTATGTTTGCAAATCTTCTTAAATATGGTGGTGGCACTAAGGGTAATCTTGATTTCTACAAGACTGCACCTACAGTTACCTTCAATACTCCTGAAGGCAACGGAACTTACAAGATTATTTCTGTGTTCAAAACAAACACACTCTCTGACCACGGTGAGTTTTTCAACTATATGGTCGGTGATTTCCAGAACGAAAAAGACTTTATGAACTACGTTTACAATGTAAGAATTCGTTCTATGATAAATTGTCCTGTTGACGTAAACGAGGACGATAAGCTTATAACACTTTCAACCTGCTCATATGAGTTCAGTGATTTCAGAACAGTGCTTGTAGCAAGAAGAGTCAGAGACGGTGAATCAGCAAAGGTGGATACTTCACAGGCATCTCGCAACTCAAATGCTGTGTGGCCTCAGGTTTACTACAACAGATATGGCGGTACAAGACCTGCTGTGTCTGATTTCTGCACAGAGTATGAGGCTGGAAAAATTGACTGGTACAGTGGTGAATATGACTTCAGCGACCAGAAGGTTGTTGCACCTCCTACGGAGCCTGCAACTGATGCTCAGGGTAACACTCAGCCACAGACAACTGTTCAGCCGACAACAAAGGCGAAGGTTTATGTTACTGTTAAGTTTATAAATTACGATGGTACACTTATAAACGAGCAGAAGGTTGAGGTTGGCAAGGGTGCAAAGGCACCTCAGACACCTGTCAAGCCAAGTGATGATTTTTATGATTATGTATTTAAGGGCTGGCAGCTTGATTTTACAAAGGTTGACAGAGATATGATAATTGCTCCGACTTTTGAGCCTGTGCCAAAGGTTACAGAGGCAGTTGCCACAGAAGGGGAGGTTGTTCTTGAGTGAACGGTGAGCTGATATTTTATGCCGCACGCAAAACCTCCTTGTGTGAAAGGTCATTGAAAAAGAGCTTTACAGAGCTTGACTTAAGACTTGCAAAAACTACCTTTGCACCAAATGTCAAGATGCTCGGAGAGCTTGTTTCAGCGTCACTCGATAAAAATGATATTGTTTTTATTTCGGGTGGTTTAGATTTAGGAAGCGGGATTGATTCTGCAGGGATTTTTGAAAGAGTATTTGCAGAGAATCGTCCTGAGATTATGAAGAAAATTTCAAATGAGAATGGCAGTGACGGTTATCTGTTTGCCACAGACAAGCAGATTATCGTGCTGTTGCCCGATGAGCCCGAGCAGATTGAATCTATGATGCAAGGCCCGTTGAGCAGTTTTGTGAAAAGTTACAGTGATAGAATATGACAGGCGATATTGCCTTGTCAGTTGAAATATCAAGGAGCATATGAAGAAAGGAAACGATTTAATGAAAACAGAAACTTTTGAAAAGTATGAATCATCAGTACGTTCATATTGCAGACATTTTCCTACCGTCTTTACTACAGCTAAGGGTGCAGTAATGACTGACGAAGAAGGCAACAACTATATTGACTTCTTCTGTGGTGCAGGTGCTGTAAACTACGGTCATAACAATGATTACATCAAGCAGAAAGTGTTTGAGTATTTTACAACAGACGGAATTATTCACGCTCTTGATATGTATACAGTGCCAAAGCGTGAGTTTATCGAGGCTATTCAGGAAAAGATTATTCGTCCTAGAGGCTTTGACTACAGAATCCAGTTCCCTGGTCCAACAGGTACAAACGCTGTTGAGGCTGCTATGAAGCTTGCAAGAAAAGCAAAGGGCAGAAGAAACATCTTCGCATTTATGGGTTGCTTCCACGGTATGACATTAGGTGCGTTATCTGCAACTTCTGAGATGTATGCAAGAAATGGTGCGATTGCTGCTCTTAATGATGTTACACACATTCCTTCACCATATATGTTTGAGGGTCTTGATGTAATCAAGTATATGCAGACTCTTCTTGATGACGACCACTCAGCAGTTGAAAAGCCTGCGGCTCTTATTATGGAAACTGTTCAGGCTGAGGGTGGTATCAGAGTATTTGAAACCGAGTTCCTCAAGGCAGTAAGAGAGTTCTGTACAAAGAACGACATTCTTATGATTGTTGACGACATTCAGGTTGGTTGTTGCCGTACAGGTAGCTTCTTCTCATTCGAGCGTGCAGGCATTGAACCTGACATCGTTGTTATGTCAAAGTCAATCGGTGGTCTTGGTCTTCCTTTCTCAATCGTTCTTCATAAAGAAGATATTGATTGCTGGAAGCCGGGCGAGCATAACGGTACATTCCGTGGCAATCAGCTTTCTTTCGTTGCAGGTAAGGCTGCTGTTGAATATCTCCTTGAGCATAATATCGAGGCAGAGGCAAAGAGAAAGGGCGAAATCGTAAAGAACTTTGTTGAAAAAGAAATTCTCCCATTAAATGATAAGCTCCAGTTCAGAGGTATCGGTCTTATGTGGGGTATCGACTTTGCAAACATTGATGCATCTCTTGCTTCTAAGATTTCTGATATAGCATTCACAAAGAATCTTATCTGCGAAACAGCAGGCAGAGCAGGATCAGTTCTTAAGATTATGCCTCCGCTTGTTATTGAAGACGAGCTTCTTGATAAGGGTCTTAATATCCTCAGAGATGTTATTAAGGAAGTTTTGGCTTGATTTAAAAATTATAAAACAAATAAAAAATCGTTACTGCTTTTTGCAGTAACGATTTTTGTGTTAAAACTCTATTCCTATTCTACCTTTAATACCTCTGTCGTATGGGTGTTTGATTTTTTTGAATTCGGTTACGTAGTCGGCGGCATTTATAAACTGAGGTGAAGGATTATGACCTGTCATAACGATTTCCATGCTTGTAGGTACGTTTGCGATAAACTCATATACTTCGCCTTCGCTTAATACTCCTGCGTTGATAGCACCGAAAACTTCATCAAGTACAACCATATCGTATTTTGCAGTGAGTGCAGTTGTTACGGCACTGTCGAAAAGTGTGCGGAATATTTTAGAAGCTTGAGCTTTTTCTTTATCGTCCATTTCGTATATTAACCCCAGTTCAATGGGACAGAAGGTAAGACTTACATTTTCCATATGACTTAGGATATGTCTTTCGCCCGAAAATTCTGTTTTACGAAACTGGACAAAAAGCACCTTCATTTTGCTTCCAGCCGCTCTTGCGGCAAGCCCTACAGCGGCTGTTGTTTTGCCTTTGCCGTCGCCGTAATAAATATGTTTCATAAAATCATCCCTTCTGCAGTTCTCTGTGAATACATTATAACCATTTGAAAAGCGTTTTGCAATATCGTCAAATTGCATAAAAAAATTTTTGTAAACCTGTAAAAATTCTACGTAAATAAATATGCTTAAAACTTGAAAAATGGTGTTTTATATTGTATAATAACACTTGCGTGACTGCAATCAAATGATATGCGATGAAGCGGGAGGTTGCGGCTGAAAGATGCCGGTTTTTCCGTGGAGTATGTCCGATTTTAAACCGGGCGATTTACAATGAAACACTGAACGTATGAATGGCACTAGGGGTTGCTGTGTCCATAAGTATGCTCAAAACGCTTTCAGAACATCCCGGTTAACTGAATAGTTAAACGGGTTTTTTAATGAAGGGTGATGAAACACCCGGCTGAGTTGAAAAGAAAGTTTTGCAAAGCAAACGCCCGCCAACTAAGAAGAGCCGAGTCACTTAGCTCTCAGTCAGCTACACAGGCTCAACAAAATTTTAAGGAGGCGACGATAATGGCAGTCAAGGAAAAGATTAGAATAAGATTAAAGGGTTACGATCATCAGTTAGTTGATCAGTCAGCTGAAAGAATCGTAGCAACTGCAAAGCGCACAGGTGCAAGAGTTTCAGGTCCAGTGCCACTTCCTACTGAGAAGCAGGTTGTAACAATTCTTCGTGCTGTTCACAAGTATAAGGACAGCCGTGAGCAGTTTGAGATGAGAACTCACAAGCGTCTTATCGACATCTTAAGACCGTCAAACAAGACAGTCGAGGCTCTTATGAGCTTAGAGCTCCCTGCCGGCGTTGACATCGAGATTAAGTTATAATCTCTTGCCAACCTACAAGCAGACAGGGTCAAGTTGGTGAAAACCAACCAATAACCTAATAAGGAGGATAAATTTTATGCAGAAGGCAATCATCGGTAAGAAAATCGGTATGACACAGATTTTCGATGAGAAGGGCGTATTCGTGCCTGTAACTGTAATTGAGGCTGGTCCATGTGTGGTAACAGCTAAGAAGACAGTTGAAAACGATGGCTACGCATCAGTACAGATCGGTTTTGGCGATCTCAAACCACACAAGGTTAACAAGCCTATGAAGGGTTTCTTCGACAAGGCTGGCGTAGCACCAAAGAAAACTCTTAAAGAATTCCGTTTCAGCGATACAGACGCTTACAACGTAGGCGATCTTATCAAGGCTGACGTATTCACCCCCGGCGACAAGATTGACATCACCGGCAAGAGCAAGGGTAAGGGTACAGCAGGTGTTATTAAGAGATGGAACTTCCACCGTCTTAAGGAAACACACGGTACAGGTCCTTGCGTTCGTCACGGCGGCTCAATCGGTGCTTGTTCATCACCTTCAAGAGTTTGGAAGGGTAAGAGAATGGCAGGTCACCTCGGTGCAGAGCAGGTAACAGTTCAGAACCTCACAGTTGTTAAGGTTGATGTTGAAAACAACCTCATCGCTGTTAAGGGTGCTGTTCCCGGACCTAACAAGGGAATCGTTGTTATCAAAGATTCCGTAAAGGCTTAAGGAAGGGGGATTATAAATGCCTAATTTATCAGTAGTAAATATGGAAGGCAAAAAGGTTGGTACAATCGACCTCAGCGATTCTATATTCGGTATTGAGCCTAACGCTGCTGTTATGCATCACATGGTTGTAAACTATCTTGCAAATCAGCGTCAGGGCACACAGTCTGCTCTTACAAGAGCAGAGGTTTCCGGTGGCGGTAAGAAGCCATGGAGACAGAAGGGTACAGGCCGTGCTAGACAGGGCTCAACTCGTTCACCACAGTGGATTCACGGTGGTATCGTATTCGCTCCAAAGCCAAGAAGCTACAGATTCACTGTAAACAAGAAGGTTAGAAGACTTGCTATGAAGTCAGCTTTCTCAACAAAGGCTATGGAGAACGAAATCATTGTAGTTGATTCAATCGCTATGAATGAATATAAAACAAAGACAATTGTTGCAATGCTCAAGGCAATCGGTGCAGAGAAGAAGACTCTCATCGTTCTTCCGGAGGTTGACAGCAAGGTTATCAGATCAGCGTCTAACATCCCAGGCGTTAAGACAGCTCAGGTAAACACACTTAACGTTTACGACATCTTAAACGCAAACAAGCTTGTTATCGTTAAGGACGCTGTAAGCAAGATTGAGGAGGTATATGCATGATAGCTCAGGATATCGTAATCCGTCCAATCATTACAGAGAAAAGTATGTCTGGTGTAATGAATAAGGTATATACTTTTGAAGTTGCTAAGTCAGCAAACAAAATTGAAATTGCAAAAGCTTGCGAAGAGCTTTTCAAGGTAGAGGTTGCTAAGGTTAATACAGTAAGCGTTCGTGGCAGATTCCGCCGTCAGGGCAGAAACAACGGCGGTTACACAAAGAGCTGGAAGAAAGCAATCGTAACACTTAAAGCAGACAGCAAGCCTATCGAATTTTTTGAAGGCATGATGTAATACCGATACTCAGACATCGGTATGAGTCTGAAAATAAATTCAGGCAGAATGTATGGGAAACGCCATTTTCCCGCAAAGCCATCATGAGGAGAGTGAAACGAAATGGCCATTAAAGTATTTAAGCCGACTATCAACTCAAGAAGAAATATGTCGGTTACAGATTATTCGGTTCTTTCAAAGGTTGCTCCTGAGAAGAGCTTATTGGCTCCTTTAAATAAAAAGTCAGGTCGTAACAGCTACGGCAGAATCACCGTTCGTCACAGAGGCGGCGGTAACAGAAGAAAGTACCGTATTATTGACTTCAAGCGTCAGAAGTTTGACGTAGAAGGTACAATCAGAACACTTGAGTACGATCCAAACCGTTCAGCATTCATCGCTCTTGTAGAGTACGTTGACGGTGAGAAAGCTTACATCATTGCTCCGGAAGGACTTAAGGTAGGCGATAAGGTTGTAGCAGGTGAAAATGCAGATATCAAACCAGGTAACGCACTTCCACTTACAGCGATTCCTGTTGGTACATTTATCCATAACGTAGAGCTTTATCCAGGCAGAGGTGCTCAGCTTGCACGTTCAGCTGGTAATATGGCTCAGCTTATGGCAAGAGAAAACGGTCTTGCACTTTTAAGACTTCCTTCAGGCGAACTCAGAAACGTTCCTGAGAAGTGTATGGCAACAGTTGGTCAGGTAGGTAATACAGACCACGAGAATGTTAAGATTGGTAAGGCAGGCCGTAAGAGAAACATGGGTTGGAGACCTACAGTTCGTGGTTCTGTAATGAACCCTTGCGATCACCCACACGGTGGTGGTGAAGGTAAATCACCAGTTGGTCGTCCTGGTCCTGTTACTCCATGGGGTAAGCCAGCACTCGGCTACAAGACTCGTAAGAACAATAAGAGCAGCGACAAGCTTATCGTTCGTAGAAGAAACGGTAAGTAAGGCAGAGAAAGGAGCTTATTATTATGAGTAGAAGTACTAAAAAGGGCCCTTTTGTTCAGCCTGTACTGCTTAAAAGGGTTTTAGAGATGAACGAGAAGGGCGAAAAGAGAATTCTTAAGACTTGGTCAAGAAGCTCAACAATTTTCCCTGAGTTCGTTGGTCACACATTTGCAGTTCACGACGGTCGTAAGCACGTTCCAGTATATGTTACAGAAGATATGGTTGGTCACAAGCTCGGTGAGTTTGCTCCAACAAGAACCTTCAAAGGTCATGCTGGTTCAAAGACCTCAAGATAAGCGGAAGGAGAGTATTGAAGAATGGAAGCTAAAGCAAATGCAAAATTTGTTCGTATCTCACCCCGCAAGGTAGGCGTTGTTCTTGACCTCATCAGAGGCAAGGATGCTAGATATGCGGAAGCTGTTCTCAAGCACACTCCAAAGGCAGCTAGCGAGCCACTTTTAAAGTTGCTCCGTTCAGCTATGGCTAATGCCGAGAACAACCATGATATGGATGTATCCAAGCTCTACGTTGCAGCATGCAACGCTACAGCAGGCCCCATCCTTAAAAGAATTCGTCCAAGAGCACAGGGCAGAGCGTTCAGAATTAACAAGAGAACTTCTCACATCACCCTCGTACTCAAGGAAAAAGAAGACTAAGGGGAGGTTAGAATATGGGTCAGAAAGTTAATCCACACGGTCTTCGTGTAGGTGTAATTAAAGATTGGGATTCCCGTTGGTTTGCAAACAAGAAAGACTTTGGTGCAACACTTGTTGAAGACTACAACCTTCGTAAGACATTGAAGGCTCAGCTCTTCAACTTCGGTATCTCAAAGATTGAAATCGAACGTGATGGCAAGAAGGTTAAGATCAGCATTCACTGTGCTAAGCCAGGCCTTGTTATCGGTAAGGGCGGTGCTGAGATTGAGAAGCTCAAGGCTCAGTGCGAGAAGATGCTCAACAAGCCGGTTGCTATCAACATCGTAGAAGTTAAGGCACCTGAGCTCGACGCTCAGCTCGTTGCAGAAAGCGTTGCTCAGCAGCTCGAAAAGAGAATTTCTTTCCGTCGTGCTATGAAGCAGTCTATCGGCAATGCTATGAGACGTGGTGCTAAGGGTATTAAAATTATGACATCAGGCCGTCTTGGCGGTGCTGAAATCGCTCGTTCAGAACAGTATCACGAAGGTACTATTCCACTTCAGACACTTCGTGCTGACATTGACTACGGTTTTGCTGAGGCTAACACAACTTACGGTAAGATCGGTGTTAAGGTATGGCTCTACAAGGGTGAAGTTTTAAACGAGGTTAAATCAAGAAAGCCCCGCAGGGAAGGAGGCAGAAAGTAATGTTATTACCAAAGAGAGTTAAGTACAGAAGAGTACACAGAGGTCGTATGACAGGTAAGGCTCTTCGTGGTAACAAGGTTACTTACGGTCAGTATGGTCTTCAGGCTACAGAGCCTGCTTGGATCACATCAAATCAGATCGAGGCTGCCCGTATTGCAATGACACGTTACTGCAAGAGATTCGGTAAAGTTTGGATCAAGATTTTCCCTGACAAGCCTGTTACTGCAAAGCCTGCAGAAACACGAATGGGTTCAGGTAAAGGTTCACCAGAGTACTGGGTAGCCGTTGTTAAGCCAGGCAGAGTTATGTTTGAGCTCGCTGGTGTAGATGAAGCTACTGCAAGAGAGGCTCTTCGCCTTGCTGCAAATAAGCTTCCAATCAAGTGCAAGTTTGTTATGAAAGAGGAGGGTGAGCAGTAATGAAAGCATCAGAGATCAGAGAAATGTCTGTTGAGGAGCTTCAGTTAAAGCTTACAGACCTCAAAGAAGAGTTATTCAATCTTCGTTTCCAGCTTGCTGTTAATCAGCTCGAAAACTCATCCAGAATTGGTGCCGTAAAGAAGGACATTGCAAGAATTTCTACAATTCTTCGTCAGCGTGAACTCAACGGCACTGAGGCGTAAGATAGGAGGACTTAACAGTGAGTGAAGTAAGAAATATGAGAAAAACTGCTGTCGGTAAGGTAGTAAGCAATAAGATGGACAAAACTATCGTTGTTGCTATCGAGGACAGCGTAAAGCATAAGCTTTACAACAAAATTGTTAAGCGTACAGTTCGCTTCAAGGCACACGATGAGAACAACGAGTGTCAGATCGGCGACCGTGTAAAGATTATGGAGACACGTCCACTTTCTAAGGATAAGAGATGGAGACTTGTCGAGATTATTGAGAAAGCTAAATAATTTTTTGGCTTTAGGAAAAGGAGGAATACACTGTGATTCAGCAGCAGACACTCCTCAAGGTTGCCGACAATACAGGAGCAAAAGAGCTTATGTGCATTCGTGTACTTGGCGGTACCAGAAGGAGATATGCCAATATTGGCGATGTAATCGTGGCTTCAGTTAAAAAGGCAGCACCCGGCGGTGTTGTTAAAAAGGGCGACGTTGTTAAGGCTGTCGTTGTACGTTCAGCAAAGGGCGTTAGACGTGAGGACGGAACATATATCCGTTTTGATGAAAATGCAGCTGTTATTATTAAGGAAGATAAGAACCCAAAGGGTACTCGTATCTTCGGACCGGTAGCAAGAGAGCTTCGTGATAAAGATTATATGAAGATTCTTTCTCTCGCTCCCGAAGTACTTTAATTGGAGGTGTCACATAAATGAATAAAGTTCATGTAAAGACAGGCGACACCGTTATCGTTATCAGCGGTAAGGATAAGGGCAAAAAGGGTCAGGTTTTGGCTGTTAGCCCTAAGGAAGGCAAAGTAATTGTCGAGAAAGTAAACATTGTTTCAAAGCATGTTAAGCCTAGAAGAATGGGCGAGCAGGGCGGTATCGTAAAGGCTGAGGGTGCTATGTATGCATCTAAGGTTCAGATCGTATGCCCACGCTGCAAGAAGCCAACAAGAGTTGCACACAAGATTTATGAAGACGGCTCTAAGGGTCGTACATGTGCAAAATGTGGCGAAGCACTTTAAGGAGGATATAAGATATGGCTAGACTTAAAGAATATTATTCAAAAGAAGTTGCACCTGCTCTTATGACAAAGTTCTCCTATAAGAGCACAATGCAGATTCCTAAGCTTGATAAAATCGTTATCAACGTAGGTGCAGGCGAAGCTAGAGATAACGCAAAGGTTATCGATGCTATTTCTAAGGACCTCGGTGCTATCACAGGTCAGAAGGCTCTTGTCTGCAGAGCAAGAAAGTCAGTTGCTAACTTCAAATTAAGAGAAGGCATGCCAATTGGCTGTAAGGTTACATTAAGAGGCGAGAGAATGTACGAGTTCCTCGACAGATTCTTCAATGTAGCTCTTCCTCGTGTAAGAGACTTCAGAGGAATTAACCCTAACTCATTCGATGGTAGAGGTAACTACAATATGGGCCTCAAAGAGCAGCTCATTTTCCCTGAAATCGACTACGATAAGATTGACAAGGTACGTGGTATGGACATTTGTTTCGTTACTACTGCAAAGACAGACGAAGAAGCTCGTGAGCTTTTAACACTCATGGGTGCACCGTTTTCAAAGTAAGGAGGGATTGTTGTGGCTAAGACTGCGATGAAAGTTAAGCAGCAGAGAAAGCAGAAGTTCTCAACAAGAGAATATACAAGATGTAATATCTGTGGTAGACCACACGCCTACCTCCGTAAGTTCGGTATTTGCCGTATTTGCTTCCGTGAACTCGCTTACAAGGGCGAAATTCCGGGCGTAAAGAAAGCAAGCTGGTAAGTCAAGGGAGGTAAAACGTAATGCAGATTACAGATACAATTGCTGATTTACTTACAAGAATCCGTAATGCTAACTCAGCTAAGCACGACACTGTAGAAATTCCTTCTTCAAACCTTAAGAAGTCAATCTGTCAGATTCTTCTTGACGAGGGTTACATCAAGAATTTCACAGTAATTGAAGACGGTAAGCAGGGCGTTATTAAGGTTACTCTTAAGTACGTTGACGGCAAGACACCTGTTATCACAGGTCTCCGCCGTGTATCAAAGCCAGGCTTACGTATATACAGCAATGTAGAAGACATGCCAAAGGTAATGAAGGGACTCGGTATTGCTATTATTTCAACATCTAAGGGCGTAATGACAGATCGTCAGGCACGTGCTGAGCATGTTGGCGGCGAAGTTCTTGCTTACATTTGGTAAGAGGAGGTGCGATAATGTCTCGAATTGGAAGAAAACCTATAAATATTCCCGCCGGTGTTACAGCTTCTATCGCTGACGGCGTTATCACTGTCAAGGGACCAAAGGGTTCACTCGATTTAGCTTACAATCCAGCTATGACAGTTGAAATCAAGGACAACGTAATCGAGGTTACACGTCCAAACGATGCAAAAGAAAACCGTTCACTTCACGGTCTTACAAGAACACTTATCAGCAATATGGTGACAGGTGTTACAGAAGGCTACAAGAAGGTTCTTGAAGTTAATGGTGTTGGTTACCGTGTTCAGAAGCAGGGCAACAAGTGTGTTATGAACCTTGGCTTCTCACATCAGGTAATCTTTGAGGATAATGCGGACATCACAATTGAAGTTTCGGATCCAAACAAGGTAATAATCACCGGCATTGATAAGCAAAAGGTTGGTCAGTTTGCTGCCGAGGTTAGAGAGAAGCGTCCACCAGAGCCATATAAGGGCAAGGGTATTAAGTACGCTGATGAAGTTATCCGCCGCAAGGAAGGCAAGACCGGTAAGGGCAAATAATTAAGGAGTGAATGACAGATGGTAAGCAGACCTGATACAAAAAAGGCACGCATTAAACGCCACAAGAGAATCCGCAGCAAGGTTAGCGGCACAGCTACTTGTCCACGTTTATGCGTATTCCGCTCCACTAACAACATCTACGCTCAGCTTATTGATGACGTAGCTGGTGTTACACTTGCTCAGGCTTCAAGCCTTGATAAGAGCATTGAAGGCAATGGCGGAAACAAAGAAGCAGCTAAGGCAGTAGGCAAGCTTATTGCTCAGCGTGCAGCTGAAAAGAATATCGTTGATGTTGTATTCGACAGAGGCGGTAACATTTATCACGGCCGTGTTAAGGAATTGGCCGAAGGCGCCCGTGAGGGCGGCCTCAATTTCTAAGGTGAGGAGGAATAACTTTGGCTAAGACAATTGAAGTAACAGGCGAATTAAAAGAAAGAGTAGTTACCATTAACCGTGTTTCTAAGACAGTTAAGGGTGGTCGTATCTTCAAGTTTGCAGCTTTAGTAGTTGTAGGCGACGGTAACGGCGTTGTAGGTTTCGGTATTGGTAAGGCTGGCGAAGTTCCAGATGCTATCCGTAAGGGTATCGAAGATGCTAAGAAGAACCTTATGAAGGTTTCACTCAGAGGTACAACAATTCCTCACGAAATCGTAGGCGAGTTCGGTGCTGGTAGAGTTCTTATGAAGCCTGCTGCACCAGGTACCGGTGTTATCGCTGGTGGTCCTGTTCGTGCCGTAATCGAGGCTGTTGGTATCAAGGATATCAGAACTAAGGCTCTCCGTTCAAACAACCCATGCAACGTAGTTAGAGCTACACTTGCAGGTCTCGGAGCTCTCAGAACAGCTGAAGAAGTTGCTGCTATTCGTGGCAAGTCAGTTAAGGAAATCATTTAATAGGAGGTTCTAAACTATGAAAATTAAGTTAGTTAAGAGCCTCATCGGCTCAAAGAAACCACAGATTGCAACTGCTCATGCTTTAGGTCTTAAGAAAATCGGTGATGTTACAGAACAGCCCGATAACGCACAGACTAAAGGTAAGGTAGCAAAAATAATTCACCTCGTAGAGGTAATCGAAGCGTAAGCAAGGAGGTGCACACTAATGAAGTTACACGAACTTTCACCGGTTGAAGGCTCTAAGAAAAGTGCCAAGAGAATCGGCAGAGGTCATGGCTCAGGCTGGGGTAAAACAGCTGGTAAGGGTCACAAGGGTCAGAAGGCTCGTTCAGGCGGCGGTGTTCGTCCTGGTTTTGAAGGCGGACAGATGCCTTTACAGCGTCGTGTTCCAAAGAGAGGTTTCAACAACATCTTTGCTAAAAACGTGGTTGCTATCAACCTCAGCGTTTTAAACAGAAAGTTTGAAGACGGTGCAACAGTAGATGTCGAGGCTCTTGTAAACGCAGGAGTTATCAAGAACGGCTTTGACGCTGTTAAGGTACTCGGCAACGGTAAAATCGATAAGAAGCTTACAGTAAAAGTTTCTGCTTTTTCCGAATCTGCTAAAGCCGCAATTGAGGCAGCAGGCGGAAAGACAGAGGTGATTTAAGTGTTCAAAACTATAAGAAACGCTTGGTCAATCCCTGATTTACGTAAAAAGCTCTTATTTACACTTTTAATGATTATCGTATTCAGAATCGGTTCAGTTATCCCTGTTCCGTTTCTGGATATGGAAGCCCTCAAGGCTGCCATGAAAGGTATGTCTGACGGCAATACAATGCTTGCATATCTCAACACATTATCCGGTGGTGCCTTTGCAAACGCTACTTTGTTTGCAATGGGTGTTACACCATACATCAACAGCTCAATCATTATGCAGCTCCTCACAGTTGCAATCCCTCCACTTGAGAGATTGTCAAAAGAGGGTGAAGCAGGCAGACGTAAGATTGGTACAATCACACGTTATGTAACAGTAGGTCTTGGTCTTATTCAGGGCTCAGCTTTCTGGTACTATCTCCATGCTTCAGGCGTAACTGTATACAGAGAAGGTTTTTCTCTCGTATTCTCAGCTATCGTTATCATACTTGTTTTCACAGCAGGTACAGCTCTTATGATGTGGCTCGGCGAGCAGATTAATAATAATGGAATCGGAAACGGTATCTCTGTTCTCCTCTTCACAGGTATTATTGCTCAGCTCCCATACACACTCAGCGTTCTCGGCAGCTACTGGGAACTCGGTGCACAGGGTCAGACACAGTTCTACTTCCTTGTACCACTCTGGGGTGTAATCTTCCTCGGTATCATTTGGTTAATTACATTTATGCAGGATAGCGAGAGAAAAATTCCTATTCAGTATGCTAAACGTGTTGTTGGCAGAAAGATGTACGGCGGTCAGTCAAGCCACCTTCCAATCAAGGTTGCTCTCGGCGGCGTACTTCCAATCATTTTTGCAAGCTCAATTCTTTCAATACCGGGTACAATCAATCTCTTCGCTAAGGTTGAAGACGGTTTCTTGGGTGCATTCTTTGATGCATTCGACACAACCGGCTGGTTGTACAACGTATTGTACTTCTTACTTATCATAATGTTCGCTTATTTCTATACAACAATTCAGTACAATCCAATCGAAATGGCAAACAACCTCAAGGCAAACAACGGTACAATCCCAGGTATTCGTCCTGGTGCACCAACAGCTGATTTTATCAAGAACATTCTTTCAAGAATTACTTTGATCGGCTCATTGTTCCTTGCAGTAATCGCTCTTGTACCAAGCCTCTACGGTACATTCACAAGAATGGGTAGCATGGCTATCGGTGGTACATCAGTTATCATCCTCGTTGGTGTTGCTCTTGAGACTGTAAAACAGCTCGAGTCACAAATGATGATGCGTCATTATAAAGGTTTTCTTGACTAATCGTTGAAAAAGGAGTATAATAAAATGAACATTATTATGTTAGGTGCTCCCGGTGCAGGAAAAGGCACACAAGCTGCTGTACTTTGTGAGCATTTTGGTATTCCCACAATTTCAACCGGAAATATGATCCGTGAAGCGTTGAAAAACGGCACTGAGATGGGTCTTAAGGCTAAGTCTTTTATGGACGAAGGCAAGCTCGTTCCTGACGAGGTTGTTATCGGTATCGTAAAAGAGAGACTTTCAATGGATGACTGCAAAAACGGTTTCATCCTTGATGGTTTCCCAAGAACTATTCCTCAGGCTGAGGCTCTGGACGAGATGGGTGTAAACATCGAACACGTAATCAACATTGAGATTGAAGACGAAAAGATTGTAAACCGTATGTCTGGACGCCGTGTTTGTGAGGGTTGTGGCAAGCCATACCACCTCAAGAACCTTCCTCCGAAGGTTGAGGGTGTTTGCGACGACTGTCAGGGCACCCTTGTTCAACGCAAGGACGACCACCCGGATACTGTGCTTGCTCGTCTTGATGTATATCACAAAGAGACTGAGCCGCTCGTAGCTTACTATGAGAAGCAGGGCAAGCTCGTTAACGTTGCAGGATACGACGATGTTGAAACAACATTCAATCTTATTCTCAAGGCAATCGAGGCTTAAGCATGGTAGTAATTAAAACAGCACGGGAACTTTCATTAATGAAAGACGCATGCAGAATTTCTGCCGAGGCACTCCGTGTTGCGGGAGAGGCTATCAAGCCCGGTGTCACAACTTATGAAATAGATACTATTGTCCGCAGATATATCGAGAAACAGGGTGCTACACCCTCGTTTCTCGGTTACGGCGGCTTTCCTGCGAGTGCGTGCATTTCCGTAAATAATGTGGTTATCCATGGCATACCAAGCAAGAAACAGATCCTTAAGGAGGGCGATATAGTAAGCGTAGACGTCGGAGCGTACTACGGAGGTTTTCATGGCGACAATGCCTATACCTTTGCGTGTGGTACCATCAGCGAAGATGCTCAGCGTTTGCTTGACGCTACTAAGGAGAGCCTTTTTGAGGGAATAAAAAAGGCAGTTGCCGGAAATCGTGTAGGCGATATCGGAAACGCTGTTCAGCAGTATGTCGAAGCTCGCAGTTACTCGGTGGTACGAGATTTTGTCGGCCACGGCGTAGGTGCGAAATTACACGAGGACCCAAGCGTACCTAATTACGGCACACCAGGTCGTGGTGTGCGACTCATTCCGGGTATGACTATTGCCATTGAACCTATGGTAAATCAGGGCACTTTTGAGGTGCGTGTGCTTGATGACGAGTGGACCACCGTCACAAAAGACGGTAAGCTTTCTGCTCATTTTGAACACACGATTGCTATTACTCCCGACGGACCAAAGATTATGACTCTCTGTGATTAAAGGTGATTTATGAACATTGAAAACGGAAGCATAGTCAGAGCAAAGGCAGGACGTGATAAAAATCAGTTTTTTCTGGTTCTTAAAGTAGAAGACGGCTATGCATATATAGCTGACGGAAAACGAAGAAGGCTGGAAAGCCCGAAGAAAAAGAATCTGATTCATCTCGCTGCTACAAATACTGTTATTAAAGGTTCAGTAGAAACCAATCCGCAGTTAAAACGAATTTTAAGTAATTTTACAGACAAAAACGGAGGTTAAAGGTATGTCAAAACAGGATGTTATTGAGATTGAGGGTACAGTAAAGGAAGCTTTACCAAACGCCCAGTTTAAGGTTGAGCTGCCTAACGGTCACGTGATATTGGCTGTTATTTCAGGTAAATTACGTATGAACTTCATCCGTATTTTACCGGGCGACAAGGTGACTGTGGAAATGTCTCCATATGACCTTACAAGAGGAAGAATTACCTGGCGTTCAAAGTAAGCGTCGGGGAACACGACTTTTTTTAGAAAGGAATGATTATAAGTGAAAGTCAGACCTTCAGTAAAGAAAATGTGCGATAAGTGCAAAGTAATCAAAAGAAAAGGTAAGATTTTAGTTATTTGCGAAAACCCTAAGCACAAGCAGCGTCAGGGTTAATCTACCTAGTAAGACAGAAGTAAAATAATTTATTGATTTTTAATGGAGGTGCAACTGAATGGCTCGTATAGCAGGTGTTGACTTACCAAGAGATAAAAGAGTTGAAATCGGTTTAACTTATATCTACGGTATCGGCCGTAAAACTGCAGACGACATTATTGCTGCAACAGGTGTAAATCCTGACACTCGTGTTAGAGATTTAACAGAAGAAGATGTATCAAAGCTCAGAGATTATATTGAGCATAACTGCCGCGTTGAAGGTGACCTTCGCCGTGACATAGCTTATGATATAAAAAGACTTATTGACATCGGTTGTTACCGTGGCGTACGTCACAGAAAAGGCTTACCTGTAAGAGGTCAGCGTTCTAAGACAAACGCTCGTACTCGTAAGGGTCCACGTAAGACCATGGCTAATAAGAAGAAGTAAGGAGGGCAATGGATTATGGCAGCACCAAAAGGTGGTAAGAAAGTTATTCGCCGTCGCCGTGAGCGTAAGCATATTGAAAAAGGCGCAGCTCATATTCAGTCAACTTTTAACAATACAATCGTTACAATTTCCGATACACAGGGTAACGCTGTTTCATGGGCAAGTGCAGGCGAACTCGGTTTCAGAGGCTCCAAAAAGTCAACTCCGTTTGCCGCTCAGTCAGCAGCTGAGACAGCTGCAAAGGCTGCAATGGAACACGGTATGAAATCCGTTGAAGTTTATGTAAAGGGCCCAGGTCAGGGTCGTGAAGCTGCAATCAGAGCTTTGCAGTCTGCAGGTCTTGAAGTTACAATGATTAAAGACGTAACTCCTATTCCTCACAACGGATGCCGTCCTCCTAAGAGAAGACGCGTATAGTATTTAAAGTATTGGAGTGAAAATAAAATGGCAGTAAATAGAGATCCTATCTTAAAAAGATGCAGATATCTGGGCATTAGCCCTACTGTTGTAGGCATTAACAAGGAATCTTTCAGAAAGCCTAACGCAAACGGCAGAAAGAAGGTTTCTGAGTACGGCTTACAGCTTAAGGAAAAGCAGAAATTAAAGTTCATTTACGGTGTACTTGAAAAGCCTTTCTATCATTATTATGAAATCGCTACAAAGATGGAGGGTCAGGCTGGTAACAACCTTATCACCTGCCTCGAAACAAGACTTGACAACGTTATCTTCAGAATGGGCATGGCTCAGACAAGAAGAGACTCAAGACAGGTTGTAACTCACGGCCATTTCCTCGTAAACGGCCAGAGAGTAGACATTCCTTCTTACAGAGTTAAGGTTGGCGATGTTATCACAATCAGAGATAAGAGTAAGAACAGCGTAAAGTTTAAGGAAATTCTCGATAAGACTAACGGTAGACTTATCCCGAAGTGGCTTGAAGCTAATAAGGAAGAATACACAGCTAAGGTTGTTGCTTTACCTGGTATTGAGGATGTTGACTACGAAGTAGCTCCTCACCTTATTGTTGAGTTGTACTCCAAGTAATCCCTATAATCACAGGCAGATTACACACATTGGCTGGTTTTGCAGCTTCATAATGTTTAGGAGGATTCGCGAATGATCGAAATAGAAAAGCCAAGAATTGAAACCGAGGAATTAACCGAGGATGGAAAGCACGGCAGATTTGTTGTTGAGCCACTTGAAAGAGGCTTCGGCAACACATTAGGCAACAGCCTCCGTCGAGTATTGCTTTCTTCTCTTGAAGGCTGTGCCGTTACATCAATCAAGATTGACGGTGTTCTTCACGAATTTTCAACTATTCCCGGCGTAAAGGAAGACGTTACGGAAATTGTTCTCAATATGAAAAGCGTTGTTGCAAAGCTCTACGAAACAAGCCCTAAGGTTGTTGAAATTTCAGCAAAGGGTCCTTGCGTAGTTACAGCTGGAGACATTAAGTGTGATGCCGAGGTTGAAATTCTCAACCCTGAGCAGCACATTGCAACTCTCGGAGAAGATGCTCAGCTCAATATGGAAATTACCATTGACAAGGGCAGAGGATATATCCCCGCAGAACGCAACAAGCTCATAAGCGGCAATAATGTTATTGGCGTTTTACCTATTGACTCTATATATACTCCCGTGTTAAAGGTAAACTACACAGTTGACAACACACGTGTTGGTCAGATTACTGACTACGACAAGCTCACACTTGACGTATGGACAAATGGTGTAATCAATGCTCAGGAGGCTGTTTCTCTTGCAGCAAAGGTTCTCACCGAGCACTTAAATCTCTTTGTAAACCTCTCCGATAAGGCTTCAAGTGCTGAGGTTATGGTTGAAAAAGATGATAAGGGCAAGGAGAAGATTCTTGAAATGACTATCGAAGATCTCGATTTGTCAGTTCGTTCTTTCAACTGTCTCAAGCGTGCAGGTATTAACACGGTAGAAGATTTGATAAATAAGTCAGAAGAGGATATGATGAAGGTAAGAAACCTCGGCAGAAAATCTCTCGAGGAAGTAATCCAGAAGCTCAATTCTCTCGGATTTAGTCTTCAGAAGGAAGACGAATAAAACCCTTTAAAAACTCAAAGTAAAGGAGTGAATGAAATGCCAGGTACAAGAAAGTTAGGAAGAACTACAGCTCAGAGAACAGCAATGCTCCGTGCAATGGTTACATTCCTTCTCGAAAACGGCAAGATTGAAACAACTCTTACTCGTGCCAAGGAAGTTCAGGCTATGGCTGAGAAGATGATTACTACAGCAAAGGAAGACACTCTTCACAACAGACGCCTTGTTTTAGGTTTTGTTACAAAGGAAGAGGTTACAGTAAAGCTCTTTAAGGAAATTGCTCCAAAGTATGTTGACCGTAAGGGCGGCTACACAAGAGTAACAAAGATCGGCCCTCGTCGTGGTGACGGTGCTGAGATGGCTATCATCGAGTTAATCTGATTATTTGCTGAATAGATAATTATACCCCCGACTTTAGTCGGGGGTTTTTTTAGCAAAAATGAAAATAAATGTGCGAAACAGCGTAGCTTTGAAAAACTGTAGGTTGCATAGTAGGGAACCAATCGTATAATTGCCCGAATTGGCTTGTCGTGTGGTCATACGACTTAAAATAATAACGTAGACAGTGTAAGTGCTATGGGGTATTACCACCTGTAGCGGGAAGTAAAGAGGTGGGTTGGCTTAAGTGTGCCGATGGTAGAAAACACTTTTCCTGTGTTCTAAAAGCTCCTTGTAATTACAGGGAGTTTTGTTTTATTTTATAGCAAACTGCACAATGCGAGTGAAAGAATTTTTAGCAGTATTTTATTCCAATAATAGTGTACAGCCCCCCCTAATATGTTATAATAATACTGGAATAAATAAACTATGTTAGGAGGAATCACTATGAAAAAACTCAAAGTTATATTATCCGCAGGAATTGCATTGTGCATTGGTGTATCGTCTGTTACAACTGCTTTTGCTGCTGAGCCATTTACATACTATAAAATAGGAGATTTTGACTCTAATAAAAAAGTTGATGTTTCAGATGTTACAACCTTACAAATGCAGTTAGCAGGATATGAGGTTATGGAGATAGGTGCTTTAGATATGGCTGACCTCAATGGCGACGGATATTTTGATGTATCAGATGTTACGGATACTCAGAAAATGGTAGCAGGGCTTGATTATGATTGCTTTATCACAGCAGATGAGTCATATAAAGACATCACTCGTGTCCTTAATTGCTATCCTACCGAAGAAAACGCAATAGATTTTGAGGTTTTGTATAATACCAGAGATTTAATTTTTAAATATATGCCGAGTGATGGTCATGAACATTCAGGGAATAAATATTTGATTAAAAATAAGGAGCAATTTTACGCAGTCTTTAATGTTTATTCTCCTGAGTTTGATGACGAATACTTTGAAGAAAATGCATTATTTGTTTTTTTACAGTTTGATTACTGCTATAATAAGGAGTATCATATAAAAGCAATGGGTGTAGAAAATAATACACTTTGCGTCCGAGGTGAGCATTATGTTCCGTATGTATATGAAGAAGCATTAGCATATTGGCATATTTTCTGTAAGGTGAAGCAGGAAGATGTCAAAAATGTTGATACTATTTCATACTCAGCAGAATATGTATATGAAGAAAAATAAAAATTGCCTCCCACGAAATTTCGGGGGAGGTAATTAATTTTGTCGTTTATTAAAAATTAATTCTTCTTTTTGCCGATTATATAAATGACAATCAGCAGTGCCAGAAATGCACCGACTATACATTTGAATATAATTCCGAGAGTATCTGCAAACATATCTATTCCGGAAAAAGAATTGATACCATACCATACACTCATAAACACAAAAAAAGCTGATAAAGCATAACAGAGCTTGCTTGTCTTTTTTGCTATGGCGAAAAGGTATATGGCGACAATCGCCCAGATTATAAAATAAAACTTTTCCATAATTTAAGCCTTAATATGATGTAATATCTTGCTTACCCGTCAATGCGATAAAATCTTTTTGCATTTTCACAGGTAATATCAAGAATTTTTTGAACAGGTAAATCCCTTAGCTCTGCAATTTTTACAGCAGCATAGGGAATCAGTGAGCTGTCGCATCTTTTGCCTCTGTATGGAACAGGTGCCATATAAGGTGCGTCAGTTTCGAGCAGAAGTCTGTCAAGAGGAATTTCAGAAGCTACCTCTATGCTGTGTCGTGCATTTTTAAAGGTCACAACACCGCCAAGACTTATATAGCATCCAAGCTTAACAGCTTCTCTCATAAGCTCTACACTGCCCGAAAAGCAGTGTACGAGAGCATCAGGGCGGTATTTTCTCAGAACATCAAATACATCTCCGTGTGCTTCTCTGTCATGCACAACAAGGGGCATATTTATGTCAAGTGAGAGCTTAACCTGTTCTTCAAAAATTCTTTTCTGTAAATCTTTCGGAGTATCCCAATGGTAGTCAAGACCTGTTTCGCCAATTGCAACAACTTTTTTATGTTCACAGAGCTTTGCAAGGCGGTCAAGATAATCTGACGGTACATTTTCGAGATTTTCTGGGTGAAAACCTACAGCCGCATACATAAAGCTGTACTTTTCAGCAAGCTCAATACTTTTTGCGGCTGTTTCAAGGTCAACAGAGTTATTTACAACTCCGCTGATACCTTTTTCTGAAAAACTGCCTAATACTTCGTTTCTATCTTCGTCAAACCATTTATCATCATAATGTGCGTGTGCATCAAAAATATTTGTCAACACTAATCAAATCTCCTTTTATTTTAGAGAAAATTGCTATCTTTAGGTCGGGCATTGGAGTTTTGTGATAAACGAAACTCTCTGCACGGATTGTGAGTGGAGTCACCCCACCGTAGTTATCATTAAGCGTGGCTTTCTTCAAGAACCTTACGCATATATTTTGCAATATCTGTGTTGTCAATAAGCTCCTGTTCGCAGAGGCCCTTTGAGTTTGCACCGGCAGTCATAACAAGAACATTAGTGTTTGTATGCTCACCATCTGATGTGAAGCATTCATCTGTAATATCTTCAGGCTTAGCGTTTTCAGGAACCATTACACCGCCTGTTTCGTGGTCGGCTGTAACAATTACAAGTGTTCCTGGGTGCTTTTCAGCCCATCTGAGAACACAGTCAACAGACTCATCAAATGATTTCATCTGCTCAAGAGTTTCGTTCATATCCTCCTGTGCGGCATAAACGTCGATGTTACTGCCTTCAACCATAAGGAAGAAGCCGTTTTCGTTATCAAGAAGGTCAAGTGCTTTTTCTGTCATTACAGGAAGCTGTGGGTCGTGTGTTGCAGAACCCATATTGTCAAAAGCAAACATACCGAGAACCTTCTCTTCGTTGCCCTCAAGTGCAAGGAGTTCTTCTTCGGTTGTAATGTACTTGTAGTTGTTTTCTTCTACGGCTGTACGAGTCTTTTTTGAGTCTTTGTAATACTGACCGCCACCGCCAAACATTACATTAACGCCTGAGTTTATCATCTCACGTAGAATCTGCTGATAACTGCTTCTTGCACTGTTGTGTGCAACCATACCTGCAGGAGTGGCGTGGCAAACATAATGACGTGCAACAAGACCTGTTTTAAGTCCTTTGTTCATTGCAAATTCGCAGATTGTTTCAAGAGGTTCTTCGTTTTCGTCAACACCGATGTACTGATTATATGTCTTGACACCTGTGCTTAATGCAGTGGCAGATGCGGCACTGTCAGTAAAACCAATGTGACCTTTTTCTACTGAAAGAGAGTGTGTTGTAACGTGAGTGTTGTAAGGCATACCACTCATAACAAGCTTGTCACCCTTGACAACCTCAGAAGCTTTAATTATATTTTCGCCCATACCGTCACCAATCATAAGAATGATGTTCTTTACAGGCACATCTTCTTCGAGGTTATACTCGTTGTAAGCTACCCAGTCGAGAGTTTCAAGCTCATCATCTGTTGCAGGTGCTGCAGTTGTTGTTTCAGTTGCAGTAGTTGTAGCCTGTGGGGCAGATGATGTTTCCGTGCCAGTACATGCTGCACAGGAAGTTGCCATAATGAGCGTGAGCATAATTGCAAGAATCTTTTTCATTATTTATACCTCATTTACATAAAAAATAAAATACTGTTTAATCATAATTATAAAGCATAACTGCTTGCTTTGCAATGCTCTTTATCGTGTGATTAAATAAAATTTAGGTTATATCAGGACTTTATTTAAAAATTCGACAGAAACAGGCAGTTAGTAAAAAATTACTTCAAAAGCTTATATAAAAGTCGCACAGAATCCGACAACATAATCACAGAGGGTGTGATATTATAATGTCACAGGGACAACCCCTGATGCCTACATAACTCTATGTTACTGCAAAGAGTTGTTGAGCTGGAATACATTAATTTTGTAAGGATGGTTCGGTTGAGTTTTTTATTTAACAATGATAACAAAATCATAGAAATACCAATAATAAAAATCAGACCGAATAAGGCTCAGCCACGAAGGTTGTTTGACGAAGATGAGCTTGTTTCGCTTTCACGTTCAATAAAGGAAAATGGTATTTTACAACCGCTTACCGTAAAACGTGCAAGCCAGACAGAGTACGAGCTTATCGCTGGTGAACGCCGATTGCGTGCCTCAGTTATGGCGGGACTCAAAAAGGTCCCATGCATTATAGTAAGATGTTCTGATAAAGAGTCTGCTATCTTTGCTCTCCTTGAAAATCTCCAACGAAGCGACCTCGGATTTTTCGAGGAAGCTCGTGGGATTTCAAAGCTTATCAAGAAATACGGACTCACTCAGGAAGAAGCCGCAATAAAGCTTGGAAAAACACAATCCACAATAGCTAACAAGCTCAGGCTCTTGAAGCTTACATACGAGGAACAGGAATGGATAATTAATGCAGGTCTTACAGAACGTCACGCAAGAGCGTTGCTGCGTCTTAAGAACGAAGAAGTAAGACGAGAGGCTTTAAGCCGCATAGTATCCCAGAATCTTAACACTCAGCAGACAGAGAATCTTATTGGCATAATGTTAAACAATGCTCCGAAAAATACTAAGACAACAGGGCATAGCAAAGCGGTGATAAAGGACGTCAGAATATTTGTGAATACAATCAACAAAGCTGTTGATACAATGCGTCTTGCGGGAATTGATGCAAAATCAGAAAAAACCGAAAATAACAATTTTATCGAATACACAATACAAATTCCCAAAAAACAGGTATCTGACGACAAAACCGCATAAAACTCCAATACCGTTTGCGTATTGATAAACTTACTTTCCAGTTGGATGTAAGTATCGGGCTTGCCTGATACCGCATCCGTTCCACTCATACCCATTTCCTTATCTAAACCCCTTGCAGACAGCCGCACAGAAATGTGCGGCTGTTCTGCTTTTGCATAAAAATCATATTAAAATAATTTTTATAGTTTGCAAGCGTGACGCTTGACCCAATCCGAGCAGACAGCGTTGATTGATTATCAAACTTAATTTCCCGATAATTAACATTACTGATATAACGTAGGGCGGGGGCTTGCTCCCGCCGAAAAGGTTTCCAATAGAAGCATATTATTTTTGAATAAAAATATCAAAAATGAATATTACGAAATTATAGCCTTGATGTTTGCTGGTGTTTTGCGGCGGGAGCAAGCCCCCGCCCTACGATAAACAAACAGATCTGTTCAATGAGAAAAAACTATAATTTTATATCACTTTCGTTGTCGGGAAAATAAACTTTAAATCATATCAAATTATCTTCCCGATTTGGATGCAACGTCACCGTTGCCGCCAGTCCCTAAAATATTGAAGATGAGAGTCTGTTGTCGGGAAAATAAACTTTAAATCATATCGAACTATCTTCCCGTTTTGGATGCAACGTCACCGTTGCCGCCGGTCCCTAAAATATTGAAGATGAAAGTCTGTTGTCGGGAAAATAAACTTTAAATCATATCAAACTATCTTCCCGTTTTGGATGCAACGTCACCGTTGCCAAAATAAACATCAAGCAAATCTTTGGCAATCTGCATTGAAAATCTGCCTTTTGCACCGTTTTCAACTACAACCGCAATCGCAACCTCAGGGTCATCATAAGGAGCATAGCAAATAAATGTTGCGTGGTCGGAGCCTGCATTTTCGGCTGTGCCTGTCTTTGCCGCAACCTTTACTTTATAATCACCGAACATAGAATACGCTGTGCCGTCGGGGCTCTGAGTAACATTAAGCATAGCCGCCTGCACATACTCCAAATTCTCCTGACTTACACCACAGGTATCCACAACCTCGGGCTGAGTCTGACTGATAATCCTGTTTCTTTCGTAATTTGTAACCTTGTCCACTAGGTGAGTTCTGAGCCTTGTACCGTCATTTGCAATTGTTGCAACATAGGTTGAAAGCTGCAGAGGAGTAAAGGCATTATCCGACTGACCGATTGCCGCCTGCACGGTATTACCCTCGACCCAATGCTCACTGTCACGACCTGCAAGGATTCCTCTGGACTCCTCAATTTCAACTCCCGTATACTCGCCAAGTCCGAATTTCTGAGCATACAGATAGGTTGTGTCAATACCAAGTCTTCTGCCCGACTCTGCAAAAAAGAAGTTGCAAGACTCGGTAATTGCCGCTGTCATATCAATAAAGCTATGGTAATGCATACAATTTACCACGTCTTTCTGATAGTAGTCGTATTTTCGGGTACAGTTGATTTTCTCGTCTTTACCGACTACCTTTTCTTCAAGTGCGGCACACGCAACAAGAGGCTTATAAACCGAACCGCTTGCAAAATTTCCGACAAATGCACGGTTATACATCGGAGAATTTTCATTCTGAGTAAGCTTCACATAATAATCGCCGTACTCGCTGTACTTGTTGAGGTCATAAGTAGGATAGCTTGCCGCCGCAAGCACCGAAAAATCCTTGACCGAGAGCATAACAACTGCTCCTGCCTCACAATCCTCACCTTTGCCCTCGCCGCCATACGTAAGCACATCACTCTGCCCCTGCTTCTTAGCCGCCTTAACATTTTCAGCAAGGCTCTTTACCGCCTGAGCCTGCAACCTGCTGTCAAGCGTAAGATAGACCGTATTACCCGGCTGTGCATCTATGGTCTGCACCGTATCAACTACCGTACCATCGGAATTTTTCTTGACAATTTTTGTACCGCCCCTGCCCTTGAGAATATCCTCACAGGCAAGCTCTATGCCGAATTTTCCGATATTGTCTGTCAATGCATATTCCTTGCCCTCGCTTTGCACTTTTTCATATTCTTCGCTTGTAAGAGAGCCTAACGCACCCAGAATATGTGGTGCAATATCCACATCAACAGCTGCTCTTGTGGAGTATGGCACAACCTCAACACCGCTGACGCCCTGAGTGTTTTCACTCACAACGGCTACGCCATTTGTGCTTATATCCGTGGCAAAGCAGTAGGGGTTTGAGTTTGAATAGGAGCAAATCTCCATATTATAATAAACCGACAGCAGATTTCTGAGCTTGTCGGGTGTGTATTCTGTTTCAATTTTATATCTTTCTCTGAGCTTTTCCACACACTGTGCGGCTGATATATTTTTATCAGCTTCAAAGCCCGAAAGCAAAAACAGCGTTTCAACCGCTTTTTCATCAGCTATGTATGAATATCCGCTGTTTTCGTATTTTATCGGGAGTTTATCCTCCCACTTATCGCCTGTTTTTTCAACAAGTGTAATCAGATTTAAAATTGTTTCGTCAAGCTTTTCTTCGTCAACATAAAGCTTCTCAAGCATAACCCTGTATCGGGTTGTGTTGGTGACAAGCCCCACACCGTTGCAGTCAAGAATTTCTCCCCTTGTTGCCTCGGTTTCAACAGTGTAGCTTGTTGAACGGGTGGCAAGCTCCTTGTATTTTTCGCCCTGCACAAGCTGCCAGTCTGCAAGCCTTACCGCAAAAGCAGAAACACAGCCAAGAAGCAATACCGCACATATGATTGTACGGTTTCTGCCGACCTTTTTATGTACTTCACGGTTTTCTCTGTGTTTTGAATACAAGCTGTCACCACCTTTTTACAGAAAATCAGTCGCACAGATTTCTGTGCAGAAAACCATTGAGAAACCACAACGGAACAAATATAAAGCTTGTAATCACAATTCGTGAAATATAGTGGTTCACAAAATAAACAAAGCAATCCTCAATCCCTTTAAACACAAAGAAAAAGAGGAAATAAAGGCAAATAACAACCGCAATCGCAAGAGCTGACAGCATAAATGCCGTTATAAACCTTAACAGCAGTCTGTTTCTGAAAGCATACGAAATCAGAAAGCATACAACCGTCAGAGATACGGCAAAAAATCCGATATTCCCTGATGAACCAAGGTCCGTAAAAGCACCGCAGACAGCACCGACAATTGTTGACGGAGTTTCGTCTGCAATTACTGCAACAGACAGTGCAAGAGGTAGTAAAAAAAGCGGCTTACTGCCGAAAATCTCAGGAAACAGGTTGGGTGTACCCTGAATCACATACAAAATAAGTATCTGCAGCCCCACCGCTGCATAAAAAACAACTTTAGAATTTCTCATTTATTTTAATTCGTTACATAATATTAATATCAATCAAAGTTCTTATTCTCGACAATGCCAACATCTGTTGGTCAGTTTTTTAAATTCGGCAACGGTGACGTTGCATCCAATTCGAGAAGATAGCTCTGATTTAACACAAATCTTTCTTGCCCGACAATATCTCCAAATATCAATTTATTCTATCATAAATCTAAACAATATAATCCCGGAGCGAAGCGACCCTTACTTATTCACTATTCACTATTACCTATTAACTGACTATCACTGCCGCTGCGGTGATTGTTGCAATATCCTCATACGGCTCAACAACGGCATAGGTTGTTGTATCGTAAGAATTGAACTTAAGCTCCTTTACCTCGCCAATGACGAGATTTTTCGGGTAAACTCCGCCTGTGCCTGAGCTTACAACAATATCTCCTGCCTTGATTTTATGGTCTGACGAAATATTCATAAGCCTTGTGCGGTTTTCATCACACAGCGACACACTGCCGCTGACTATTCCGCTGTCAGAGGTTGCCATATCCACAGCCGCAACCTTTGTATCAGGAGAAAGCACGGTTTTAACCTTGCAGGAAGTATAGTCTGTTTCGCACACCCAGCCTACAAGCCCGTTTTCTGTAATTACCGCATCATTCACGCTCACGCCTGACACCGAACCGCAATCAAGCGTGAACGAATAGAAATCATCGTTTGTATCTCGCTTTATCACATTTGCAGGCAGAATATTAAAGCTCGGATTTTCTTTTTTTATATCGTAATACTCCCAAAGACGCTGATTTTCTTCTTTGATTTCGTAATACTCCACAAGCTGTTCTCTCAGCTTTGCGTTTTCGCTTCTGAGCTTTTCGTTTTCAGCCTTGAGTTCATCATAGCTCAAGGTATCTGCACCTGAAACAGCCGAAGCCGACATTGAAAACAATCCGTTTGTAATTCCGTTCACTACTCCCGAAATCACCGAATTATCCGAAAGCGACACAACACTTATAAAACACACAACAAATAAAATTATTGCAAATCTTTTAAATTCCCTTGAAGTGAAAAATTTTCCTCTCATAGCCGCACCGAAAATTATGAACGGTTGTGCTTGTACTGCACACCCACGGGCTGACCGAGTCTTTTTCCTGCACCATGAGCCACGCAATCAAGCGGATTTTCTGCAATATGCACAGGCATACCTGTATGCTGCATAATGAGCATATCAATACCCTTAATCATTGCTCCGCCGCCTGTAATCACTATTCCGTGGTCTATAATATCCGCAGAAAGCTCAGGCGGTGTTTTTTCAAGCGTATTCTTTACCGCCTCAATTATAGTATTGAGTGGGTCAGCAAGTGCATCACGCACCTCCTGAGAAGTAATGTTTATATCCTTTGGCAGACCGTCATAAAGATTTCTGCCCTTTACTGTCATACTCTGTTCTTCATTCATCGGATAAGCAGAGCCGATTGTCAGTTTAATTTCTTCTGCTGTTCTGTCACCGATTAAAAGATTATATTTTTTCTTGATGTAGGTCATAATCGCTTCATCAAATTTATCACCTGCCACACGCACTGAGCAGGCTGTGACAATATCACCGAGTGAAATCACCGCAACCTCACTTGTGCCGCCGCCGATGTCTACAACCATACTGCCCGTAGGTTCATCAACAGGAAGCCCTGCACCGATTGCCGCTGCCATAGGCTCTTCAATCAATATAACGGGAGCCTTTGCCCCTGCCTGATATGCGGCATCTTCAACCGCCTTACGCTCTACTTCGGTAACACCTGTCGGCAGACAGATTACCACCCTCGGTTTTGAAAAAATCCCAGGTTTTACAGCCTTTCTTATAAAATGCTGGAGCATCTTTGCGGTAATTCTGTAATCTGCAATTACGCCGTCTTTAAGCGGTCTTACCGCCATAATAGACTCGGGTGTTCTTCCTATCATATCCTTAGCCTGTGAGCCTACCGCCAGAACATTCTCTGAACGCATATCAACTGCAACAACAGACGGCTCACGCAAAATTATCCCCTTGCCCTTGAGAAAAACAAGAGTGTTTGCTGTGCCAAGGTCTATACCTATATCTTTTGAAAAAGAAAACATAACATCATCTCCGAATAAATTGCATTTCTTTGTTTTCTGTCATCTATTATAATTTACCGAAAAATACATTTCAATGATAAAATGTCGAATACGGATAAGGCTTATTTCCTGCCTGTTGAGCCAAAGCCGCCCTGTCCTCTCTCGGTATCGGAAAGCTCACAGACTTCCTCAATTTCGGCACACACAACAGGTGCTATAACCATCTGTGCAACTCTCTCCATAGGCTCAATTACATACGGCTTGTCGGACACATTACAAAGGCCCACGCATACCTCGCCTCTGTAATCGCTGTCAACCACGCCGACACCGTTTGAAAGGCAGATACCGTGCTTTACACCCAGACCACTTCTGGCATAAAGAAAAGCCGCATAGTTTTTGTCGCAGATTTCTATTGCAAGACCTGTCGGCACCATCACAAGCTGCTGTGGCTGTAAGGTTATGCTTTCATCTATGCAGGCATATAAATCCATACCTGCTGAGCCTTGTGTTGCATATGCAGGGATTCTTGCATTTTCTCTTAGTTTCTTTATTTTAAGCTTCATTATTTATCTCCAAAATTTTATTATATATTTCTCTGGCGGTCATACCGTTGTCAATTATCGCTGTGCGAAGTTCATCAAGACTTGAAAACTTCTTTTCGGGGCGGATAAATTCAAGCAAACGCACATCGGCAATTTCTCCGTAAATCTCACCACCGCAGTAATCGGGCATCCATGTTTCGCTGAGTAACTCCTTGCCATCTACCGTAGGCTTTATGCCGATATTTGTCACACCGCAGTATTTACTGCCGTCTGAAAGTGTGACAACTGACGCATACACACCGAATTTCGGCACGATAAGACCATCTGTTAATTTCTGATTCATTGTAGGTGTATCGAGGGTTCTGCCGAGCTTTCTGCCGCTTATGATTTCAGCCGAAAAGCCGTAGCGTGAACATAAAAGCGTATTAGCCCTTGCAATATCGCCATCTTTTATCAAGCTTCTTATCAGGGTAGAAGACACAACCTCTCCCTCGTATTCAACAGGAGAAACAACGCAGACCTCAGCTCCGTGCTTTTTGCAGATTTCCGAAAGCAACGCAGTATCGCCCCTGCCCTGCTTGCCGAAACGATAGTTAAAGCCGCAGAAAAGCTTTTTCGCCCTGAGCTTGCCGATTAAAATTTTCTCGACAAACTCCTCCGGCTCTATGTCCATAAAAGCCTTGAAGTCACACATATAAAGATGCTCAATGCCCATATTTTCCATAAGCTCAAGCTTTGTGTCGTACGAAATAACAGCTTCCACACTCTGACCGCTTATAACGCTTCTGGGACTTTGCTCAAAAGTAAAGCACACAGGCAAAAGTCCGTTTGCTTTCTCATCTACAGCACTTGATAACACTTTTCTGTGCCCCATATGGATACCGTCAAAAAAACCCAGTGCCACGGCTGTAAAATTTTCTTCCTGTACTATTTCAAAAAAAGTCTGCATATATTTATTCATACCTTAAATTTTTCCGCTTTTTAAAAGCATAGCTGTCTTTAAAACCGCAATCTGAGTTTTTGCATCGGGGAGCTGGTTGTTAAGCACCATCTCGACAGCTTTATCAAGCGGAATTTTTTCAACATTTAAAAATTCACCCTCATCAGGACGGCTTTCACCCTCTGTCTTTATTCTGCATACATAAAGGTGAATTATTTCCGAGGTATAACCGGGGGACGGATAAACCTGACCGAGCGACATATAGCTGTAGCCTGTTGCCCCTGTTTCCTCCAGAAGCTCACGCTTACCGTTTTCAAGCGGAGTTGAGCCCTTTTCAAGCTTGCCTGCAGGAAGCTCAAGGACTACCTCCTTGTACGGATAGCGAAACTGCTTTACAAAATAAAGATTATTTTCTTCATCCAAAGCCGCAACAGTCACTCCGCCGGGGTGGTTGACTACCTCTCTTTTAGATGTTTTTCCGTTTTCAAGTTCAACCTCGTCAAGTGTGATGTTCAGGATTTTTCCGTCAAACACACTCTGTGAGCTAAGTGTTTTTTCAAAAAGCTTCATATTTATTACCTCGTTGATGAATTAGAAAATAATAGCAAATTTATAACGAAAGGAATTATATT
>JAXJTT010000011.1:0-7028 GCA_036309445.1 Ruminococcus sp. | reverse complement strand
ATACACACTCATCGAGGAAAGAGCTCCAAAGGGCTATAAGGTTCTTGAATCAGAAATCATAGTTACAATCGATGCTAAGATTCTTCCTGATGAAGATGAAGAAGCTGCTCAGAACTGGACAACAACAGCTCAGGATGCTATGGTTTCATTTGAAGTAACAGTTGATGATAACGACCAGAATGTAGCAACACTTATTGAAGATGGTACTCCATTAACAGCAACTCTCAAGGTTATGAATACATCAGTATTTGACCTCCCTGGTACTGGTGGTATGGGTACAACACTCATCTACGTTGCAGGTGCAGCATTCGTAGCATTAGCAGTTGCTCTTATCGTTGTTAAGCGTAGAGCTAACGCATAATCAATTATAGACTGAATTTTACAGCCTGAGATTTTCTCAGGCTGTAAAACAATCTTATTACTTTATTATAGTAAATTGCTGTGTTTCAGTCGGGCATATAAGTTTAGAATTATAAATAACTATCTGCTCGGATTGGATGCAACGTTATCGTTGCCAACGTCACGTTGATAACGTCACGTTGATAACGTCACCGTTGCCAAGGCGGTAAAACATCAAGGAGAGCTCCGAAAAATGAAAAAACACCTTTCAACAATTTTTATAGCATTGATACTGTTTTCGGGTATCTCCTTGCTGCTTTACCCTTCGGTGAGTGATTATATAAACAAAATCAACCGAGGTAAGGAAATTACGGATTACGCAGAGTCTGTTTCCAAAACTGACAAAGCAACATACGAACGGATGTGGAACGAAGCGGTTAAGTATAACGAAGAACTTACAAAAAAGCCGGCACACTGGAGATTGTCAGAAGAAGAATCACAGGAATATGAACGGATTTTAGATGTGTCAGGCACAGGAATAATGTCTTACGTTGAAATTCCGAAGCTTAATTCCTCTTTGCCAATATATCACGGCACGGATGTAGATGTTCTTCAGATAGCCGTAGGTCACCTTGCAGGGTCGTCCTTGCCCGTTGGCGGAAAGAGTACACATACCGTTTTATCAGCTCACAGAGGATTACCTTCAGCAAAATTGTTCACAAACCTTGACAAACTGACCGAAGGTGATGTATTTTATATACGTACACTAAATGAAACTCTTTGCTATGAGGTTGATCAGATAAGTATTGTACTGCCAAAGGAAACTGAAAATCTCCACATAGAGTCAGGTGAGGATTTCTGCACGCTGATTACCTGCACTCCCTATGGTGTAAATACTCACAGATTACTCGTCAGAGGCAAGAGAGTGGATAATGAACAAAATTACGATGTAAGAATCACCGCAGATGCGATGCAGATAGACCCGTATATGGTTGCTCCTGTGATAGCTGCACCTGTAGTGTTGATATTGTTTGTCACTGTAATAGCGTATAAAAGAAAAAAGAGTGGCGAAAGAAAGCAGGTGTATTATGAAAGTAAATATAAAAGTTAAAATACTTGCAGCTTTTCTGTGTGTGCTGGTGCTGTTTGCCTGCACAATTACAACTTTTGCAGCACCGGATCAGAATACAAATAAAAAAGGTTCTATTACCATTTCATTTCCACTTGAAAACGCAAAGTTTGACCTTTTCAAAATCGGTAAGGTTTCAGGTGGTGAGGTTGAGCTTTTTGATGAATTTGCAAAATACCGTGTTGATATGGAAAGCAAGAGTGCGGCAGATACCATGACTTTATATTTGAAAAAAGACAAGGTTGCACCGTTTAAGTCTGCAATTACAAACGCTTCTAAGGAAGCTGTGTTTAATAATCTTGACAGGGGAGTATATCTCGTTGCAGGTAACAGCTTTGTTGAGGATTATTGTCATTATTATTTGAAGTCCTTTATTGTTTATATTCCGTATAACGATGGAAACACAGAAAACTGGAATGTGCGTGCGGAAGCAAAATACGAATATAAAGACTACAGAGAGGAAGTTCTTTCTGTAAATGTGTTAAAAATGTGGTGTGGCATAACGATTGGCGACCCTTACCCTGAGATAAAAGTTCTGCTTTTAAGAAACTGGGAAGTATACGATACAGTTATTCTTAACGAAGAAAACAACTGGAAATACGAATGGAAAAACCTTGATGCTCAATATATCTGGAATGTTGTTGAAGAAACTGTGCCGATACCGTTTATGGTTTCAATTGAGCAGGAAGATGAACTGCACACCTTAACAAACACAGACGACTCAGAGGAGCCGAGCGATCCTTCATCTACTCAGCCTTCAACAACTACGACATCTCCGACAACTCCCGACTCATCTACAACACCAACAGACTCAACTGAGTCTTCAACAGCTCCGACGATACCGGATACAGGCGACAGTCGCCCTACAAAGCCTACGGAACCTACTCAGCCTACAACAAAGCCTGATGACAAGCTCACTCAGACAGGACAGCTTAACTGGCCTATACCGATTTTGTGCTTCGTGGGTGCAGTATTTTTGATTATCAGTGTTGCAGTGATGAGGAAAAAACAATGAAGCATACCAGATTAAGCATAACTTTTTTTGCTCTCGGTGTGTTGTGTATTGTGTCGGCACTTGGTTTGTTTTTTTACAACAGATTTACGGCTGACAAGGCATATGAGGTTTCTCAGGATACTGTAAGTCAGCTCACTGAGTTGATTGAACAGGAAGAACCGGGGATTTTCCCGACAGATAATGTTGAAAGAGAAATGCCCAAAACAAAGGTTGACGGCAACGGATATATAGGTTATCTGAATATCACAGAGTATGACCTCAAGCTTCCTGTGTCAGCAGAAATAAACTACGATATACTTAATATTTCTCCGTGCCTTTACAGCGGAAGTGTGTATAGCAACGATATGGTTGTTGCGGCACACAATTACGAATACCATTTCGGTAAAATCCCCTACCTGCCGATAGGTTCGGTAATTACTTTTACCGATGTTGAAAACAACAAGTATGAATATCAGGTTATTTCAATAGAAACGCTTGGTCCTACTCAGATTGAGGAAATGATAACTAAGACAATCGTAAATAACTGGGATCTGACTCTTTTTACCTGCAATTACGGCGGAAGCCAAAGAATTGCAGTAAGGTGTATGAGAACGGCGGAGAGCTAGTATTGGTTTATCGGCAGTAATTATTACCAGATTTTCAAAAAATAAAAATGCAGAGTATTATGTTTGTCAGCTTACAGGCTGATTGAATGTAATACTCTGTTTTGTTTTTTGCGTGTTTTGCTGACGGAATACCTGACCCGATTCGGCAACGGCAACGGAGTCGTTGCATCCAAATCGAGAAGATAGTTTTATTTGTAAATAAAATCAGAAGCCCGATAATTAATGTTGCTGTTATAATGTAGAGTGGGAGATTGCTCCCGCCCTACGTTGTAACATAAAACCACTGTCGGGCAAAAAAGCTTGGTATTAAATCAAAGCTATCTGTCCGAATTGGATGTAATGTTACATTGACTTTATTTGATTTCTATTATTTATTTGCCTTGTCAGAATTGCAAAAATAGTATAAAATTAGCTATATACATAAAATGAGTGTGTTTGAGGTTGATTGCTTAAAAATTCGGTGTTTATGCGTAGGAAACATAACGTCTGTATCATAAAACCATTGTCAGGCATAAAAATAGCCGAAAATCAAGGATATTTGCTCAAAATGTCTGCAAAAACACCGTTGTCAACGATAATATACACAAATGTCAGCCTGCGTTGACAGATTGCAAGGGTTAATTGGTGGTCTTTTTTTGCTAAAAATTCTACAATTATGTTGTCAGTAAATGATGAAATAATTTTTAAGGAGAATTTTTATGAAAGCAAAAAACTTAATCAGAAACATCAACCCGTTTAACAATCAGAAAGAAATGCCAAAAGGTCTATACGTTGTAAAAAAGCTCCTTGCGTTTCTTTCTGTTCAGATAATTGGTTCAGTGATTGGCGAAATACTCGTTATCGCTTTACTGATTGTTTTAGGATATGACCCTCTTAACGGTGATGTTCCTGCAGGTAATTCAGGATTATTTTTGAAATGTTATGGCTTTGCGGTGTTTTTTATATCAACTCTGGTTTACTGCAAGCTTGTTGAAAAAAGAAATCCGAAATCTCTCGGTTTTAATAAGAAAGCTTACGACTATGTTGTCGGTGGCATAGTGGCGGTTCTGTTGCTTGGTTCAGTTGTTGCTGTGTGCTGTGCAACAGGTGTAATGAAATTTAATTCATTCACAACGAAGGCAGATGGTTTATATCTGGCAGTTTTATTTGGCGGATTTATCATCCAGAGCCTTGCCGAGGAAGTAATGGCAAGAGGATTTTTGTTATCCTCACTCTCAGAAAAAACATCTTTACCGCTTGCTGTTTTCGTAAGCTCAACTGCCTTTGCAATACCTCATTTAGCTACTGTGCTTGAGTCTGAAACACCGTTTGCCGTTGTTGGTGTAATAAACCTCTACCTTGTGTCAGCCGTTTTCTCATTGTTATTTGTTCTTCGTTCAAATATTTATATTGTAAGCGGCTTGCACTGCGTGTGGAATTTTGTGCTCTACGGAGTGTTGGGCTTATCTGTAAGCGGAAGCGAGAGCAACGAAAATGCACTTTTAAACTTCAATGTCAATTCTCAGAACATTCTCAGCGGCGGTGCATACGGCTTGGAAGCAAGCGTTATAACAACTGCAGTGCTTGCAATTACTGCAATCGTTTTAGTAATACTTTGTAAAAAAAGAGGAATTAAAAATGGACTTTAATAATAGATTATATCAGCTCAGAAAACAAAAGGGACTTTCTCAGGAAGAACTTGCAAACAGACTGAATGTGTCACGTCAGACCATTTCCAAGTGGGAGGTGGGCGACTCAACACCAGATATGGAGAAGCTTGTGGCAATCTGTGACTTGTTTGATGTATCACTCGATAATCTTGTTATGGGCAAGGAAGATGAGCCACAAACTCAGGCACCTGTAAAGTCGGAGTTTTCAACTATGCTCAATGAAAAAGTGCTGACTGAAAAAAATAAAAAAAAAGCCAAGAGTGCTTTGAAAATAGCAGGAATTATTGCTGCGGCAGTTATCCTGATTGATGTAATTTCCATGATTATCTACTTTGCCGTGAACGGCTTTCCGATGTGATTTTAAATGCTGATGTATCCGAAAGGATGCATCAGTTTTTTTGCTTTATAGGAATTTGCATTGTTTTGGGCGGGCAAGAAAGTGTAGATTTATATACAGCTGTCTGCTTGAATCGGATGCAACGTCACGCTGCTTTTTTGTTTATTGTCTTGATAAAAGTTTGATTATGTTTTATTATAAAAACAACGTAGACAAAAACCTGAGGGAACCAATGCTATAATAAAAGCATGGTACTCCTGATGCAAAAATAAATGTAAAATTCGGGGTGTTGATATGAAATACAAAAATGCAAGCGATATACTTCCTGCAAATCTGGTTGAAGAAATACAGAAATATGTTCAGGGCGAATTTCTGTATATTCCCAAAAAAGACAGGCAGGCATACAGAGTTGATACCGAATACAAAATTGAGCTTGCAAAACGAAATTTCAGAATTTACAATATGCACCTTGAGGGAATCTGCAACGGGCAACTGGCTAAAAATTTCAGTATGGCTGAGTCCAGCATAAGGAGAATAATCATTGAACAAAGAAAGAGGTTTGCGGTTATGACGGATAAAATAAGGGCTCTGTTACCCTGCTGGGGTTTGCAGAGTGAGAGTCTGACACAAATTTACGGCACCGTCTGGCAGATTGGCGAAAAATATGTGCTGAAAGCCTATAACGAGCCTGAGTCTTTGAAAAGAAACATTATGGTGAACAGCCATCTGGAAAGTATGGACATACCCGTTGGTAAGCTGCTCTGCACCACAGACGGCAAGCAGTTTGTCGAAGACGAGGGAAATTATTTTTTTGTTTCGCAGAAGCTCAGCGGAAGCAATATTGTAAGCCTTAAATTCGGCAACAAAACGGCTGAGGCTATGGGAGAAATTATTGCAAATCTGCACACTGCATTTGACAGCCTCGGAAATAAGGTTGAGCTTTGGGAGAACAGTCTTATTGATGAGATGAACGGCTGGGTAAAGGATAGCTTTGAAAAAAGCGGCTGGCAGAATATAAGCCGTGAGGATTATGGAGCTGTTGTTGAAAACCTCGGAAAGTCATATGACAGGCTACCTGTTCAGCTCATTCACAGAGATGTGCATTTCGGCAATTTTCTCTTTGATAAGGGTAAATTCAGCGGATACATAGATTTTGATTTGAGTCAGAAAAACATTAGAATTTTTGACTTGTGCTACTTTGTTCTGTCTGTGCTGTCTGAGAAAGAAAAGCTTGAAATCAACGAAGAAAAATGGTTCGATTTTGTCAGAAATGTTTTTACAGGCTACAACAAAACACTTGCCCTTACAGCGGAAGAAAAAGAGTCGGCTGTGTTTGTTATGGAGTGCATTGAGCTTTTGTTCCTTGCATATTTTGAGGGTCAGGAAGACTCTGCACTGGCTAAAAATACATACGATGTTTTTAAATTTATCAATACCAACGAAAAAAGAATTTCAAGAATAATAAACAGATAATCGGGGAGGATTACTTATGTTAAAAATTACAGACACCTTTAATTTAAATGCAATTTATGATTTTCAGTTAAGCTTTGAAACACCATACTTTTTCAACGTGGATTTTGAAGTATGGAAGAAGTCTTTTGAAAGCGACATTGACGGCGAGGGCAGAGTTTTATTCAAGGAGCTTGCTGTAAAGGCTGTTTGCGAGGATGACGAGCTTTTAGGCTTTATTCAGTACGGCAAGACTGCATTTGGCTTTGCTGAAAATGGTGATATTTCAGATAAGATTTCTTACCCTGTTATCCGAAATCTTTATTTCAAAGAGGGCAGAAGCGATGCAGGAGAGATGTTGCTCGGTGCGGCTATGCAGGAGCTGGGAGAAGGGGAGAGAGTTTATGCGTTTTTCCATTATTTTGGTATGACTTGCTTTGCACGCCACGGCAAGATTTTTGAAAAGCACGCACATATTGAAACACTCCTCAAGGAAAACGGCTTT
>JAXJTT010000010.1:0-1549 GCA_036309445.1 Ruminococcus sp. | reverse complement strand
TTTGCTTGTGTTTGATGTAACTACTACATATACCTCTCTGCCGTAAGTTACGCTTGAAATATATGCAGGGATGTTTTCTGAGTCTACCTTGTTATTGATAAGAACCTTCTTTGTAACTGTATCTGCAAATACTTCGTCTGCATTTTGCGGTAACTCAGCGGATACAGTATAGTAAGCCTGTCTGTACTGCATAACATATGTGTTCTGTTTGCACTCGTTAATTGCCTTAAAGTCTACGCCCAATCCCTTTAAAACATCTGCAGATACTCCAAGCTCTGCCTGTAACTGAGATTCACTTGAAGCCTTTGCAAAGCTGAGTGTTGCCTGAGCCGCTACATCGTGGTTGCTGTAACCGTCAATTATCTTGTAGATTTCCTCAAGCACATCTCCTTCTGTCTGAGGTACTGTTTCGAAAGAACACTTTTCTCTGCCGCAATCTACTGTGAATTTCATCTTGTTTCTATCTGCATTTATCTTTGTCGGTGTTCCGTTCACAAACTGTTCATTTATCTTTATCAACGAACCCGGATATGTAACAGACTTTATTTGGTTGATTGCTGAGAAGTCATTATTTGATTTTTCAAGTGTTTTCTCCTTAGGCTGTGCAACAATAAGCGTACCGTTATCGTGATTGTAAAGCCTTATATTCTGCTTATTTTCAAAACGCTTTGTAAGGTTTACCTTGCTGTGGTCAATTTCATTGTAGAGGTACTTACGTAAACTCAATCTGGTTTTACTTGTTGTAGATGTATTTGCTGTATTAGATGTGTTTGTCTCTGAAACTATTGCTGTCGAGCTCTGAGGGGTTGTCTCTGCGGCACTTACCGAAAACATTGAACCTGCTGATAACATACTGATAGCAGCCATTGATATTGCTATAATTCGTGTTCTTAAATTCTTCTTTTCCATTTTTACATTCTTCTTTCTTTTTTATTTTTTGTTTTTGGTTTTTTGCTTTTGTTGTGCTTTTATTATACAGCTTTCATAGTGACAACTTAGAGACAAAAACAATCTTATTTTTTATTTCTTTTGTTTTGCTCATTGTGTTTCGCTGTTATGTCTATATATTAACAAACCTCTATGGACAAAATAGGGACAAAAATAAAAAAGATTTTATTTTTTTCTGATTTTTTTATTTCAGACATTATTTCCTGATTATTGTAAAGCAGAACGCAAAGCTTTAAAAGTTGAGAAAAGTATATCCCAAGAAAGTCAGCGTAAAAGCGAGTGAATCGCACACAATTCGGGTGGATTGTTTCATCTTGTTAAAACTTTTTTCCGAATGTAACTAAGCATTTATCCATAAAGTAAAAAAGTGAGCAGGCACAAAACCTGCTCACATATATATCAGAAAAGTTAAATTATAAAGCAACTTACAGCTTGTTTATATCTGCATCTGTAATCATATGGTAGCCTGCTTTTTCCAGTGCATTTTCTGCACGGTTATTGTCTGCTACTCGTAAAACTACATAAGCGTGTTTTTCTGTTCTTGCCATAAATGCATAGAGGTATTCAACATTTATATCTTCTTTATCAAGAACTCCTAAAG
>JAXJTT010000009.1:0-15204 GCA_036309445.1 Ruminococcus sp. | reverse complement strand
CTACATTGTTATTGTCATATGCAATCGAAAAACTGTCACATAAAGAAAAGTTTAAATGGTTGACCTTATTATATACATAAAAATTTATTAAAAGGAGATTTGATTATTATGGGTATTATCAGAGCAGCGGTTAATGCTATTTCAGGCGGCCTTGCAGATTCATGGGGAGAAGTAATCGAGCCGGCTCCAATGAGCGACAGTATGTGTATGGTTCCCGGTGTAAGAATTACAAACGAAAGAAGCCAGAATACAAAAGGAACAGATAATACTGTTTCAAACGGTTCAGTTATTCACGTTTATGATAATCAGGTAATGCTTCTTATCGACGGCGGTAAGATTGTAGACTTCACAGCAGAGCCCGGTTACTATGAAGTAAGAAACAGTTCACTTCCATCACTTTTCTGTGGTGAGTTTGCTGACTCTTTAAAGACCACAATCGCACACACAAAGTTTGGTGGTATTAACCCAACAAAGCAGGTAGTTTTCTATATCAACCTTGCAGAAATCAAGAACATCAAGTTCGGTACACCAAATGCTGTAAACTATTTTGATAACTTCTATAATTCTGAGCTTTTCATCCGTGCACACGGTACATATTCAGTAAAGGTAACAAACTTCCTCAAGTTTTATCAGGAGGTTATTCCAAAGGATGCCATTATGAAAGGCGAGAGCGTTGATTTCCAGAGAATCAACCAGCAGTATGGCGATGAGTTTATCGAGGCTTTAGCTGCTGCAATCAACCAGTATTCAGCAGACGGCAACCGTGTAAGCTTTATTACATCAAAGAGCCGTGAGATTGGCAAGTATATGGCTGACATCCTCGACAGCGAGTGGGAAGATATGCGTGGTATGCAGATTCAGTCCGTTGGTGTCAAGGTTTCTTACGATCCTGAAAGTCAGGCACTCATCAATATGAGAAACAAGGGTGCTATGCTTTCAGATGCGGCTGTTCAGCAGGGCTACGTTGCAGGTAACATTGCAGAAGGTCTTAAGGCAGCAGGCTCAAACGCTAACGGTGCAATGGCAGGCTTTATGGGCATGGGAATGGGTATGAACGCAGGCGGAAGTATCCTTGGCGGTTATCAGCAGAACCCACAGTATCGTCCACAGCAGCCAATGCAGCAGCCTATGCAGCAGGCTCCACAGCAGCCAATGCAGCAGCCTATGCAGCAGCAGGCACCTCAGGCTCAGCCACAGGAAGTTGCAGGTGCAGTAGCAGGTGGCTGGACTTGTGCTTGCGGAGCTGTAAACACAGGCAAATTCTGTCCTGAGTGCGGTTCTAAGAAACCTGAGGCTCCACAGAAGCGTTTCTGCACAAACTGCGGCAACGAGCTTGTAGCAGGTCAGAAATTCTGCTCAGAGTGTGGTACAAAGGCATAATTTATCCAAAAAATTCGGGGTATATGATAAATGGCTACAATGAACTATAAATGCCCTTCCTGCGGTGCTCCGCTTACATTTAATCCTGATACTCAGCGATTTGACTGTGATTATTGTCTTTCGCAGTTTTCGCCTGAGAAAATTCAGCAGGTTAATGCTGAGAGTGAGGGTAAGCAGGATTCAGCCGAGAGAGCGGAACAGAGGGCAAATAAAAGTAATACTTACGGTGATGACGCTGTTCTTTACAACTGTCCTTCTTGCGGTGCGGAGATTGTAACAACAGCCTCTACCGCCGCAACATTCTGCTACTATTGTCACAATCCTGTTGTGCTTGGCGGAAGACTTTCGGGTCAGTTAAAGCCTGAAAAGGTAATTCCGTTTGCATTGTCAAAGGAAAAAGCTGTTGAAACTTTTATGAACTTCATAAAGAAGAAAAAGTTTTTGCCAAATGATTTTGCAAGTCAGCAACAGATTGAGAAAATGACAGGTGTTTACTTCCCGTATTGGTACGTAGACTCACAGCAGGATTCTTATATGACCGCCATCGGTACAAAGGTGCGTTCATGGCGTTCGGGCAATAAAAGATATACAGAAACCAGCAAGTACAGAATTGTGCGTGCAGGTGATGTAATTGTAAACAATGTTTTTGAACGAGCTTTGAAAAGCACAGACAGAGATATGCTCCAGTGTGTGCATCCGTATGACCTCAGAGAGGCAAAGGATTTTTCAATGTCTTATCTTTCGGGATTTTTTGCTGAGAAAAGAGACCTCGAAAGACATCAGCTCCAGCAGGGTATTGATGCAAGAATTGACGAGTATTGCAAAGAGGTGCTTAAAAGCACAGCTCCGGGATATTCAAGTATTCACATCGAAAGCTACCGTGACCGTACTGATATTGAAAAGTGGACATATGCACTCTTGCCTGTATGGGTATTCACATATAAGTACAAGGGCAAGATTTATCCATACGCAATCAACGGTCAGACAGGTAAGACATACGGCTCATTGCCTGCTTCTACAGGCAAGCTTATTGCTCTTGCAGGCATTATTACAGCAGGAATAACACTTCTTGGTATATTGGGAGGTATGTTGCTGTTATGATGAAAAATATTAAAAGACTTGCGGCGGCACTTTTTGCCATGAGCATTGTGGCTTGCTCTGCTTTTACAGCTTCTGCTGAGGCTACAGATAAGCTCATTGATGATGCAGACCTCTATTCTGAAAGTGAAGAAGCGGTTATTGAAGCAAATCTTGAGGAGGCTTCAAAACGCACAGGCTGGGATTTTATAATCTATACAAACTACAACAATGTCGAAAGCTATGATATGCAAGATTACTGCGACGAATATTACATAAACCACGGCTATGGCAAAAATACTGATGACAGAGGTATTTTCCTTGTTATTGATATGTCTTCACGTGAAATGTACGTAACCACCAAGGGTGACACAATGTATTATTTCAGCGACAGCCGTGTTGACAATATTCTTGATGATGTTCAGTTTGCTCTTATGGACGCTGAATATATGGAAGCGGCTGAGTATTTTGTCGAGGATGCTGTCGGTTATTACAATCAGGGCAAGCCTTCAAGCGGTAGTTTTTCTAACTTAGAATATGTAGAAAAAAATGAAAATCCGCTCTGGTACGTAATCAGAAGTTACGGTATAGTTATTTTGCTTGTTTCTATGGGTATTGCGGCTTTATCAGCAATTGGCGTTAAGAAAAAATATCAGAACAACGGCAGAGAAAATACATATGATCTTGCCTCAAACAGTAAGGTAAGACTTGTTGCAAAAGAGGATACTTTCCTGACAAGAAACGTTTCTGTTACAACTGTTTCAAGCTCAAGCAGCAGTAGCGGCAGAAGAAGCGGTGGCGGCAGTCGAAGCAGAAGTTCCTCACGTGGCGGCGGCGGAAGAAGTTTCTGATGCTTTCCCCATATTTTAAAATTAAATATCAGCAGTTCTGACGCAGAGATTTATCAATGCATAAGATAATGCTTATACTTTCAGGTATTAATATTCACGGGAGAGGTGTACCCTTTTTCCGTAAAAAAGCGGTGTCGGAATTTTTTTCGGCACCGCTTTTGTTTTAAGTAATAAACAATAGTGAAAAGGTAAGGGAAATGAACAACGAAGAAACACGTGTGGCGATAATCGGGATAATTGTTGAAAATCCCGAGGCTGTATCGCAGATAAATGAAATTTTACATTCCTGCTCCGATTATATTATCGGCAGAATGGGAATACCATATAAGCAGAAAAATATAAACATAATAAGTGTAGTCGCCGATGCACCAACCGATAAAATCAGTATGATTTCGGGCAGGCTCGGCAGAATTGACGGAGTGACGGTGAAAACCGCATATTCAAAAAAATAACTATGAACACAATTAACATTACAGATAAATTGAATTTAAATTCAGAAGTAAGCAGAGAAGAGCTTGTTTTTCTTCTCAAAAATCTTGATGATACAACGCTTGAATATCTGCAAAAAAAGGCTCAGGCTAAGTCGCTTGAAAATTTCGGCAATAAAGTGTATATCCGTGGACTTGTGGAGATTTCAAGCTACTGCAAAAACGACTGCCTTTATTGCGGAATACGCAGGTCAAACAAAAATGCCGTGCGTTATCGTCTGACGGAAGAAGAAATCCTGTCAGCCTGCGACAATGGTTATGCACTCGGTTTCCGCACTTTTGTTTTGCAAGGCGGCGAGGATATGTTTTTCACAGATGACGTTGTGTGTGGTATCGTGAGGAAAATCAAGACAGCATATCCCGACTGTGCAGTGACTTTGTCACTTGGCGAGAGGTCGTACGAAAGCTACAAAGCCTTGTATGAAGCAGGTGCAGACAGGTATCTGCTACGCCACGAAACGGCTGACAAAGTCCATTACAAAAAGCTCCACCCTCGGCAGATGTCGTTTGAAAACCGCAGAGAGTGTCTGTATAATCTTAAAGAAATCGGCTTCCAGACAGGTGCAGGCTTTATGGTCGGCTCTCCGTATCAGACACTTGAAAATATTGCTGATGACCTGATTTTCTTAACAGAGTTAAAACCGCAGATGTGCGGAGTCGGACCGTTTATTCCGCATAAGGATACCTGCTTTGCACAGGAAAACAGCGGAGAAGTAAGGCTGTGCCTTGCTCTGCTTTCGATTATAAGACTTATGCACCCGAATATCTTGTTGCCTGCAACCACGGCACTCGGCACAGCTGACGAAAAAGGCAGAGAAAAAGGTATACTTCACGGAGCAAACGTAGTTATGCCAAATCTTTCACCTTTAAAACACAGGGCAGATTATGCTCTCTATGATAACAAAATCTGCACAGGCGACGAAGCCGCAGAGAGCGTTGCAAACCTTGCAAAAAGTATGGAAACGATAGGTTATCGTATTGTGACCGACAGAGGAGATTATAGAGCAAAGCCGTAAATACAGCTTTGCTGTGAAGTATCTGCTTCGCAGATGTGAAGTCAGCCTTATGGCTGGTGAAGTTTTGCTTAATGCAAAGTGAAGTTTTTACCCTTACGGGTAAAAGTAGCGGTTTTGCGACGCATTATATATTTTAAACAGACAGGAAGTAAGAATATGTATAACAAAAAATCATTAAAGGCTGAGGAATTTATCAGCCATCAGGAAATTTCAGATACTCTCAGATATGCTGATGAAAACAAGGACAACCTTGAGCTTATCGACAGGATTATTGAAAAAGCAAGACAGAGGAAGGGGCTTGAGCATCGTGAGGCAAGTGTGTTGCTTGCGTGCGAAAATCCTGAAAAGATAAAGGAAATTTACGACCTTGCCGAGCAGATAAAAAAGGATTTTTACGGCGAGAGAATTGTAATGTTTGCACCTTTGTACCTCTCTAATTATTGCGTAAACGGCTGTGTATACTGCCCTTACCACGTAAAAAACAAGACTATCTGCCGCAAAAAGCTCACTCAGGAGGAAGTTAAGGCAGAGGTTATCGCTTTGCAGGATATGGGTCACAAGCGTCTTGCCCTTGAAGCAGGCGAAGACCCTGTGAACAATCCGATTGAGTACATACTCGAATGTATCAAGACTATCTACTCAATCAAGCACAAAAACGGTGCAATCCGCAGAGTTAATGTAAATATTGCCGCAACAACGGTTGAAAACTACAAAAAGCTTAAAGATGCAGGAATCGGCACATATATCCTCTTTCAGGAAACATACCACAAGGAAAGCTACGAAACCTTGCACCCGACAGGCCCTAAGCACAACTACGCTTACCACACAGAGGCAATGGACAGAGCTATGGAGGGTGGTATTGATGATGTCGGCTTGGGTGTGCTTTTCGGTCTTGAGCTTTACAGATACGAATTTGCAGGACTTCTTATGCACGCAGAGCATCTCGAGGCAGTACACGGAGTAGGCCCGCACACAATCAGCGTGCCACGTCTTAAACGTGCCGACGATATCGACCCCGACACTTTTGACAACGGCATTGATGACGAAACCTTTGCAAAAATATGTGCGTTGATAAGAATTTCCGTGCCGTATACAGGTATGATTATTTCAACAAGAGAGAGTCAGAGCGTGCGTGAAAAGGTTATCCGTCTTGGTGTTTCTCAAATCAGCGGTGCTTCAAAAACCAGTGTAGGCGGTTATGCCGAGCCTGAAAAAGAGGAAGAAAACTCAGCTCAGTTTGATGTTTCCGACAACAGAACTCTCGACGAGGTTGTAAACTGGCTTATGAAGCTTGGCTACATTCCATCTTTCTGTACCGCTTGCTATCGTGAGGGAAGAACAGGCGACAGATTTATGTCCCTGTGCAAAAGCGGTCAGATTCAGAATTGCTGTCACCCTAATGCGTTGATGACTCTCAAAGAATATCTCACTGACTATGCGTGTGAAGAAACACAGAAAATCGGCGAGGAGCTTATTCAGAAAGAGCTTTTGAAAATTCCGAACGAAAAGGTCAGAAAAATTGCCACAGAGTATATCGCAGAGATAGAAAACGGCAAGCGAGATTTCAGATTTTAAGCGAGGTTTTTGATATGGGACTTAACGATACCCCACAGGCTGAGCGTGTGCATATCGGCTTTTTCGGTATGCGTAATGCAGGAAAATCAAGCCTTGTCAATGCTGTGACAGGTCAACAGCTTTCGGTTGTTTCAGACGTAAAAGGTACAACCACCGACCCCGTAACAAAGGCTATGGAGCTTCTGCCGCTTGGCCCTGTGGTGATTATTGATACCGCAGGCTTTGATGACGAGGGCGAGCTGGGCGAAATGCGTGTAAAGAAAACCCGTCAGACTCTCAACCGTGTTGATGCGGCTGTTCTTGTTGTTGACAGCACTGTTGGCAAAAGTGACGCAGACTTAATTTTAATTGAGCTTTTTAAAGCGAAAAATATTCCATATATAGTAGCTTATAATAAGTGCGATTTGGCTGATGTTGATTACTCAGACGGAATGGCTGTGAGTGCAAAGGAAAACAAGGGCATAAACGAGCTTAAAGAAAGGCTTGCAGTTATTGCAAAAAAAGAAGCACCAAAAGGAAAAATCTGCTCAGACCTTGTGAGCTACGGTGATTTTGTGTTGCTTGTTGTGCCTATTGACTCGTCAGCCCCGAAAGGCAGATTGATTTTGCCGCAACAGCAGACTATACGTGACCTTCTGGAGGCAGGAGCAACTGCGATTGTTGTGCGTGACACTGAGCTTGAAGAAACCCTGAGCAGACTGGAAAATAAGGTGTCGCTTGTGATAACCGACAGCCAGATTTTTGAAAAAGTTGCACAAATTGTGCCTGAGAGCATAAGACTCACTTCTTTTTCTATTCTTATGGCAAGATACAAAGGCTTTCTTGCAGAGGCTGTTAGAGGTGCAAGGGCGATAGAAAATCTGAAAAACGGTGACAGAGTGCTTATCTCAGAGGGTTGCACCCACCACCGACAGTGCGAGGATATCGGCACTGTAAAAATTCCGAATTGGCTTAAGAAATACACAGGTGCGGATATTATAATAGAAACCACATCGGGCAGGGATTTTCCTGAGAATTTAAGCCGATACAGCCTGATTATCCATTGTGGCGGCTGTATGCTCAACGCAAGAGAAATGAGCTACAGACGAAAGACGGCAAAAGATGAGAATATTCCGTTTACAAACTACGGCACAGCTATTGCGTATATGAAAGGGATTTTAAGCCGTAGCGTTGCGGTTATTCCCGAAGCGGAAATGCAGGTGAAGTGATGAAGCAGTATTTTCCGCATTGGTACAAGAAATTTTTTTGCATAGCCGACAAATGCCCCGACAGCTGTTGCAAGGAGTGGGATGTTGTTGTTGATGATATTTCGTATGAGCGTTACCGAAAAGTTGACACTCCTTTCGGTAAAAAGCTTAATGAGGTTATGACAATTGACGGTGACGGCGACAGGATTTTCACCTTGCAAAACGGCAGATGTCCATTCTGGAATAAAGACTGTCTTTGCGATATTTACATAAACTTAGGCGAGGATGCACTCTGTGAAACCTGCCGCAGATTTCCACGCATTGTTATGGGCTATGCCGACAGAGAGGAGCATATTCTCTCCTTCGCCTGCCCCGAAGCGGCAAGAATAATGCTTGAGGAAAAGGATATTTTCACACTTGAAAGCTCTGACGACGGCAGGGCAGAGGAAGCCTGCGAGTATGACAGCGATTTTATGGAATTTTTAAGAATTGCAAGGGATAAAATTCTTGCGATTTTTTCGGATAAAACCCATGATTTAAATGCAAAAATGCAGAGTTTTTTCGAGTTTTCAGAGAGCTTGAGCATTGAGTTGTACGGCAGGTCATATATTTGCAGAAATCTGGACAGAGAAAAAGCTCTGAATATACTTTCAGAGCTTGAAATTATGACAGACGAGTGGAAAACAATGCTTGCAAAAGCTCGGCAGGCAAAAATTTCTGAGGCTGATGTCAAGGCTTTTGAAGCCTTCGCAAAGCCGTTTGAGTATGAATTTGAAAACCTTGCGTTTTACTATATTTACAGATATTTCTGTAATGCCGTTGCTGATGAAGACATAACTTTCTGCATAAATTCACTGTTGCTTGCATATCTGTCAATTTTTACTCTCGAGTGTGCAGAGTACAAGCAAAACGGAGAACTTGACTTTGACCGTCGTGTGCGTATTTTCCAGTTATATTCAAAGGAAGTTGAGCATTCGTTTGAAAATATTGAGCGTTTAGAGAATTGTTTTAATTTATTATAGCTAAAATAGTTAAATTTTTACATATAATTATTCTTAATTGACAAAAATTGAACAAAATTGTTGTTTGTTATGCCACTTGTTTTTTGCAATTATTAGGAGTATAATATAGTCGGTAAATATTTTTAGTCATATTACCCAAAATTATTGCAAAAGGAGAAGCAAATATGAAAAAGTTACTAAGCATTATATTTGCCCTTTCTATGTGCATGACTGTTATGACAATTTCTGTAACAACTGCTTCGGCAGAAACTGTTTCTGATATAACGGATACACAAGAATTGGACAAATCAGACGAAAAAGTGGAGAGTGAAGACCCCACAACCGATAAGGTGGTTTCGGATGAAACAGAGGAAGACCCCGAAAACGATGTTGTGTCAGAAGAATACAACGAAATACTTGATGCAGTAGAAAAATATAAAACTAATCAAAAAGGTGTTCAGTGCATATCTGCTGATTACAATGTGAGCTATGAGGCTCTGAATGACAAATATATATTTGTTGAGATAGCTTCCAAGGAAACAGACTGTAATGCCCAGAAGGTTGTAAAAAGAAGCAGCGATGTTGTATGGTTGCAGAACCTTGACGCAACTGAGTTTGTTGTGTATGCAGATGGAAATATTTACACAGCAGGAGAGCTTTACAAGCACTATGAGATTACTTTTGACGAATTTAAAAAAGCAGGCGGAGCATATTACGGAGATATAAACGGTAATGATGTTGTCGATGTAAGTGATGTTACACAGCTTCAGTTAATCCTTGCAGGTCTTACTGCTAAAGTGGCTGATATGTCAGAGATATTCTATGATGTAAACTTTGATGAATATGTTGATATAAGCGATGCTACAAAGATACAGATGTATCTTGCCGGATATGAAGATAATTTTGCTGACGAGCATAAATTGGTAAAATTAAATTATATAGAAGCTACTTGTGTTTCTAAGGGCTACTCAGGCGACAGCTATTGCGAGGAGTGCAAAAGGGTTGTCAAAATGGGTACCGAAACAGATGAAAATGTAAAAAATCATAAGAACACAGAAATCAGAAACGCAAAGAAACCAACAGCAGAATCAGAAGGCTATACAGGTGATGTTTGCTGTGTTGACTGCGATGCTTTGATATCAGCGGGCAAGCCTATTGAAAGAAATTTAAATGAAGCGGAAAAGAAAGAAATAGGAAAGGCTATTTTGGCTCAGTTAAATGAAGAAAGAGAAGCAGAAGGATTAGACCCTGTAAAGTGGGACGACGATATTTTTTCTGCGGTTGATATAAGAGCTCAGGAATTTACTGATTGGTGCCATGGTGATAATGTCAACAGAGGTGCACACGATAGACCGAGTGGCAAGAAATGGTATGATATTCTTACTGAAACTTATGCTCTTTCAGGTGAAATTCTCGCTGCAAGTAACATAATAGACGATCTTGTTCCGATGTGGATGGGTTCTGAAGTGCATCGTGGAGTTATTTTAACAGATGACTATACACACGCAACCGTTGGTATAGTAAAGGTAACAGAAGACAATGGTATAGTTATGTATTATGCATGTGCCATCTTCAGAGCAGAAATAATAAAGTAATAATTTATTATCAAACACTATTGTCGAGAAGCGGAACAAGCTTTTGTAACGAGCTGAAAACTATAAATTAACGTATAAAGGGGATGTCGTTGGTTGACATCCCCTTTTTTCTGTATATTGAATTGTTTTGTTTTAGTTAGATTTGCTTGCAAGTGCAAGTTGCAAAGCGGTTGCATCTTTTATGTCACGTATTCCGTCAAGATTTATGTCAGCGTTGAATTTGCTGTAAGTGTCGAGAGTTACAGCACCTGAGAGTGCAAGCTGTATTTGGGTAACGTCATTTACATCTACGTAGCAAGATTGGTTTACATCACCGAAATATATATTCATCTGTTGACCATACTTTTTGATAGCATAATTTGCACTTGGGTTTTTAATGTCATAGTAGATTGATGTGTAGCTGAGAGGATTGAGATATAAATAGAATTCTACTTCTCCGTTTTCGTTGGGTATGACCGCGGTGTGTGCTGCTCCGCTTCTGATAAAAAGGGTAGAGTTGTAATATGCACCGTTATCATCATATTTCTTTTTGAAGTTTTCAGTAAATGTTTGCGTTGTGTCCAAGTAGTTGTATGTGTGACTTCCGTCTTCGTTAAAATCTTCCGAAAAATCAGAAAGCTTAATTTTTACCTTTCTGTATGTTCCGCCTTGATTGGCGATTAAAAAGCCTGAGCAAGATTCCGCAGGCTTTTTTTGTGCGTCAAAACCCATATAAAAGTTATTGCATTTGGTGAATTTTATCAATTTGGGTGTTTCGATACATTCAGTAAAATTTATTTCTATGAATTGTGTTTCATCATTTGATTTGTAATTCAAATGACACGAGTAGTCGGTGTCGATATTATAAGAATATGTAAGGAGAGTATTGTCGGGAATCTGATACTGTGTTTTTAAATCAGTAAAAGCGGAATCCGTGATTTCTTTTGCATTTGCAGTTATTGCACTTGACAATGCAAGTGCTGAGCATAAAATAAGGCTTAAAATTTTCTTTTTCATAATTTACTCCTGTAATATTTGTTAAAAATATTATACCAATAATATTGAAGTTTTGCTAGTGCGGATATTTAGAATAAAAATGAATAAAATTTATGTTTTTATTCATTTATAACAATGCTGTTTTGCGGTACAGATATTGAAATATAGTAGTATTTATTGTATAATGTTTCAATCGGAGGGGATAAAATGAAAAAGGTTATAAGTCTGTTGCTTTGTGCGGCTCTTGCGTTTACTGCAACAGTAAGTGCGAATGCGGCAAATTCTGAACCTGAGAAAAAAAGGTTTGAGTGTTTGGGCGAAACTGTTGTTCTTGATAACAACACAGTGCTTCTTTCTGCAAGTGGAATTGAGCCGTCGACGTATGATTATTGTGTTAAGTTTGAGGGGCTTGAAACAAAAAATCAATACACAGAACAATTCAGGAATGTTACGGATGCTCCGCTCAAAATGACATTGCCGTCTGCTGAAAAGTATAAGATGTATATGAGGAGTCTGAATAAAGGCGGAACTGCCAGTACAGAAATGTATGATTTTTCAGAAACGGGTGGAGTTTACAAGAAAATCAGAATTAAACTTAATGATTTTGACCCCGAGTATTTTAATGAGGACGGAACGCATACATTAGAGTCAGCGGGGGGATCTTTCGAGCATAATTATAATTACAATTACCAGCCAGTAGGCAGTGAGGGCGAGTATTTTGCTTCGGCACTTGTTTTTAAAAGCGGTGCTGCAGTAACTGCTGTTGCTCCGGATGAAAATGGTATGGTTGAGTTTTATGTATCTGCTAAGATTGGTCAAACTACCACATATCTGACAGACCATCGTTATAGACTGGTCTCAAATATCGGAGCTGGTGGTTCAGTCCTCAATGAAATAGATTTGCTTCGATTCGGAGATATTGATGCAAACTGTCTCATTGATATTAATGATGTCACTGTCTTGCAGATGTATATTGCAGGTCTGAAGAAATTTGATGAACTTGCTGTTTTCCGTGCTGACACAAATGTTGATGACAATATTGATGTAACAGATGTCACATTTTTGCAGTTTGCACTGGCTGAAGGAATCAAATTTAAATATTAATAATTTTTGCGTAAAAATACCGCCCTTGGAAAACCAAGGGCGGTTGCTGATTATATAAGTTTATCAACAGGAATTTTTTTACATTCAGTGTTATCAAAAACAAGATTTTCACCGTTGAATGAATATTCATAAGGCTCGGTGATTTCATTACCCATAGTGTAGGTTGATTCAACCTTGCCGTTCTCGGCAGAATAGCGGCTGCAGGTGAACATTGCACCGAATGAGTTTGAGTACATTATGCCGTCTTTGCCGAAGTAGTAGTACATACCATCGTCAGATTTCCAAGCACCGATGAGTTTTTCGTCAAGCTTCAATTCCGCAGGCTTTTCGGGCATATAAGAGAAATTGTTACGTTTTCCGATAATGCTTTCGGTGTTTGTTTCGGTGTTTGTAAGCACAGCGGATTTACCCGTTGAGTCAAACTCAAATGTGTATGTGCCGTTGATGCCATACATAAGCTTGCAGGTGAATGTTTCTGTTGTGCCGTCAAATTCCTTGGTGTATGTGCCGAGATAACCCATATTGTCTACAATCAGCTTTGCGTTGCCGTGACCGTCAAATACATAGGTGAAGCTCTCAAGTGCAGAGCCGCTTCCGCCTGTGATCTGCCATGCACCTGCAAACGGGTCTTTGCTTTCTGCATCATAAAGGTGCAGTGTGCTGATGTCAAAATCATCCGGTACTTCAAGTGAAACGGTTGTTTCTGTTGCCTTGGTAGGAGCCTGTGTTGTTGGCTGTGATGAAGACTCGGTATCTTCGCTGCAACCGACAAGTCCCATAACTGACATAGAAATTATTGATAAGCATAAAATTTTTATAATTGAATTTTTCATATTTTTTACCTCGTTTTTTAGCTCGTTGCAGATGATTGCGATTGTTCAAAATTTTTTCTCGACAATGAAAACATCTGATTTTTATGTTTTTAGTTCGTTACAAAAGTTTGAAATAAGCCAAAACCTTATTTCACGGCAATGCCCCTGCGACCAAACAGAGGATTTGCTGTTTACCTTAAAATCTGAATAATATAAATTTGGAATGAAGCAGATGCTTCACTGCTATTGCTCTTCATATTTTATTATTATTCTCCCTGATTGTCAACTTTTGCAAAAAATAAAATAAAAAAAGCAAAAATATCTGTTGCACTAAAGGTCAGTTTTTGTTATAATTAAGGATAACAAAATAATTAACAAGATGGAGGAGAATTATGCTGAATACAGATTACAATCAGAAATTCGGTAAAGAAGGACTTACCTTTGACGATGTTCTTCTTGTTCCCGGAGAGTCAAACGTAGAGCCAAAAAACGTTGACATTTCAACAAACCTTACAAAGACAATTAAGCTCAACACTCCGGTAGTAACAGCAGCTATGGACACAGTTACAGAAACTGAAATGGCTATTGCTATTGCAAGAGAAGGCGGCGTAGGCGTAATTCACAAGAATATGCCCATTGAGAAGCAGGCAGATCAGGTTGACCGTGTTAAGAGAAGTGAGAACGGTGTTATCGTAAACCCATTCTTCCTTTCTCCTGAAAACACAGTTCGTGATGCAGACAACCTTATGGGCAAGTATAAAATTTCAGGTGTGCCGATTTGTCGTGACGGTAAGCTTGTGGGTATCATCACAAACCGTGACCTTCGTTTTATGCAGGGTGCAGATTTTAATCTCCCTATTGCAAATGTTATGACATCAGAAAACCTTGTTACTGCTCCTGTTGGCACAACACTTGAACAGGCTCAGGAAATTCTCCGTCATCACAGAATAGAAAAGCTCCCAATCGTTGGCAACGACGGCAGTCTTAAGGGACTTATCACAATCAAAGATATTGAAAAGAGCGTTCAGTATCCTAACTCTGCAAGAGACGAAAGAGGCAGACTCCTCTGCGGTGCAGCTATCGGTGGTACAAAAGATGTTCTCGACAGAGTTGCGGCTTTGGTTGAGGCTGGCGTAGACGTGCTTTTCCTCGACTCAGCTCACGGTCATAACTCAAATATCGTTAATTCAGTAGCTAAAGTTAAGAAGGCTTTCCCAAATGTTCCACTCGTTGCAGGCAATATTGCAACTGCTGAGGCTGCAAAGGCTCTCATCGGTGCAGGTGCAGATGCTGTTAAGGTTGGTATCGGCCCTGGTTCTATCTGCACAACAAGAATCGTTGCAGGTATCGGTGTTCCTCAGATTACAGCTATCTATGATGCTGCTTGTGAGGCTTCAAAGCACGGTATTCCTGTAATTGCAGACGGCGGTATCAAGTACAGCGGTGATATCGTTAAGGCTCTTGCCGCAGGCGGTAGCGTTGTAATGGTTGGTTCACTCGTTGCAGGTTGCGAGGAAAGCCCAGGCGAAAACGAAATCTATCAGGGCAGACAGTTCAAGGTTTACCGTGGTATGGGTAGCCTCGGAGCTATGGGTAAGGGCAGTTCAGACAGATACTTCCAGGCAAGCAACAATAAGTTTGTTCCAGAGGGCGTTGAAGGTCGTGTACCTTACAAGGGTCTCCTCGGCGATACAATTTATCAGCTTATGGGCGGCTTGCGTGCAGGTATGGGTTACACAGGCTGTGCTACAATCGCAGAGCTTCACCAGAAGGCTCAGTTTGTCAGAATTTCAGGTGCAGGTCTTCGTGAGAGCCATCCGCACGATATTCAGATCACTAAGGAAGCACCAAACTATTCTTATAGCGGCTGATTTAAAATTTAATATTGCATAATAATACAGGCACTCTTCAAAACCGAAGAGTGCCTTGTTTTTATTGTTTAGCAAGTTTATCTCAAATGCAAATAAAACTATGGTAATATATATGGTATAATAATTATGAGGTGATAAAATGCGAAGATTTTTTATGCCGACAAAAATAAAAACCTTGCTAAACAGAGACAAAAGAAAGTAGCAAATTTGATTTGTTGGAAAAAGTTTATGATTTAATAAAATCAATATAACATATTGCTGTTGAAAAAAAT
>JAXJTT010000008.1:0-14358 GCA_036309445.1 Ruminococcus sp. | reverse complement strand
ATGCTCTGAGCTTGACGAAAACGAGATAAAAAAGCTTTGCAGAACAATTCAGAACTGGAAATTTGAGTGCATAAAAAATAACGATTTTTCAAAAGCTCAGGTTATGATGGGCGGAGTTTACGGAAAAGAAATCGATAATAAAACCTTTGAAAGCAAGCTGATTAAAAATCTGTATATCTGCGGTGAAGCAATAGATATTTGCGGAGATTGCGGTGGATTTAATCTACACTTTGCTTTTTCGAGTGGAATTATTGCAGGAGAAAACATATGATAAGACTTAACAACATACATCTGCCCCTTGCTTACAACGATGATTTAGTTTTATCCAAGGCATCAAAGGCATTGGGAGTTGAAAAGAAAGCGATAAAAAGCTGCACAATTTTCAGACGTTCGGTAGATGCGAGAAAGAAAGACAATATATTTTTTATGACTACTCTCGATGTCACACTTGCAGGCAACGAAGAAAAAGTTTGCAGACGTTGCAAAAACGCTGTTATCGCTAAACCCTACGAATATACTATTGAAAAATACACTTCCACTACACGTCCGCTTGTTGTAGGTGCAGGACCTGCAGGACTTTTTGCGGCTCTGATTCTTGCACAAAGCGGTGCGAAACCTATTCTCGTTGAGCGTGGCAAGGACGTTGACAGCAGAACAAATGATGTCAACAAATTCTGGACAGAGGGTATTCTTGACGAAACAAGCAACGTGCAGTTTGGCGAAGGCGGTGCAGGTACTTTTTCGGACGGAAAGCTAAACACAGGCACAAAGGACTCAAGACAGCGAAAGGTGCTTGAAGAATTTGTAACTCACGGTGCACCTGATGAAATTCTTTACAATGCAAAACCGCACATCGGCACAGACAAGCTAAAGACTACCGTAAAAAACATCAGAAATGAAATTATTTCACTCGGTGGTCAGGTTCTTTTTGAAACTAAGCTTACGGAATTTGAAACAAAAGATAATCAGATAATTGCCGCAGAGGTTGAGCATTTCGGAAAAAAAGAAAAGCTTGAAACTGACTCAATTATACTTGCAATCGGTCACAGTGCAAGAGATACTTTTGAGATGATTCACAGCAAAGGCTTACCGATAGAAGCAAAAGCTTTTTCAGTCGGTGCCAGAATTGAGCATTTGCGTGAAAACATAGATAAATCACAATACGGTAAATTTGCAAAAAATAAAAACCTCGGTGCGGCAAGCTACAAGATGAATGTGCATCTTGAAAACGGCAGAGGTGTCTACACCTTCTGTATGTGCCCCGGTGGTAAGGTTGTAAATGCTTCAAGCGAAAAGAACAGACTCGTAACAAACGGTATGAGCGAATTTGCAAGAAATGAAGTAAATTCAAATGCCGCTTTACTGGTTGGTGTTTATCCTGAGGATTTCAGAAGCGAAAATCCGCTTGCAGGAATGTATTTCCAGAGAGAGCTTGAGGAAAAAGCCTTTATTGCAGGTGGCGAAAACTATAATGCACCTGTGCAGCGTGTCGCAGATTTTCTTGAAAATAAAGCAAGCACAAAACTCGGTGAAGTTATCCCGTCAATCGGACCTGATTATACACTTACAAATCTTGATAAATGTCTGCCTGATTTTGTTACAGCCTCAATGCGACAGGCGATTACACAGATGGACAAAAAACTTTGCGGTTTCGCAAACGGTGATGCAATACTCACAGGTGCAGAAACCCGTAGCTCCTCCCCTATACGCATTTTAAGAAACGATAACCTTGAAAGCGTAGCTGTCAGAGGTCTGTATCCTTGCGGCGAGGGTGCGGGCTATGCAGGCGGAATTATCTCGGCGGCGGTTGACGGAATTAAATGTGCTGAGAAAATCATCGAAAAATCAAACAACGGAGGTATCTGAAATGTATAATAATTCGCCAAACAATCACTATAATGGTTATCAAAATAATAATATTTATGATAATGATTACAGTATATTCAACCGAAGAAAGAAACACTCCAAAGTACCTCAGTCAAATCATCTGGCAAGTGCTATCGCCTCTGTGCTTTCTTCTGTGGTTTTAACAATTATATTTTCATTTCTGTTCAGCTCATTCGGTGTGGTAGAGTATCTTATCGGAAACTATTTTGACAATTACATTATTTTACTTTTAACCGCTGTAGGATATAATATCTACACTAATCTTGTAAAAGCAATTATAATTATAGTTTGTTATTCTAAAAAGAAAGACTTTACAGAAGATTTAAATTTCCAGATACTATACAGCAAATTCGACATCTTTGGCGGAATCGGAATTATAGCTGTTATGGTATTTGCTCTTGTAAATATGTACGTAAACGGTATTTTTGCATATTACCTGAGCAGTTGGGCTATGCTGATACCTTATTTAATCTTAGCAATTCTCGGACTTTCAAGAATAATCAAAGGTGTAAACAGAATCAATAAATTGAAAAAAATTCAGGAAACACTTAATTCTGAAGAAACCCAATATGCAAATCGCACAAACACATACAGCAATATTCCGAATACACCGCCTGTTAATCATATTCCGCAAAATAATAATTATCAGCAAAATAATAATTATCAGCAAAATACATATCAGAAGCCGCAACCAAATACACAGAAATCCAAAACAAATAAATTCTGCACAGAATGTGGTATGCGTCTTGAAAAAGACGAAAAGACTTGCCCTGTATGCGGCACAAAAGCACCGTGATGTTGCATCCGAACTAAGCAGATAGTTGAATATAATTTCTGCTTATGTATGCGACCGAAACAAAGTAATTCTCTATAAATAAAAGCTTCCGCAAAATAAACTGCGGAAGCTTTTTTGTTATGATTTAATTATAAATTACGGTAATTTTTAACCTTTTTGCGTGTCTTGTTGTTCTTTCTGTTTATTTTTCCCATGATAAAATATCCTGCAAGAATAAGAGCAATAATTGTTATAATTCCGATAAACCAGAATGACTGCAAAATTGTGGTAATTACTCTCAGAACAAACAAAAATCCACTCTGCTCAACATTTTCGTCAGGCACAAGATTTACAGTAACCAATTCCTGCTTTTCGTGCATTTTATCATCCTGATAATACACGGTTACAGTGCCGACAGGAGTACCTTTTTTTATAGGTGCGTCTATTGACTCGGGAACATTTTTTTCAATGGTTACCCATTTTTCTTCGTAATTTTCGGGTAGAATTACATTGATATTTTTCTCCGGAACAAGATGAACAGAGTCTTTGTTCCATGCAAGCTCAACCTTCTGCTCACAGATAGGTGTCTGCTGAGAGGCAACCATCTTAAGCTCAAGCTCAGTTAAAGACCATCTGAACAAATCAGCCGCATCATAGAAAGTATCGTTTGTTTCGTATGTTTCTTCTTTATACGGTGCTTTCAGAAGCACAGCCATATAGGAGTAGCCGTCTGCTGCAGCTGTTGTAACAAGACATCTGCCGGCCTCATCTGTAGTACCTGCCTTTATGCCTTTTGCGTACATATAATAGTAATCGCCGCCACGCCATTCGTCTATTATATAGTTTGTTGTAACAAGCGGATAGTCGTCACCCTCGCAATAATAGTCAGATGAATTTGTGATTTCGGCAAATTTAGGGAGAGTCAGAGCATATGTTGCCATTTTGTAAAGGTCACGCGCGGTTGTGTAATGGTCAGGGTCGTGAGTACCCTCAGGATTTGTAAAATGAGTATTCTCGCAACCAAGCTCTTTTGCTTTTTCGTTCATCATCTGAACAAATTTATCTATATCACCATCACATATGTAATCGGCAAGAAGAATTGCCGCATCGTTACCTGTAGGCACCATCAGACAGTGCAGCAAGTCGATAACAGTCATTTTTTTACCGACAGTACTGCTTATACCCTGAGCATAGCTGCCTCTTTCCTGTATTTTTTCAAGGATTTCCTCTGTTATTTCTATCCTTGTATTATTCAGGTCAGAAATATTTTCAACCGCAACTATATAAGTCATTATTTTTGTTGTCGAAGCAGGATAGCGTTTTGTGTCTGCCTCTTTTTCAAAAACAGTCTGCCCTGTGTCCATATTGACAAGCAGAATCGACTCTGACTTTGTTGCGACCTTATTCGGAAACGACACTGCAAATGTCTGAGAAACTGACATTGAAAGCAGTACAAACAACGCACAAAGTACCGATAAAATTTTTATTAGCTTTATTTTCATAAACACACTTACCTTTGATAATTAGACTATTTATCAATTCAGAAAATTCAGACCATTTCTGCCGAAAAGCCTGTCTACCTTGGCAGAAAGAACTCTTATTTCGTCATTGCGTATATCTTTATATCTGAAAAATATATAATCGGAAATTTTCTGTGAAAGCTCCAGACTTTTTGTATCAGCAAAATCAGCAATAGACATCTGCGGAAGACCGTGCTGGCGTTCACCGAAGAAGTCACCGGGACCTCTGAGTTTTAAATCTTCATCAGCTATACGAAAACCGTCGTTAGTCATACACATAATATTAAGCCTTGAAAGAGTTTCCTGATTCCTGCTGTTGCTGATTAATATACAATAAGAAAGCTCACTGCCTCGACCAACTCTGCCTCTTAGCTGGTGAAGCTGTGAGAGTCCGAAACGCTCAGCATTTTCGATAACCATAATCGTAGCATTTGGAACATCAACACCAACTTCTATAACCGTAGTTGCAACAAGAAGCGAAATTTCGTTCTCGGAAAACTTCCGCATAACCTCGTCTTTTTCTGCAGGCTTCATATGACCATGCACTATACCGACAGAAATATCGGAAAACTCATTGAGCATAAGCTCAGCCGCATATTCTTCTGCTGAGGCTACATCTGTAAGCTCCCCTTCCTCAACCAGAGGTGTTACGATGTACGCTTGTCTGCCTTTTGCAATCTCGCTACGTATAAAGTCATAGCAATTTTTACGTTTTATTGTGTTGACAGCATAGGTTTTTACAGGTTTTCTGTTAGGCGGAAGCTGGTCTATTATCGAAATATCCAGATCGCCAAAAATAACAAGTCCGAGTGTTCTCGGGATTGGTGTTGCACTCATAACAAGCAGATGAGGATTATTACCCTTTGACAGGAGCTTTGCTCTCTGCGACACACCAAAACGGTGCTGTTCATCAGTCACTGCAATACCCAGATTATTGAACTCGGTTTTCTCCGTAATCAGAGCGTGAGTGCCGACTACAAATGATATTTCACCATTTGCAAGCTCTTCCCTGACCTTTTTCTTTTCAGACTCCTTAAGGGCACCTGTAAGCAATCCGACTTTTATCGGCGTATTTTCAAAAAGCTTTGAAAAAGTAGCAAAATGCTGTCTTGCAAGAATTTCGGTAGGAGCCATAAAAGCCGCCTGATAGCCGTTGTTTATAACGGTGTGACAAACAGCCGCCGCAACTACTGTTTTACCCGAACCGACATCGCCCTGAACAAGTCTGTTAAGCGGAGTATTTTTATTGATAATATCGTTTATACACTCATTTACAACCCTTTCCTGAGCATCTGTGAGCGTAAACGGAAGTAATTTTTTGTATTCTTCAAAGTAGTCATTCTCTGCTTTTATTGTGGTTATACCCCTGTTATGCTCCTTGAGAGAACGCATACCGATATTAAGCACGAGAAGTTCCTCTGTAACAAGTCTTTTTCGTGCTGCTTCAAGTGCAGAAGTATTTTCCGGGAAATGAATGTTTACTATGGCTTCTCTGAGTCCGCACAGACCGAAGGTTCTGCGGATTTCCTCAGGAATTGTATCATTGATTCCGAGTGGAAGAAGTGATATAGCCTGCTTTACTGCGGCTGAAATCATTTTATTTGTAAGCCCTGCAGTAAGCTTATAGATAGGCTGGATATTTGCACCGTTATTTACAGGCGAAAATGTAGGCGAAATCATCTGAAAGCCGCCAAAGCTTTTAGATACCTTTCCGAAAAAGTAATATTCCTGACCGCCTTTGAGCATACCACTGATGAATCTATTGTTAAAAAACACAATCTGCAAGGTGCCTGTGTCATCATAGACCATACCCTTGGAGATAATTCTTCCACCGCTTGTGAAACTGTCGGTGATATGAGTTCCGAGAAAAACACGGATACAGGCATTATCACCGTCTTGAAGAGAGTCTATATTGGAGGTTGTGCTCCAGTCTTCGTACGCTCGTGGATAATACTCAAGCAAATCTCCAATACTCAAAATGCCGAGCTTATTAAAAAGCTCAGCTCTTTTCCTGCCTATTCCACTTAATTTATCAATCGACATTTTATACAATGAAGCCATAATATACCTACGTTACATTCAATCAGAAAACAGAAGAGTACACAAAATTTATATACACAACTGAAAAGCAATTTTTTATAAATCAAAAGGGGGCAAAACTGCCCCCTCAATAGTTTACTTATCAGCTTCGGGGAATATAGCCGAAACTATAAATTTATATATGATTACTCTACACTGAGGATAAAGTAGTATACAGGCTGGTCACCCTTGATGAGTGAAATATCAGTCTTTGAGCCGTATTTTACTCTGAGCTCTTCATATGCAGCCTTTGCCTCATCATCAGTAATTTCATTACCGTAAATCAAAGTAATGAATGAAGTATCACGAGAAACCATATTCTTTGCAAGCTTTAATACAGCCTTTGCAGGAGTCTTTTCTGTGATTGTAAGCTTACCGTTTTCAAGAGCGATAATGTCGCCTTCCTTGATTTTCTTGCCGCCAAACTCACTGTTACGAGCCGCAAAAGTTACAAGACCTGTGCCTACAGCCTGAGCAGCATCAAGCATAAGCTGTGCGTTGCTCTCGGCAGAAATCTCAGGGTCAAAATTGATCATCGCTGTCATACCCTGTGGAATTGTTCTTGTAGGAACAATAATTACCTTTCTGTCCTTAACCATAGGAATAGTCTGCTCAGCCGCAAGGATAATATTCTTGTTATTTGGAAGAACAAGTACGTTTTCAGCTGGAGTAGCCATAATAGCAGCATAGATATCATCTGTGCTTGGGTTCATACTCTGACCGCCTGAAACAACATTGTTACAGCCTAATTCCTTAAAGAGATCCTTAAGACCGTCACCTGCAGCTACTGCTACAAAGCCGAACTTCTCTGTTGGCTCTACCGGTTTGAATACTTCTTTCTTAGGCTTTTGAGAAGCTTTTGTATTCTTATGCTGTTCTCTCATATTCTCAACCTTTACAGTGAGAAGCTGACCGAACTCAATAGCCTTTGTAAGAGCCTTACCTGGCTGCTCTGTGTGTACGTGAACCTTGATGATTTCATCGTCACTTACAACTACAACGCAATCACCGATTGTCATAAGATACTCTCTTAAAACTTCAGGATCCTCTGCGTCTTCAATATTTCTTCCGACAATAAACTCTGTGCAATATGTGAACTCGATATCATCATCGAACTCAGCCGCAGCACTTTCAAAAGAATCCATTGTTGCTTCGTTTGAATTATCATATTCAATCATCACGCCATCTTTGATGTATGAGAGCATACCTTCAAAAATAGCACAAAGACCCTTACCGCCTGCATCAACAACGCCTGCCTTCTTGAGTACAGGAAGAAGCTCAGGAGTAATAGCAAGTGCTTCGTTTGCTTTATCGCAGATTGCCTGCCAAACATAGACAGCGTCAGAGTTGATTCTTGCCGCATCTACACCTGCTTCGTAAGCCATTCTTGCAACAGTAAGGATTGTACCCTCTGCAGGTTTCATAACAGCCTTATAAGCTGCGTCAACACCAATACCGAGAGCAGCCGCAAGGTTTTTACCGTTTACCTCATCCATATCCTTAAGGCCCTGTGCAAAGCCTCTGAAAATAAGTGATGTGATAACACCGGAGTTACCTCTTGCACCTCTGAGCATTGCAGAAGCAACTATGCCTGCAACCTCGCCTGCTGAATTGCCATCATAATTTTTGAGGGCATCTACAGCTGCCATTACAGTCATAGACATATTTGTACCTGTATCACCATCCGGTACAGGGAAAATGTTAAGATCATTGATTTTGTTTTTCTGAGTGCTGATGTTGTTTGCACCGGAAATAATCGCATTTTTAATTATTTTGCCGTTGAGCATAGTCAATACATCCTTTTATCATTGATTCTGTTCTTTACAGACATCTTAATTATATATTTTTATCGAGATTTTTGCAATAGAAATCTAAAAAATATTTTGAATAAGATTACACAAACTTTTGCAAAAAAAGAAGATTTTGTTGTATTTAAGTTTTAAATAAGCTTAATATATACAATTTTCAGCCTTATTCTATTCTTAAAGCTTCACAGGAAAGTGTTTTTCCGGTGTTGTCATCAATTTCAAAAATTACACATTCCATCTTACAATCACCGTCTGCGAGGTCAAAACGTGCAGGAAGCTTTGTTTTAAACTTATTAATTATAATTTCGCTCTTGACTCCCAGCACAGAATGTACTGTACCTGTCATACCGACATCAGTGATGTATCCGCTGCCTTTTGGCAACACCTGAGCATCGGAGGTCTGAACGTGGGTGTGTGTACCGAAAATTGCAGACACTCTGCCGTCAAGATAATATCCCATCGCACGTTTTTCTCCAGTAGCTTCTGCATGGAAATCAATAATTTTTATTTTACCCTCTGCCCTCTCGAGCATTTTGTCAGCACACTCAAAAGCACAGTCAAGAGCATTATCCATAAAGGTATTGCCCATAATATTTATTACGCTGATTATGCGTCTGCCTGTATCAACATTCACTATGCCGCTGCCGGGTGTTGTTTTTTCTGGAAAATTAGCAGGTCGCACTATAAAGGGGTGCTCATCAATAAAATCGTATGCCTCTTTTCTGCGGAAAGAGTGATTACCGAGTGTGATGACATTTACTCCGCTGTCAAAAAGATAATTAGCAGATGCAGGAGTGATTCCGTTACCGTCAGAAGAATTTTCTCCGTTGCATATTACAAAGTCGATGCCTTTCAGTTTCTTAATAACCGGAAGCTTATTTCTGAGAAAGGTACAGCCTATGCTTCCGACAACATCTCCGATACATAAGATTCTCATTGTTATCCCCTTTTAAATATTATTACAGAAAGATTATATCATACTATTTTTAATCTGTCACACTAAATTCAGAAGTTTGTGCAATATTTTCGTTAAAGCAGTAGGTTACGTGTGCAGTAAAGCTGTTTTTCTCTTCCATAATTTTAATTTTTCTGCTTTTAAGCACCGAATCAGGCTTTGTAAACACTTCATACAGCACCGCTTTATCAAGTGCTATCTGCTCTGCTTGTTTTTTGTTTATCGTTTCGTCTTTTTTTATTACCTCATTCTGAGTCTGGGTAATTATTGTAATCGGTAGTTTCTTTTGGTTTATATATATATTCTCTCTCTGATACTGATACAAATAATCATCGTAGTTATTGAAATTTAATGTACAGGGAAACTCAAAGCAAATAAATCTGCATATATGTCTGTCTGTTTTATTCTCTGATATAGAATTATAAACTGTGCTTTTCGGTATTTTTATTACGTGTTCAGAGTTGACATCAGCATACACTTCCGCTGATGCACGTACATATTTAAGTGTTTCCAGCTTTGACTCGACTATACCGCTAACAAGCAGCTCACCTTTTGCAACACCGCTTCCTTTCAGCACTTTTGTTACACCTTTATTTGCCTTTATCTGAGTGATAACACCATCAGCAGAAGCTCTTATATTACAAGGTATTTCTTCGTCGGGTGTTTCCGGCTTCGGTATTTTTTCAATAAGCTTTACACTTATGCAGTTACCCGTCATATTTATACTCATCCAGCCAATTTTATCACAGGACAAAATCGAATTTCTTTCTACTGCCTGCACATCGATATTTCCTTTATATGCACCCACTCCTACACCGTTTTCTTCAAGTAATTCAATTACTGTGCTTTCGCTGATATTTTCTGTTGGTGTTACCTCAACCGACCATATGAATTCAGACAAAACTAATATAAGTAAAAATCCTATCACGCTGCCGATTAACAAGCCTATTCTGTAATTATATTTTCTGATTAAAAACGGAAGTCCGTTTCTTTTTGTTACTTTGGTTTTAAGTTTTGATTTTCGTGCGGTTGTTCTTATATTCTTATAATCATACAAAAACATTGATGCACTGAAACCTGTTTCAGTCGGTTTTGAGTTCCAGATATATATACCGTTTTTACTTGTGAGATTGATAAAACGCTCGGGGAATTTTCCGTAAGCACAAAAATCAACGTAACCTCTCACCCATCTTGTAAGCTTTAAGAGCATATAATCACCTTTTATGTAATAAATTCGATGTTAGTTATAAAACCCTCAATTACTACCTCTGTGCTTGAAATACAACTGACGGTAAGATTTCGACCTGAAAAAGAAAGAACAATCTTAGCTGTATTTACCTTAATGTTTTCGCTTTCATATCTTAGCAAGCCTGTTGAGCCTTCAATAGTGACTCTGCGGTTGCCAATCATCTCCATAATCGGACAACCGCTGTTTAAGTCAAGTGCAATTCCTGCTGAACTGCTGCCGTTTTCTTTCTGTATTTTTTTCTTCTGCAAATAAATCTCTCCTGATTTTTTTAATCTCATTTATTTTTATGCAAACAAAATCATATATATTAATGGTGGTTATTATGTTTGTCAATTTAAGAATAAAAAAATTTATGACTTTTATTACAACCTTGCTCATACTTATATTTGCGTTTTTCCTGATTAGCTTTTCAAAAGAATGTGCCGAAGGTGCAGTAAATGGAATTTTACTTTGTCTGAAAATTTTAATTCCGACACTTTTTCCTTTTATGGTGCTTTCATCATTCATTATAAAAAGCGGACTATCAGCAGTGTTCGGAATACCATTTGAAAAAGTTATGAAAGTACTGTTCGGGTTAAATAAAAATTTCGCATCGGTGATGATTTTAGGAATGGTTGGAGGATATCCCGTTGCGGCTAAAGGTATTTCTGCTCTTTATGAAAACGGTGAAGCAAGTCTTGACGAGTGTAAAAACGCCGCATTATATATGGTTTGTTCAGGACCTGGGTTTGTTGTAAATTACGTTGGTTTTTCTCTTTATTCCGACAAAAAACTCGGAGGATTGTTACTTACTGCCCAGATTTGCTCGGTGATTATCTGCGGAATTATAAATAAAACAACAAGAAAAGAAAAGCTTATCACAAACACAAAGTGCATAAAAAGCATAAATAACACAAAAAGTTTATGCAGGTCTATGGTTGAGGCTGTATACGAAGGCTCCAAGGGGATTTTTGCAATATGCTCGTTTGTCGTTTTGTTTTCAGGTGTAACAGAAATCTTTTCTGCATTGACAGATAACATAATCATAAAAAATATTGTTATCTTATTATGCGAAGTAAGCACTGCTGTCAATGTTCTTTCTGAAAACGCAGGAATTTATGCTGTAGCTTTTGCAATCGGTTTCGGCGGATTATGTGTGCATTTTCAGATTTTTTCATCTTTGGGTAAGATAAAAATAAACATACCTGTATTTTTCTTATATAGAATTTTAGGCGGAACAATTACTGCGTTAATCACTTTTTTGGGAACGAAATTTTTTATAAGATATGAAAGTGTATTTTCTGTTGCAAGAGCTACAACCACAGGAGCTTATGGCGGAAGTTATATTTCAGCCTCTGCTCTCATTATACTTATGGTGTGCTTTTTATATACAATCAAGAACACAAGAACAAATTGACGGAGGTATGCATATGTGCGGAATAGCAGGATGGTTTGACCCTACAATCAATATGAGTGAAAAAATTTCTGTTCTCTACAAAATGTCAGAAACTCTTTCAAGACGTGGACCTGACGAAAACGGGCTTTATATCAATAAGGGTTGTGCATTATTGCACAGGCGACTAGTAGTAATTGACAAAGAAAACGGCAAGCAACCTATGGCGGCAAAACACAACGGAAAGCTGTATATGATAGTGTATAACGGTGAGCTTTACAACACAAACGAATTGAGAGAAAAATTGATTGCCGCAGGTATGCGTTTTACAGGGCACAGTGACACGGAAGTTGTGCTTAAAGCGTATATAAAATACGGTGAAACGTGTGCAGAAATGTTTAACGGAATATACGCTTTTGCAGTGTATGATATTGCAAACGACAGTATTTTTTTGTGCCGTGATAAAATCGGTGTAAAGCCTCTGTTTTATCACCAGTACAGAGATGGCATTATATTCGGCTCAGAGATTAAAACCTTACTTGCAAGCGGTATGGTAAAGCCTGAAATCGACGAAAACGGATTATATGAAATTTTCTTCCTCGGTCCTGCAAGAACCCCAGGTAACGGAGTTTTCAAAAATATTAAAGAGCTGAAGCCCGGAGAATATGCAATTTACAAAGACAAGAAGCTTAATATCAGAAAATATTTCAGTATTGAAGCACGTGAACACAGCGACAATGAAAAAGACACCATCGAAAAAACAAGGTATCTGCTTACTGACGCAATACAAAAACAGCTTACCAGTGACGTTCCTCTGTGTTTTTTCCTATCAGGCGGTCTTGACAGCAGTATTATCGTAAAGACTGCATCTGACTATTACAAAGAGCATAAACTGGGTAAAATCAGCACATTTTCAGTTGAATACAGGGATAATCAGAAATATTTTACGAAAAGCCTGTTTCAACCGAATGCGGACTTTGAATACATTTCGCTTATGTCTAAAAACGCTGACACAAATCACACTGAAATTATACTTGATAATTCTCTGCTTGCCGATGCACTTTATGACAGTGTGGAAGCAAGAGATTTAGCAGGATATGTAGATGTTGACTCTTCTCTGCTACTCTTTTGCAAGGAAATCAAAGAGAATTTCACAGTTGCACTCTCAGGCGAATGTGCCGACGAACTTTTCGGAGGCTATCCGTGGTATCATAACAAAGAAATGCTTTTTGACGATTGCTTCCCGTGGTCGAAAAGTCAGGAGATAAGGCGAAGTATTCTCAGAAAAGGCATATTGCCGAGAGGCGAAGAATATGTCAGAGAAAAATATATCGATACAATAAATATGGCACCGAAGCTTAAAAGTGATTCTAAAATTGAGAGCAGGATGAGAGAAATGTTCTACCTTAATTTTTACTGGTTTATGCAATGCCTGCTTGATAGAAAAGACCGTTGCTCAATGTATAACGGGCTTGAGGTGCGTGTGCCGTTCTGTGATTACAGACTAGTTGAATATGCGTACAATATGCCATGGGAATTAAAGGCTTACAACGGCAGAGAAAAAGGCATTGTAAGAAAAGCTTTTGAGGGAATTTTGCCTGATGAAATCTGCTGGCGAAAGAAAAGCCCCTATCCTAAGACTCACAATCCTGTATACTTTAATATCTGCAAGGAAAAAGTAAAGAGTATTTTAGAAAAGAAGACTCTATTGAATGAAATTCTCGATAAAAATGGAATTTACAACATCATTGAAAATCCCGACAGTGTTACCACTCCGTGGTATGGTCAGCTGATGAAAGCACCGCAAATACTTGCTTATATTATCGAGCTTGATTACTGGTTTGAAAAATACAACATTGATATAGTTTAAAATTTGTGTTAAAATGAGCTTAGATTTATATGGATGTGATTAAAATCGACGCTCAGCTTTATAAAAAAATTACAGACTTTTTTAAAAATAAAAAATCAGCAAATATAATTCTCAAAATAATGTATAAGGGTTTGCCGTATGTTATTTTCGCTGCTTACGGTTTATTGCTCTTGTATCTGGCTCTTACTCAGTCTGCCGAGATTTTTAAAATAACTCTTGTTCCTTTGGGAGTATTTCTGTTTGTAACCATAATCAGAAAATTTTTCAACAGAGAAAGACCGTATGAAAAATTCGGGATACCTTCTGTGTTCAACAAAACGAAAAAAGGAGAAAGTATGCCCAGCCGTCATACCGCTTCTGCCTTTATCATATCTATGGCTTTTCTCTGCCTTTCCCCACCACTTGGAATTATTTTTCTTTGCATAAGCTTTCTGATTATGCTCTCAAGAGTGTTTGCAGGAGTTCATTTTATAAGCGATGTACTTGCAGGTATGACTCTGAGCGTTGTTTCGGGATATGTTTTTCTCTTTTTAATTTAACTGCAAAAAAGACTTGCACAGAGATTTCAGATTATTTATGTGCAAGTCTTTATTTTAAAAAAACTATTGACAATGCATAAAGATAGTGCTATAATAACATCATTGTGAATATGCGGATGTAGTTTAGTGGTAGAACTTCAGCCTTCCAAGCTGATCGTGTGGGTTCGATTCCCATCATCCGCTCCACTTATTAAGTAAAGTGATTTAAACAGCCACAGAGCTGCTTAAATCGCTTTGCTCTATATTTTTTAGTTGGGGACAGATACAAAACTATCCTTTTCCTTGTTGACGGGCGGACACGGCT
>JAXJTT010000007.1:0-17305 GCA_036309445.1 Ruminococcus sp. | reverse complement strand
TCCGGGTCTTTCAAACTACCTCACAGGTCAGAACACTATGAGCGAAGTTACTCAGCTCTATCAGACAGATTCTGATGAGTGCTTTGACGTAATTGCGGCAGGTGTCAACCCACCTAACCCGATTGAGCTTCTCAGCTCTGTCAAGATGGAAAAAGCTCTGGCAACACTCAGAGAGCAATACGACTATATCATCATCGACCTTCCTCCTGTAGGTGAAGTCAGCGATGCTATGGTAGCGTCAAAACTTGTTGACGGTATTCTTCTTGTGGTTCGTCAGGACTACTGCAACACATCCGCACTTGGTAACGCAGTAAGCCAGTTTGAATTCATCGACACAAAAATCCTCGGTGTGGTTCTCAACTGCGTAACTGATAAACACGGCAAATACAGCAAAAAGTATTATAAACAATACTACAACAGCTACGAGAGCAGTTATGCTCAGGCAGCTGCAAAAGCTAAAAATTCTGCCTCAGAAGGCAAACACAGCAAATAATAATTAAAATAAAAATAAAACATTATGGAGATGATAATTATGAAAAAATTAATTTCATTTGTACTCGTCGCAGTTATGCTTCTTTCTTGCTCAGTAAGTGCTATGGCCGCAGGTTTCACACCAAGTGTCATCAATAAGGGTGCACCAAACATCGTATTTGAGTTTGATGCTGATGGCAAGAAAGTTTTAGGCTATATCCGTGACGCAAACGGCAATGTACTCGCTGCTTGTTACGAGAATTGCGTTGTAATGACTCCTATCTCAGGTGTTAAAGACGCTACAGAACTCACAGATGAGCAGAAGAAAGCTCTTGAAGATGCTTACAACGAGCTTAACAAGACAGACACAAAGCTTTCAGTAATCTGCCCTGAGCTCAACGCTCTTGCAAAAGAACTTCTCGGCAACGATGCAAATGCCGACAACTTCGTAATCAGAGATTTATTCGACATTACTTCAAGATGTGACGACCTCACAGAGCTTCTTCCAAAGGACGGCACAGCAATTGATATGACATTTGAGTATTCAATCCCTGAAGACACAGAAGTTTTGGCAATGGTATTCGTAAATGGTAAGTGGAAGCCTGTTAAAAAGGCAGTAAACAACGGCAACGGCACAATCACAATCACATTTGAGGAAATCTGCCCTGTTGCAATTATGGTACCTGCTGATGCACAGAACGACACATACGTTCCTGTTACAGGTGCTGACACACAGACAAGCGTAGTAATCTGGGGCAGCGTAATGCTCGTTTCTCTCGCATCAATCGTAGCTCTCGTTTACATCTCACGCAGAAAGAAGTCATACAACGCATAATCATAGCGTCGTATAGGTTTTATGCGTATGAGTAAAAAACGTACAAAAAGCAATCCCATTTTTATTGTTGTAATTATTCTTCTGGTACTTGTTCTTATATTCAGTTCACTTATGCTTATAGATTCGATTTTTGCTCCGCAATCAAGTAATGCATCTGCAGAAAACGTATCTACATCAAAAACAATTACAAGAGACGGTATCGACTACTACCCACGTCAGGATATCACAGTATTCCTGATGTTGGGTATTGACGAAAAAGGTCCTGTAACATCAAGTGAGTCTTACAACAACACAGGCGAGGCTGATATGGTCTCTCTGATTGTGTTTGATGAACAAGACAAGACCTATGACATTGTTACTCTTAACCGTGACACAATGCTTAATATGCCGATTCTCGGCATCGGAGGCAAGCCTGCCGGCAACTCCTACGCACAGCTTGCTCTCTCCCACACCTATGGCAGCGGACTTGAGGACAGTTGTGAAAACACCAAGAAAACAGTTTCAGACCTTTTCCTTGGTCTTAACATTGATTACTATGTATCTATGAATATGGATGCAATAGCAATCCTCAATGATTCTGTAGGCGGTGTAACCGTCAATGTCACAGATGATTTCTCAGCAGTTGACTCATCAATCCCTATGGGCGAGGTAACACTCAGAGGCGAGCAGGCTCTCTCCTTTGTTCAGACTCGTAAAGATGTCGGTGATCAGCTCAACATCTCCCGTATGGAGCGTCACAAGGCTTATATGGAAAGTTTTATGACTTCCTTAGGTAGTAAGCTCAATGAAAGCGATACATTCGCTCTGGAGGCCTACGAATCGGTTTCTGACTATATCGTAACTGATTGCTCAGCAAACACTCTCAGCAACGTGCTTAATAAGTACGCTGAGTACACTCTCGACGAGATTGTTTCTCCCGAGGGCGAAAACGTAGACACAAACACTTATATGGAATTTCACCTTGACAAAGAAAAGCTTGATGAATTAACTCTGCGACTTTTCTATTCAAAAAAATAATCTAAATTTAGCGGTGGCTGTTGCAAAACAGAACTGTAAAAAAGTAGACAATAGAAATACATAACGGCAAGATCAAAAAATGGTCTTGCCGTTTTCTTTTTTTCTCAATTTTCTTGAAAAATTCACATTTAACGATTATAATAGTATAGTATGTTAGACGTTACTCGGTAATAAACCGAGGGATTAGCCGTCATTTGGCGTTCTCGTGGAGGAATATAGCCTTTTCCCTAAATGCGAACCCCTTGCTAATTCTATCTAATCAGATGGTCGAGAACGAGGTAAAATTAGCAGTAATTCCGTAACACTTCAAGTACGAAAAAGCCTTGAAAATACGGGATTATCGGGTACGGAAAGTGACTCTGCAACTGTGTTTCGATGTCACTCCTAAGGATTAGTTGTAGGTTCGATTCCTACTGTGGGTGCCAGAATATATAAACTAATTACTCAAAAGAATAAAAGTTTTGTTAAGTGAACTAAAATAGAGAGACAAGAATAGTGGGGATGGAATTTATGGAAAAGATGAATATTTTATGTGCAACAAATGATAGATATGTATCACCTTGTTTGACAATGTTGCAATCTCTTTTTGAAAATTGTGACCATGAGATAGTTGTTTGGTATTTGTATGATAATCTTTCTGATAGAAATAAAAAACGAATAAAAAAATTGGTGGAATCAAAGAATAAGGGAATATTACAGTTAGTGAAGGTAGAAGATGAAATATTTTTAGAGGCACCAGTAATAAACTATTTTTCTAAAGAAATGTATTATCGTATTTTGGCGGCAAAACTATTGCCGAACACACTAGAAAGAGTTTTGTATTTGGATGCAGATATAATAATTAAGGATAATATTGATGAGTTTTATTATCAAGATTTCACTATAAATGATATCGAAAATTTATTTATTGTATGCCCTGACCAAATAGACGATTATCATAATCAAGAATATCATAATAGATTGAAAATCCCAATGGAAAAAGCTTATTTTAATTCAGGTGTAATGTTAATGAACCTTGAAATGATGAGGCAAGAAGTGAAGTTGCCTCAAGTGTTTGATTATATTTCGAATAATCGCGAAAAACTAAGATTACCAGATCAGGATTTGTTAAATGCATTATATTACGATAAGGTTATGGTGGTTGATAAAAAATATAATTTGATGTTAGGCTCTTATTCGTCGACATCATTTGAAAAAATTAACGATGCAAAAATCATACATTTTACTGGGGGAAGTAAGCCTTGGAAATATGGATATTGCAAAATGGGAGGAGAGATGTTTAAAGAGTATACTATTAAGGCTGGATGCGGTATATGGTATAAGAAATCAAAAATGACAAGTTGGGTACTTACTCGCATAAAAGCCTTAACAAAGTTTTTGAAAAAATAAATTTGATTTTATTTAAATAAATGAAACGAATGGGCTTTCTCACCAAATGTGTGAGAGAGCCAACATACTTCTGTCCCTATTATATGTAGACTTTTCCATTCGCATAAGTCTCTAAGTATCTTTCCTTTTTCTGCTATATTATTATCGTATAATATTTTCCTACGATATTTTGGTGCAAACACTATATGATACTGACATCTGTATGTTGAGTGGGCTGTGTGTTTTATTTCATTCTTTTCTTTTTTCATTATTGAAAATCCTCCTTGTATTTTTTGTAATGCGTCGCCAAACACATTACTATTATACTTGGAGGTTTTCTTTTGCTAAAGCCTTTTTATTTTCCCCCAGTTTAACTGGGGGGTTATTTCCACATCTTAAGGCAGCAACAAAAAACTGACACCGCTATAAAGCGATGTCAGTATAAATTGTTATTATTTTTATCCCAACGCAACCATACCGAATACGAGTGAGAACAATGCTACTGTTTCGCAAAGACCTACAACGGTGATATACTGTGAGAAACCTTTTCCTGTTTCGGCAAGAGCGTCTGCACCTGCGGCACCTGCTTTACCCTGAAATACGGCAGAAACAGCCATTGCAACACCGGAAGCAATACCGAGAGCCAACAGGAATGCAGGGTCTGCGTCAGATGAAGTCATCTGCTGCATAAGAAGGAAACCGTAGATTGTCTGTGTAAGAGGAGCACCTGCAAAAACTGTAAGAATGAATGGTGCCGCCTTGTTGCTCATATAACACTTTTTCCATGCACCGATTGATGCCTGACCTGCAATACCAATACCAATAGCAGAGCCGATTGCGGCAATACCCATAGCTAACGCTGTACCAAATAATCCAAAATTCATAACAATTCTCCTTATATAAACAATTTATTCTTCAAATGGTTTAAACTTACGGCCACTCCACGACATATCGAGATGTGATGAAAACTCCAGTGTGTTGAGTCTGATTCCGTGAACGATAACCGACAGAATATTGAGTATCATATTCAGTCCGTGACCAAACACCAGAAGCACAACAGCGAGTATCACAAACAAAAAGTTGCCGAAAAGCGGACCTGCCAATTCGTTTACTGTTGCCGAAATTGCCGCACCTGCAAGGCCGACAGCCCACAGACGTATGTAAGAAACAATATCTGAGAACACGTTTACCACGCCAAGCAACACGGATACGATATTTGTAAGACTTGCAAGGATAGATTTTATTATGCTGTCTTTGTAGTTTGAGAACACAAAGCTCATAACAAATCCCAAGCCAATCAATGCAATTGCAACAGTACCCACAGGTATGCCGCCTATAACTAAATCAAATCCAAACACCTGTGCATTTACAACAAGGTTCATTACCAGATAGAAAATGCCGAAAAGCTGTAATATAGAGCCTATATCGCCAAGAGCTTTCACTGACTTTCTGTTTCGCACAGCACCGATTATATGAGCTACTGTCAACTGAACAAGAGCCAGCGAGAAGCACAATATCTGCACATTCTGTGCGGTAGTAAGTCCCACACCCTCAGGTGTCCACGGCAGACTCCAGATTTTGTCTGCATATACATTTGAAATCACAGGTATCGACAAAGACCTGAGCCACTGCGGTAACTGCTCAGGCGAAAGACCGAACCAAGTGCAGGCAAGTGTACCCCACAGCACGGTTGATAAGCCAAACAGCCCCATAAGTAAAAACGCAGGTGCTATATCTTTTTTTGTAATCAGAGATTTTAAAATCGGTACGGCAGCAATTGCACAGATAAGCAAGCCGTAACCGCCGTCTCCGAAAATTATACCGAAAAATATAAGTATAAATCCTAAGAACCAGCCTGAAATATCGTACTCAAAATATCCCGGAACCGTACCCAAGAAATCGGTCAGCGGATAGATAAGGCTTACAAACTTGTTGTTCTTAAGTTTGGTAGGAACATTATCTTCCTCTTCAGGTTCCTCAATTGAAAGTCCCCAGCAGTTTTCTTTTGCTGTCTTTTTCAATTCATCAATTTTTTCCGCTTCAACAAAGCCCTTGAAATAAGCAATTGTAACTGCATCTGTTTCATTTGCCGACAGGTTTTCGGTATTCATACCTGTTGCGTAAGTTTCAAACTCAACGTCTTTTTCCAATGCCTTTACAGCTTGTTTAAAGCTTTCGAGATAGCAGACGTAAGAAGCTATTTTGCTTTCAGACTCTGCAATTTTTGAGGTAAGCTTGTCAATTCTGCTTCGCATTTCAGTTGTAGATAACTTCGGAAGCACAAGTCTGTATCTGTCAAAGTCTGCATCTGTCTGTGCATTTTTTCTGAGCAAGAGTTTAACCGTTGATTTGTTTGCAAAGAGCTTTACCGCCTGCACTTCGTCAGGCAAATTTTTGTACTCGGATTTCGGCATTTCGTAAAACGCAACTTCAATGCCTTTCAAAGCTAATTCCTCTATGCTTTTCGGGTCAATATCTCCCCAGCCCTTCAGGCGGTCAAGTTCAGTATTAAGGGAAGCTCTCTGCGATATGCAGGATTTTATATCTTCCGAAAGAGTGTCGATTTCATCTGCAATTTCCAATGCTTTCTGAGTATCAACGCTCTCCTGCTTTACCTTTTTAGGTTTGCCCACAGAAAAAACCGCACGTTCCAACAATGCAATCTGTTCTTTGTACTGACTCAGCTTTTCGCCTGTGCCTTCGCTTATTTCAATCTGAACAATACCGAGCTTACGCAAGACTTTGAGTGTTTCTTCCTTTTTATCTCCCATTGTTATGAGAGAAATCTTTTTCATAGCAACTATCACAAGGAATACACCTGCCTTTCCTGTGGCTCGTCGTTACGCTGAGCAATTTTGCGTTTTGAAATTTTAGAACGCACTACTGCACTGACCTGCTGGTCAGCAAGATATATTGATATTTTCTTAATATTTTTTTCAGTTTCAGGTATTTTTACCTTTTCAAACAAGTTGACTCTCTGAGAAGTTGACAGAAGCTCAGCTTCAAGAAGCTTTACCTGTTCGTCCAACACCTCAGCCTCCAGATCAAGCGATATTGCCTTTTCAATGTGGTCAGCCGCAATATCAACCCAAAGCGGAGTGCTGTAAAAATCGTAGTCGCTTCGGCTGAAATCTGCTCCCTCGTATGTGGGAATATCAACGCCTGCAATATTTCCTTTGCCTTTGCGGATATTGCTCACGGTGATGATACCTTCGGGGAATGCAGAGTTTTCGCTGAAAACAGCAATCCAATCTTCAAAGCCCTGTTCAAGCTCAAGCTTTGCTTTTCGCACTGCCTTTGCTTTGGCTTCGATAGTACGGATTTCTGTCTGAAGCTGTTGTTTTTAAGCATCAGAGTAGGCAAATATCTTCGATACATTTTGAGAGCGTCTTTCTGTACCTTCAACTCATTTTTAGTCAGTTTGATTTTTGCCAAAACTACAGTCCTCCTTACTTCTCAGGCCAGAATTCTTCGGTAAGGTCTGACTTAATTCCTGTTTCGTCTTTCTCAAAGCAATCTGCCAGAATCTCCCAGCCCAGATCAAGAGCTGCTTCAAGAGGCAGATTTACTGATAAATCCATAAGCTTCTTCTCAAAAAGATAACCGTATTTAAGGAGCTTTTCGTCCCAACCACTCATAGAAAAGCCCATATTTTTCTTTTCAAGCGCCTCTTTGTATGCAGAATACAGACGAATCATCGCATCCATAAGGGCACGATGGTCGCTACGTGTTTTTCCGTTGACGTTCTGCTTGAGTCGGGAAAGCGAACCGAAAGGCTCAATTCTGCCGCCCTTGAGGTAATACTGACCTTCCGTAATATAACCTGTGTTATCAGGTACAGGGTGAGTTACGTCATCACCCGGCATAGTTGTAACGGCAAGAACGGTTACAGAGCCTGAGTCTGCAAAGTCAACAGCCTTTTCGTAACGAGCCGCAAGCTGAGAATAGAGGTCACCGGGATAACCACGGTTAGATGGTACTTGCTCCTGAGTGATGGCAATTTCTTTCATCGCATCTGCAAAGTTTGTCATATCAGTAAGGAGTACAAGTACATCTTTATTCTGCAACGCAAACTGCTCTGCTACGGCAAGCACCATATCAGGAATCATCATACACTCAACAGTAGGGTCGGAAGCTGTGTGAATAAACATTACAGTCTTGCTCAAAGCACCGCCCTTTGAAAGTTCTTCCTTAAAATAGAGGAAGTCATCATATTTAAGACCCATACCGCCAAGAACGATTACGTCTGCTTCTGCCTGCATTGCAATACGTGCAAGAAGCTGGTTATATGGTTCACCCGAAATAGAGAAAATCGGGAGCTTCTGAGAAACAACCAATGTGTTGAACACATCAATCATAGGAATATTTGTTCTCATCATTCGGTTGGCAAGAATACGCTTTGTAGGGTTGACGGAAGGACCGCCGATTGGCTTCATATTATCGGTAAGAGCAGGACCTTTATCCCTTGGCTCACCTGAGCCGTTAAAGATACGTCCTAATAAATCTTCGCTGAAAGACACACGCATTTCGTGACCTAAGAAGCGGATTTCATCTCCTGTTGAAATACCCTGACCACCTGCAAAAACCTGAAGTGACACGATATCTCCGTCAATTTTATTGACCTGTGCAAGAGATTTGCCAAAACGAGTATTTATCTGAGCAAGCTCGTTGTATCTTACACCCTTTGCTCTGACGGTAATTACGTTACCGACGATAGATTCAATTCTATTATAAATTTTATTCATTCTTATACACCGTCCTTCAATAAGCACTCGGCATCGCTTGTTGGTTTGCCGTTACCTTCCTGATAAAGCAAATCAATTTCATATTCATATTTTCTGAAATCCTCAGAGTCAAACTTTGTATAATTCCAGTCAATGAATATCTGACGCATATGGTTGAAAAACTTTCGTGAAGCTTCCTTGCTTTCAAGTGCATAATCACTGCCAAGCACACGGATGAGCTTATCTGTAACATATCTCTGTCGGAGAGTACCGCAGTTTGCATCAACCAGATCAAAAGAGTTCTGCTGTAAATATACCGCATCAAGCATTTCGGATTTTAAGTAAGTAATATAATCAGCAAGGGTTGTGCCGTCCTCACCAACTACCTTCATCATAGAAGAAATTTCACTTCCCTGATGAAGAATATTCTTGCAGAAATCGGATTTCTTTTTATCTACAACACCGCTGTATTTTGACCACGAAATAAGAGGGTCAATGGCAGGGTATTTTCTTGCGTCGGAGCGTTCACGTGAAAGACCGTGGAAAGCACCTACAACCTTTAAAGTAGCCTGAGTTACAGGTTCTTCAAAGTTACCGCCTGCAGGAGAAACAGTACCACCGATTGTAACTGAACCTTTGCTTCCGTCAGGCAAGAGTACATAGCCTGCTCTTTCGTAGAATGCCGCAATATATGATTCAAGGTAAGCAGGGAAAGCTTCTTCACCGGGGATTTCCTCAAGACGACCTGACATCTCACGCAGTGCCTGTGCCCAACGTGATGTTGAGTCGGCAAGCAATAAAACATTGAGTCCCATCTGACGATAATACTCGGCAAGAGTAACGGAAGTGTATACCGAAGCTTCACGGGAAGCAACAGGCATTGAAGAAGTGTTACAAATGATAATTGTACGTTCCATAAGTGAGCGACCTGTTTTCGGGTCTGTAAGCTCAGGAAATTCTGTCAGAGTTTCAACAACCTCACCTGCACGCTCACCGCAAGCCGCAATAATTACTATATCAACATCTGCATATTTTGAAGTGGTGTGCTGTAAAACTGTCTTGCCTGCACCGAAAGGACCCGGTGTGCAGTATGTTCCGCCCTTTGCTACAGGGAAGAAAGAGTCAACAAGTCGCACCTTTGTTTCCATTGTTTCCACAGGAGCAAGACGTTCACTATAACATCTTATTGCTCTCTTTACAGGCCACTTGAATGACATAGTAAGCTCTGTTTCACGTCCACGCTCGTCGCTGACAACGGCAACAGTATCTTTAATTGTATATTCGCCTTTTTTTGCAACAGATTTTACTGTGTAGTTTCCAAGCAGATAAAACGGCAGGAAAATTTTGTGTGTAAAAGCACCCTCGGGAACAGTACCGATATATTCACCTGCACTAAGAGTATCACCGACTTTTACGGTAGGAGTAAACTCCCATTTTTTCTCGGCATTTAATCCGTCTGCGTAATTTCCACGCTCCAAGAACCAGCCTGCTTTTTCTGCAAGTGCAGGCAGTGGATTTTGCAGTCCGTCATATATCTGACCAAGCAAACCGGGGCCAAGCTCTGCAGACAACATTTCTCCCGTAAATTCAACAGCATCACCGTACTTGATACCGCCTGTCATTTCATAAACCTGTATCTGTGCGACATTACCTTTTATGCGGATAACCTCGCTCTTAAGGGCAGTGTCGTCTATCTTAACATAGCATATTTCATTCATAGAAACGTTGCCGTCAAATTCTACCGACACCAAGTTTCCGTTAATGCTAACAACCTTTCCAGTGTTTTCGCTCATTATTAAGCCTCCAACCTATCTATATTCAATATAGAGTTATAAATATTTTTATATGTGGCTTTTCCAACCTGTGTATCAAATTGTCTTATACGCAAAATGAGTCTAAGCTTCAATCCGTAATAAAAAATAAAATCTTCCGAAAAATTATCCATTGGTCTTAGTGTTTCAAGAAAACTGAGTCTGTACTGCAAAAGATATTTTTCTGCTTCCAACGGATTTTTTATCTCAACAGCTTCACCTGCAACCTTAAAAAGCTCAGACGGCAGGTGCTTGTTGCCCAAATCAAAAGATTTATTCATTTTCTCAGCCCTGACTTTTGCAAGGGCAAGACGCAAATTCCTTTCTGAGTTGTTCCAGTTTTCAACCAGAGAAGAATGTGATTTTTCAGCATCTATAGTCGGAATAAGCTTAATATTTTTAAGTTCACTCAATGCCTTTTTCTTTAAAGAACGCTCGCATAGTTCCATAAAACGCTCCTCAGTAATAGGCACGGGTGAATTTTCACCGATACCGTCAAGCGACGGCAACTGTGATATCAGATAATATTCAGCCATAGCACTTACGCCTCTTTCAAAAGTTCTGTAACCTTGGGGCTGAGGTATGCAGAAAGCATTTCAACCACAGCCTCGGCAGAATAATCATAATAGGCACCTGTGTTGTTTGCACTGATGCGGAAGCCTCCGTCAAAATTATCTCCTGCTTTCAGTGTAACACCCTCAACCATTTTTTCTTTAAGTCCTGCAAGAAGTGTGTCTTCAAGTGACTTCAGGGTTTCGCTGTTTATAATTACGGTTATATCCTCGGCTTCAGGCTTCTTAGCCCAGCTTTCAACAACATTTATAACAATCTCAGCCAAAGCCTTTGAAGAATAAACAGCGTTGATATTTTTATTTAAAATCGCATTAAGCTCTCTTGTAACGCTCTCTCTGAAAGATATGAGCAGATTACGGCCGGCCTGACGAATAGCGTCTTCGCCTGACTTAACCATTTTTTCATTCTCTTTTTTAGCATCAAGCAAAATCTTATCTGCCTGTGCCTGTGCATCAGCGATGATTTTTTCTGCTTTTTCATTTGCAGCTCTGATGATTGCCTCAGCCTCAGTTTCCGCTGCCTCTACACCATCTTTTTTGATTTGCTCAATAAGCTCCTGGAGTTGAATTTCCATAACTAAATCTCCTTAAAAATTTATAGACGTTGCATCAAATCCGAGCAGACAGATATATCACCACTTCTCCGCCCGACAAAACGATAGTAATTTCTTTACAAAATGACAAAAAGGGAACCAACGTCCTCTGCAGTCAGCTGGTTCCCTTAAATATTATTTATTACTAACATTTTTTATTATATCTTAAATCCTCCGTACAGTCAATACCTTTTTTGATAAACAGCATTTAATAAAATGTTGGCAAAACAAAAAAACAAATGATTACAGATTTTCTGAAATAAAAACGAACAAACAAATTTGGCAACAGAGATAACTTATATTACCATAACAACACAAGCATATTATATACCCCAAAAAAAGATTTCTGACATTTTTCTGACCAAATGGTTTTGAATTATGTCAGAATTTTTTATCTCCGGATAAATCAATTTGAACTAAAATATATTGCAGATGCTCCGTAATTTCGATATAATTAAAATCAAGAGGTTTTCAATTTGGATTTTTCCATCTACACAATTCAAACTATAAAAACTGAAACAAAAATCAGGAGGTTTATTATGACTTTTCCTATATTTGCAGCACTTTTCTTTGCATTACCTATTGCAAGCGTTGTTTTGCTTATAATCAGTATATTTCGTTACATAGTTGCCAGAAAACGAAACAAGGCGGTACCGAATACATACTCTGATGATGAAATCAAGAAACGTAAAATTATGATGATTGCTATGATTATTATTGCAGGCGTGCTTGTAACAATTGTAATCAGCCTAATGGGGCTTCTGCTTCTTGCCGTTGCATATATGTGAGGTATAAAATATGAAAGACCGCACATTTTCAATCATTCTTTTTTCGGTTATATTCCTATGCCTTGCGTTGACTGTTGCACATTTCGTTTATGCAATCTACGCTTATGAACACTGCTCCATAATATATTTTATCGGGAAAGAGTGGTGGTAACAAATGAAGACAGGAAAGCAGATTTTAACAATTTTGCTGATAATTTCTTTATTTGCGGCTTTTAACCTGAGTATGTATCAGTTGCTCACCGTCAGACTTTCAAACAATTTCAGCGGGGCTACTCAGGCACAGATGATTGATGTAAAAAGCTATCTTCCGCACAAAGACGGCTCAGACCTGCCCAAAATTGAGTCTTCGCTGAAGCTTAAAGATAACCTTCCTGTTCTTGACGGAGCCGCTGCCTTGGTTCCCGTCTATGCCGCAGTGATTGACAATGTTTATCCCGAGGGCTGTGTCACCTACGAAAACGGTGAGTTTTCTGATGATAACTTTTACGGTGAAAACTTTGCCGAAGACAGTGCTATGCAATATAAAAATACAGTTCGCGGCTATCAGGCAATCGTAGACGGCACCACAGATATTCTGTTTTGTGCAGGCCCTTCCGAGGAACAGAAGCAATATGCAAAGGATAAGGGCGTGGAACTGGTCTATGTTCCCATCGGGCTTGAGGGCTTTGTGTTTTTTGTAAATGAAAAAAATCCCGTTGATAACCTCACTGCTGAGCAGATACGAAAAATCTATGCCTGTGAATATACAAACTGGGCTGAGGTTGGCGGTGCAGACCGCATTATAAATCCCGTTACAAGACTGGAGGGCAGTGGAAGCCAGACCGCCTTTGAAGCCTTTATGGGAGATTACGAAATCGGTCGCAAATCTCCGCTTGCAATAACAGGTGGCTCAATCGGCTTTTCGTTCCGCTATTATATGGACGGAATTGTAGAAAACGATGCCGTAAAAATGCTCTCGCTCAACGGCGTAGAGCCAAGTGCCGAAAATATCCAGAACGGAAGCTATCCCATAGTCGCACAATTTTACGCCATTTACCGTGCTGATAACAACAACGAAAATATCCCTGCTCTGATTGACTGGCTCTTGTCCGAAGAAGGTCAGACGCTTATTGAAGAAACAGGTTATGTACGTATCTGCTGATTATAAGTTTCCTCTCTGCAAACATAAAATATGTTGACTTATAGTGTGCTTTGATATAGAATTTTAATGTAATGACACACAAATCAATTATAATCGGAGTGCAACATTATGGAATTATTTGAATTTATAATCAATCTTCTTGTAGCTTTAGCGGCACTGGTGATTGCATTTTTCCAGTGGAAGGCAGAAATCAGAAAATCAAACGAAGAAGCCAAAGAGCTTAGCAGGCTTGAAGATGAAAAAAGAACCGTTCAGGGAATTGTGGAACAAATCCTTAAAATCGAAGAATGCAGTACAAGTATTCTTGAGTTTAAATCTAAGATGGATGCTTTTGCAGATTCCAAAAACAGCAACCCGAACGAGGTTATGGCTACTTTTGATAAAATGCTCGAAGAATACACTACAATATTCAAGAAAATTGAGCCGTATTTAAAATCTTTATACAAAGAGCTGTTGGCAAACGAAGAAAAGTTCCCTATGTCGCACGGCTACGGCAGACATATAACTGACCTCAGAGCAATTCTTGATTTTGACGCTGTTGAACGCAAGAGAAGAAACAACAACTACGACAGATTGAGAATTGAAGTTTATGTGCAGTTAAGTGAAGTGTATAAAAATGGCGGTAAATTAACTCCGCAAATCTGTGCTGAGTTCGGACAGAAAACTGAGCAGATGTTCCGTGCCCTTGAGCCATATTATGAACATTCCCACCAGATACAATCAATTTTATACGAATTGAAAGTAAAATACACAAAGTTACAGTAACACATCAGAGAGCTAAGTTTTTTTCGGACTTAGCTCTCTGTTTTTTTATTCTCGGTCAGGCATATAAGTTCAGAGTCGCATATAACTATGTATAATCCATATCCCACACCAAAACCCACACTAATTTTCGATTTCCCACACTGTTTTTTATTGAAAGTGTGGGGATTTTTGCAAAATTTTAAGTATAATGGTACGTGTAAAGATTTATTTTCGTTCACAATACTGAGGAAAAAATATGAAAATCAAATTCAGAATATTGGAGTTGATATGTATTATGGGTCTTTTCTCTTCGCTTTTCGGTTGTAACAACAACAAACCTGAATATCCTTTTAACAAAGAAAAAGCATTCTGTTATTCACGTCATGGAGTGATAGCAGGCGGCAGGTTTGAGCTTAGGTACAATCCTGAAAATATAGTTGAGTGTTACAGCTATGTAAAGCCTGTTCCTGAGTATGAATGTGGAATGAAAGACAAGGGTGCAGACCTTTACTTTGCAGGCTTGCAGGAGGGCGAAACGGAAGTAACATTCAGATTTCATTACCCCACCTGCCCACCCGAAGAATTTACAATCACGCTCAAAGTAGCCGAAGACCTGACGGTTACTAAAATAAATTAAAACAGGAGGCTTAACTATGAAAAAAAGTATTTTAAAATCAGCATTAAGCATTGTGCTTGCCGTTACACTTCTTATGTCGTCGGCAGTCTGTGCATTTGCGGCAAACTCAGATGATGTAATAGTTGTTTACGACATCAACCTTACAGAAGTTACTGCACCGTACGCAGGACAAACCCCTCAGTACACCTGTAACCTTAACACCCCTGCATATTATTTTGATAATCAGCTTGATAACGACCCTGATGTTGTTAAAGGCAAATGGTGGTATGACAAAACCACAGACAAAGCTGTAAATCCCAACGATACATTTATAGAAGGTCACGTTTATACTCTTGTTGTTCTTTTGCTTGCTTCTGACGGCTATGAGTTCAGAGTTGCAAATGACAACACTCCGCTTGTGAAAGCTAAAATCAACGGCAAAGAAGCTGAAATAAACACAAGACTCACCAACAAATCTCAAGCTTGTGTTAATTTTACGTTTGAGCCTTGCGGATATGACCCGAAGGTAAGCGAAGTTATGGTTGATATTACCGAGCCTGTTACAGGCAACGGGCCTGATTACTACCCTACTATACTCACAGATGGCGTTACCACAGGTGATATTGACTCCCTTTACTACATCGAGGGTGTTGCGTGGTATGATTACACCACAAAAACATTTATGAACCCAAGTGATGATTTCAGAGATGGTTATGTTTACGAGGTGCTTATTGTTCTCACCACTAAAGACGACGCTTACTTTGCGACAAAAGACAGCAATTCAGACGTTACAGCTTATGTAAACGGCAATATGGCTGTGGTTGAGTCAGCAGGCAAAGACAATAAACATCATATTCTCGTATCTTATGCGTTTGGCGACATAAGAGAAGAAGTTTCTTCCGTTAAGATAAAGAATATCGACACTCCAAAAGTTGGTGCAAACCCTGACTTTACAGCCTCACCTGCAAGCAGTGCTTTTTCAATCACAGGTGTTTACTGGACAGACGTTACAAACTCCACGCCTGTAACCCTTAAAGAAACAGACGTATTTCAGGCGGGTCACACATACAAGCTCGAGGTATGGATACGAGCAAACGCTAAATACAAATTCACTACCGACGAAGACGACTTTGTAGCTATCACAGCACTTATCAACGACAAGCAGGCAGAGGTTATGCTCCCCGGCTCACAGATTTCCGCAGAGCTTGCAGTGACATATACACTTGCAAAACCGTCAGTAATTTCATTTGTAGACATAGGCGAAGTTGACGAGCCTGTAGCAGGAAAGCTTCCTGATATGACAGCTTTCTGTTACACAAACGGCTGTAATGTTGACACTGTTGAGTGGTACGACACAATCAACGGCAAGGTTACAGAGGTTGCAGAAAACGAGACTTTCAAAGAGGGTCATACATATACAGTTGTAGTAGGCGTTCTGGCTGAGGGTTTGAATACTTTTGAAATGGTCGACGGCTACAACGAAGCAACCGGTGCAATCAACGGAGAGCGAGCAAACAGCTATGGTTCTCACGATGCTACATTCGTTGAGTTTTATTACACTTTCGCACCTTGCAAGCCTTCAATTGAACTCTTGTACGGTGACGTAGACCTTGACGGAAATGTATCTGTAAGCGATGTAACACACCTGCAGTTGGCTCTTGCAAGAAGCATTACACTCAACGCAGAGCAGGAAGTTATTTCCGACGTAAACTCTGACGGCACACTCTCTATTGATGATGTTACATTAATCCAGCTCTACCTTGCAAAAATCGTTACTTCTTTCAGATGACACATCACTTGCCTGTTCATAATACAGCCACTTTAAATTAAAATCACCGCCCCGAATGATACTGTACCATTCGGGGCGGTGTCTTCAACTAAAAAATACTATTTATAAAAAAGAATGGTTAGCGAAAAACAATAATATAAATGCCGTCGCAGACCCTTAATATTTATCCGAAAGTATAAATATATCATATTGCCACAGGCAATATCTCATTCGCCCACGGCGAATATCATATTTGCGAAGCAAATATATCATTGCAATGTCGTCAACTTAACGACATTGCGTTTTCGGGGCGGTGTCTTTCGTAAAAAATTCTTGAAATTCCAATTATTAAAATATATAATAAAAAATAATATATTTTCAGAAAGTTGATGTATTTATGGAACATAAAAACAGAAAGCATAGTTTATTAACCATAGGAATAATAAGTATTGCTTCTCCGTTGCCAATGAATATTATTACACCATTATGGGCTTGGATTTTTTCGATTGTTTTCGGCACGGGACTATTGGGTTATACCACCACACCTGATTGGATTACTTATTCAGGTTTCATTCCGTTGCTTTTTTCTCCTGCTTTTAACATATTCGGAATTATTTTCGGACTCATCAGAAGAAAAGAAAAACATTCTGTATTATGCATTGTTTTATCAATAGCAGGATTACTCCTGAATGTTGCATTATTCTTCGGTATGGGGTACTAAACCCTAAATTTTAAAATAAAGCGTTGCATCCAAATCGCAAGCGATGTCGCTTGACCAAATTCGAGAAGATAGATTGCATTTGTAGGCAAGTTTTAATGCCCGACAGCTAATTTTTACTATTACATCGTAGGGCGGG
>JAXJTT010000006.1:0-3233 GCA_036309445.1 Ruminococcus sp. | reverse complement strand
CTACTTTAGGCTTACCAATTCTGCCTCCAAAAAGTTTGCTTTCATCAGAAGACATAACAATTCCGTATCCTGCACCTTCAATTTTTATTGCACAGCCTTCTTTCATTTCACTTCCGCAACGGATGCATTTTCTCATAATAATACCGCCTCTAAATTCCAATTTGTTTAACTGTTATTGTACCACTTGGTCGCGATTTTGTCAATCATTTAAAATCAAATATGGGTCATATTTGAGCAAAACGGGAGCCAAAATATAATTCAGTTTTAAACTAATGATATAGCTTATTTGATAACACAAATATTTCCACCTTGTCAGGATATTCTTTTAGCAACAACTACAATTCGTCCGTTTTTGTTTGAGTACTCACAAGTTGAAAGAGAAATCAGCTTATCTCCATATTCGGCTTTTACACCTGTATCATAGAGAGAAAGTTCCTTACACTTAGAAATATAATTATCGAAATCTTCCTTTTCTTCGGCACAGGTAAACTCATAATACTTAAAACCATCATCTGAATATACGGTCGTTGTGAACACGGCAACTATCTCGTACTCACTCTTAGAAGTAAGGGTATCAAATGAGATTTTCTTATGCTCACTCCAAAATGACTTGCTTTTGTAGTTATCAAGAGTAGCAAACATTGAACCATCATCCATATTATGACCATAGATTACTATGTTGTCAGACGGCAATAGTACATCACAGTTTTCCTGTACATACGGACATCCATAGTCAGTGTACTCTTTATCAAATCCGTGTTTTAAATAAAAGTCAGGATTATCAACCGATTGCATAACAGGATAATTGAGCTTTGTTCCGTCAATCTTTATCCAACCGACCATATCATTGTTTCGCTCATAAAGTTTTGAGTATCCGTCATACATTGTTTTGTTATCCTCAAACTCAATGGTAACTTCATAATCTGTAGAAACACTTTCTACTGTTTCTATAAGTTCTTCATATACAGCATTTTGCTTTACTGAGTCCTTGTGATGATGAGTTATCATCACAAGGCTTGCAAGCAAAACAATAAGGAAAAATAAGATTATTGATATAGATATAAATTTTCTCATAGTAGTTCCTTTCATAAAAGACTACGACGAGAGCTATTCGCTCTCGCCGGGCTTAGTGGTCATTAACTTGTAGAGTTTTGTATTTGCAGGGAATTTGTTAGCAAATGGTACGAGAGAACTGCCGACCTTAATAAGTCCGTGACCTGCTTCTACATCAGTGATATATGACATCTGCAAGTCGGAAATATTAAGAAGCTTGGCAAGTTCAAGTCTGTCTGTACTTGCCTGATTGAGCATAATAATAAACTCAGAGTTTGCAAGCATTGTTCTTGCTGTGTGGCTCTGTAAAAGGTCATCAACATTCTGTGTGATACCTGTAGCATATGCTCCATACTTACGAACTCTTTTCCATAAGGTAAAGAGGAAGTTTGCTGAGTATTCGTGCTGGAACAAGAGGTAAATCTCGTCGATAAAGATAAATGTCTGCTTACCCTTTGCACGATTCTGTGTAATGCGGTTAAGAATAGAGTCAAGCACAACAAGCATACCGATAGGCATAAGCTGTTTACCAAGGTCAAGAATGTCATAGCAGATAAGACGCTTATTTGTATCAACATTGGTATGTTTAGCAAATGTGTTGAGAGAACCGTGAGTAAACAACTCAATAGCAAGAGCGATTCCCTTTGCTTCAGGCTCGGTCTGTTTTAAGAGTTCAGCTCTGAAATCCTGTAAAGTAGGAACTGTACCCTTGTAGTCATTCTGCTGATAAGTTCTATATACACTTGCAGTACAACGGTCAATGATAGATTTCTGTTTTGCACCGAGATTACTATCACCGATAAGCTGTTCACAAAGAGACATAATAAACTCTGATTTGAGGATAACAGGGTTTGCACCATCACCATAATCCTTGTTCATATCCATAGGATTAATATGGTTAGGTGATGTTGCTGAGATATTGATAATCTCGCCACCCAAAGCACGAACAAACTGTGAATACTCTCGTTCAGGGTCGATAATGATAATATCGGCTTTGCCTGCAAGCATAAGGTTGACGATTTCACCCTTAGCACAGAATGACTTACCTCCACCTGATACACCCAAAATGACTGAATTACCATTGAGAAGCTGTTTTCGGTCAGCAACAATCATATTCTTACTGATTACATTCTGACCATAATAAATGCCGTTTTCGTGTCTGATTTCCTGCACACGGAAGGGCATAAATACCGCAAGAGATTCTGTTGTAAGAGTTCTAAGAGTATCAATCTTGCGAACACCAAAAGGCATTACAGTATTAAGTCCGTCCATCTGCTGAAATTTAAGCACGCCGAACTGGCACATATGTTTTCTCGCTGTTGTCATAATGGCTTCTGTGTCATCATCAAGCTGTTTCTTAGAATCAGCAGTAATAACCATAGTGAGCACCGCAAACATCATTCGTTGGTCACGAGTTGTAAGGTCATCAAGAAACTCTTTCATTTCTTTTCTCTGCTGTTCCATATCATAAGGGATAACAGCAGAAAAATTATTGTTGGCATTCTGTCTTCTCTGCCAATTGGTAACATTTGTTTCAACACCTAAAAGTCTGCTTTCAGCTTCTTTTACAGCTTCATCAGTAGGTACAGGAATAACATCAACAGACATCATTAGATTTCGGTTCATATCTGTAAGCTCTGCTACCATATCATCTTTGATATATGAAGCATACTCACGCAGAAACAAAACTCTGCCAAAACGCTCTCCCATAGTGAAATAATCACTTTTGAAAGACATTGAATCAGGACAGATATAATCCTTGAAGTCGTGACCTTTTCTGCGACTTTCCTTAATATCGAAGTTAAAGGAACTTTCTTCACCTGTTCTGTAAAAGTCGTGAATAATCCTGAGCCTTTCTTTAGCATCAAGCTCAACACATTTACTGCCAAGCTTGTTAAAGTGACTTATAAGCTCTGCACCCACACGGGCAAAGTAGGTTCTTGCATCATCAATATTTTTCTTGTTCACAGAGATAGTAATATACTTATCCTGAACTATTGAGTTTGCACCTGTTGCTTTGTCCATAAGCATTAAATTGTATTCCTCACGATACTTATCGAGTTCATCATCACACAGAGGAATAAGTGTGGACTTTTCAAAGTCCTGTTTGTTAATTCTGCGGTTGTTAATAGTAATCTTTGTTGTTGCACCGCTGTCAAAAGAGTTGAGAAGCTCTGCAT
>JAXJTT010000005.1:0-27182 GCA_036309445.1 Ruminococcus sp. | reverse complement strand
GTGTGTTTTTTCATACTCAAAATCAGCCGCAGAAATCCTTTAAGGGTTACGTTCTGCGGCATTTTTGTACCCATTTTCAGTTAGTAAAAACATTTATAATAGTTATAACTATTGAAACACAACTGATTTTGGAGGAAACACCGTTGAATATATTTGATTTTGGCTTTAATACAGAAATGAACACCGAAAACAAGGCTGGCATTCCTGCACGTATAACTGCTGTGCATAAAGGTCGTTTTTGCATAGTATCAGATTTTGGCGAAGGATTTGCACAGCTCAAATCAAAGGAATATTTCTATGAAAGTGAAACATTCCCTACTGTAGGCGATTTTGTGCTTATAGATTATGTTGAAGATGGCGACAGCCGTATTATTGCAACACTTAATCGCAAAACTTATTTTTCACGCCGTGACCCTGACAAGGGAAGAGGCGAACAGGCTGTAGCCGCAAATTTTGATTATGTCTTTATTATGCAGTCTCTTAATAAAGACTTTAATCCCAAGCGACTTGAAAGATACTTAACTGCTGTCCATCAATCAAAGGCTGTGCCTGTAATTGTGCTTACAAAGGCAGACTTAACCGACGACCATCTCCCCTATATTTTAGAAACAAGCCGTGTTGCTGAGGGTGTGGAAACTCACATAGTAAGTTCAAAAACAGGATTAGGCTTGGATAAGCTTGAAAAATACATTGAAAAAGGCAACACACTCGTTTTCCTTGGTTCATCAGGTGTGGGCAAATCAAGCCTTGTAAACGCACTTGCAGGTGAAGAAATTATGGACACAAACGGAATCCGTGAAGATGACAGCAAGGGCAGACACACAACGACTCACAGAGAACTCATTATGCTCAAGAACGGTGCTATGATTATTGACACTCCGGGTATGCGTGAGCTTGGTATGTGGGATGTGACCGAAGGATTAGGCGAAGCTTTTACAGACGTTGAAAAATATATCTGTCAGTGCAAATTCCGTGATTGCAAGCACGAAAACGAGCCGGGTTGTGCTGTGCGTGCCGCAATAGAAAGCGGAGAGCTTGACCCGAAACGTTTTGAAAGCTACAAAAAAATTAAAGATGAAGCAAAAATTACTGATAAAACCGACTTTTTAAGGCAGAAACAGCAGTGGGAAAAAGCTTTAAGAGTCGGAGACAGAAAAAGAAAAAAAGGGAGGTTTTAAAATGAACAGAATTATTAAGTCAATGGAAAATAAATATTTACAGCCATCACTCGATATGGTAAGAAGAACTTTTACAAACTCAGAAACTGCAGAAGATGCTCAGATTGTAGTGAATGTTATTGAAGAACTCCGTTCTATGGACACATATGTACCTGAGCTTGAGCTTATTATGGTGGATGAAAACGATGAAGTTATCGGTTACTCTATGATGACAAGATTCCACTTTGACGGCAAGTTTATGGATGAGCTTCTTATTTTAAATCCCGTAGCTGTAAAAACTGAATTACAGCGTCAGCACATTTCAAAAAAGCTTATTGAGGCTGGTTTTGAAAAAGCAAAGGCTATGGGATTTAAGGTGGTAATTGTTGAGGGCAACCCACAGAATTATCAGAACAGAGGTTTCAAGACTTCTGCAGGCCATGGCATAACCGCCGCTGAAAGCGTGGGTCTTCCTGCTCCTGAGTGCCTTATGGTAAAGGAGCTTGAAGAAGGTGCCTGCGAAAGAATAAACGGTGTAGTTGATTACTCTATGTACAAAGCACTGAATACTTAATTAAACTAACTAAAGGAGATTTATACTTATGGAAAATTTTAAATATATTACATTAAGAGAAAGACCTGAGCTTATGAATACTGCGGCTCAGTGGTTTAACAGTAAATGGGGCGTACCTGAGGAAGCATATCTTGCGTGTATGCAGGATTACCTCAGCGGCAACACCGAATATGGCTGGTATCTTTGCCTTGATGGTGACAAAATTGTAGGCGGTATGGGCGTTATCGAAAACGATTTTCACGATAAAAAAGACCTTACTCCAAATGTTTGTGCTGTTTACACTGAAGAAGATTACCGTAAAAAAGGAATTGCAGGTGCACTTCTCAATATGGTTGTAGACGATTTGAAATCAAAGGGCATTTCACCTGTTTATCTGGTGACTGACCACACAGGATTCTACGAGAGATACGGCTGGGAATTTTACTGTATGGCTCAGGGTGACGGAGAGCCTGATATGACAAGATTATACATTCACAGATAAAATTATAAGGAGAAAAAAATTATGAACATTAAAACAGACAGACTTGAAATCACAAAATTCACTATGGATATGGCTGAGGCTGTGCATCTCAATTCACTTGATGACGATAACAGAGAGTTCAATCCTAATGAGGTTTTTGACACTGTAGAGATTGCACAGGAAACAGTTGAATTCCTTATGAGCGTATACGAAAACGGTGACGGTCCTCTTGTATACCCTGTGTTGCTTCCTGACGGCACAAACATCGGATATGTGCAGGCTGTGCCTATGGATGATGATAAGTGGGAAATCGGTTATCACATCGCTAAGGCTTACACAGGAAAAGGCTATGCTACCGAAGCAGTAAAAGCTTTCTTACCTGTGATTATGAAAAAGCTTGATATCAACGAAATGCTCGGAATCTGTGTAGCAGAAAACGCAGCTTCGATAAAAGTTCTTGAAAAAGCAGGCTTTGAAAAAGAGTTTGAGGGCAAGGGCATTTATCAGGACGAAGAAAGAGATATCTGCAGATTTGTTTATCACGCAAACTAAGCTCAAAAATCACACATAAAGTTACGGAGGATGCTATTTGTGGTAGCATCCTCCGTATTTTATCAATTTTATTAAAGCCACTGTATAAACGCGGTTTTGTCTGTGCTGTTGTATCCTGCATTTGAGTAAAAATTTAGTGTTGACTCACTTTTAGAGCCTGTAAGCAACATCATTTTATAGCAGTTTTCATTTATAGCAATCTGCTTTGCAAAATCAAGGCACTCCGTTGCATATCCTTTTCCACGATAATCCGAATGAGTCACTACATTTTCTATAAATGCATATGGTCTGATGTTTCTTGTCAGATTTGGGATAATCACACATACACAGGAAGACACTATTTTGCCATCGACTTCCTTAACAATGATATGGTGGTTTTTATCTTCGGTTATTGTTTTCCATACACTTTTTAAATGCTCAGTAGTTTGCGGAACGGAATCTTCGTGTAAAAATAAGTACAGTTCCAGCAATTCATTTAATTCGTTTTCTTTGATTTCTCTGACCATAAAGGTAGCTCCCCTATTTCATAATTTCAGAATAATGTGCTTACCATTCTCTATCTGCACGAAGGTTATTCCAATAATAAGTCGCCTTGGTGTTTGGTAAATACAATTGACACTCAATGTAATAAGGCTTTTTTTCAGACCTGATTACACATTCCCACATCTGTTCATAAAAGCTTCTGTATTGTGTAATAAACTCAATAACGCACTTTCCATTGTTGACATCAGAAATAAGTTTCTCTATTTTCCAATCTTCCACAGTGATTTTCTGAGACCCTAAAAATCTGTTTCTTTTGAAAATCCGAATGGTTATATCGTCAATATTTTCAACGGTAAATTCGACTGCTGATGAGTCCGTACGCACTGTTTTATTCAACTGATTTTCATTATGATTTGGAGTTATCCAAAAGCCATTTGGAAAATTAAAGCAGAGAACACCATTTTCAAGCATTATCTTATCTGCAACACAATCGTGCAAAGTCAGCTCGTGGTCGTGAAACGAATCGGGGTCTTTGTGAAAAAATTTCTCGTTATTCATGTGATATCCCCTCCCCTTTCAGCTGATAATAACATATTATTTTTGTTATCTGCGAATAAACGAAAGTAATGGAGTAATCAAATATTGTTGTGAAAATAATATAACTTATTGCTTTGTTTATCAAAGAACCATAAATCATAGCATCCATATTTAGGATAGTCTTCATCCTCGTAGATAAAAAAGTAATCACCTTCATTTATAACGGAACGATCAAAAGAATAATTTAAAACAAGTTCATTTTCAGGATCACTGTATTCAATGGCATCAACCCATTCCTCAAAATCATCAACAAAAGAGCAGAATATTTCAATATCATCTTCTGTTACAACAGAAAGATACTTGTTATCGTCAAGGTTTGCTTCTGTGTAGGTATAAATACCAAAGTCTGTATAATCTTGAAAACCGCCGCTGGACCAAAACTGTTCGTTTTCACATTTTCCAACAGACGCCAGTAGTTTGTCTTGTTTGCTTTGAAAAAAACATGACGTAGTGGATAAAAGCATCAAAAAAGTCAAAATCAAAACGGCTAATTTTTTCATTTTTTATTCTCCTTTTCTTCTATTTAAGATATGAAATTTTTCTTTCTAAGCAATAAACGGATTAGATTCCTGTTGTTACAACAAACACTATTACAGTCACCAAAAAGCAAGCAATATAAATAAATGGAGAAAGTATAGTGTATACCAACCACCCTGTTCGGGGTACGCCTGCTAATAGTCTCTTGCGTAACGTGCAAATATTCAGAATTATGCCAATCGGCATTGCGGGCAGGAAAAATAAAAGACCGGTAAAATCAAACAGAAAATATGCCAATGTACGTCCCATAGAACTATCGTAGTTACTTTGATAAACAAGGCAAAGTACAATATCAATTATACACAGAATGCCGTATATACTTTGTAGAGTCAGTGATGAAATCTCCAGTTTTTTATTCCTCATAAAAAACATCTCCTATTCAAATCAATTATATCATCATAAGTTGCAGTTTTCAATAATATATCACATTTTTCGGCAGTAATGGATATAATCAAAAAGACACTTTTGTCATATGACAAAAGTGTCTTTTTGATGGTGCCGGTGGCCGGACTCGAACCGGCACGGTATCGCTACCAACGGATTTTGAGTCCGTCACGTCTGCCAATTCCATCACACCGGCAAATATGTATATATTATACATTACTTTTTTTAAAAAATCAAGGGGTTAGCGTATTTTTATCAAAGCAGTTTTTATTATTTTTATTTTTGCTTGATAAAAATTTTATAGAGGTTATTTTTATTTAAACATAATGTCTCTTTTTTCTTTTATAGATATTAAAAAGATAGATGATTTTGATAAAATAGAGGGTAACAATAATATATATTGTTTTATCATTTCTATTAAATATGAAAGCAGTGTTTTTATGGAAAACAGAAATTTAATTGACCTTGACCAGCTTACCAAGGCTCAGCTTGACAAGCTGATAAGAAAAGCTAAGAAAATTATGCAGAGTCCTGCTGATTACAGACATGCTTGCGACGGTAAGATTCTTGCTACTCTCTTTTATGAGCCAAGCACACGTACTCAGATGTCTTTCCAGACAGCTATGCTCAAATTAGGCGGCAGAACAATCGGTTTTGACGACCCGCAAAATTCTTCTGTTTCTAAGGGCGAGAGCCTTAAGGATACAATAACTATCGTTGGCGGCTATGCTGACATTATCGCTATGCGTCATCCTGTTGAGGGTTCTGTTATGGCGGCTTCTCTTTATGCAGGTGTGCCTGTAATCAACTGTGGTGATGGTGGTCACCTCCACCCTACTCAGACTCTTGCTGACCTTGTAACTTTAAGCTGTGAAAAAGGCAGACTTGACAACCTTAAGGTTGGTATCTGCGGTGACTTGCTCAACGGCAGAACCGTTCATTCACTCATCAAGGCTTTATCACAGTATGAAAACAACAGCTTTGTTCTTATTTCTACAAAAGAATTATCAGTTCCACTCTATGTTATTGATATTCTTGAGAAAAACGGCTGTAAGTATGAGTTTTCAAACAACCTCGCTGATGCTATCACTGATCTTGATGTTCTTTATATGACAAGAATCCAGCAGGAAAGATTTGCAAGCAAGGAAGAATACGAAGCTCAGAAGTATGTGTTTGTGCTTGATAAGGAAAAGCTCGACAAGGCAAAAAGTGATATGATTATTCTTCATCCGTTGCCAAGGGTAAATGAAATCACAGTTGAGATTGATGACGACCCCAGAGCTCTTTACTTCAAACAGGCTCAGTACGGAATGTACGGCAGAATGGCTCTTATCCTTATGCTTTTACAGGATGATGAATTTGAGCCTCTTGAAAAGAAAACATATGTAACTGAGATGAGATGTAACAATCCTAAGTGTATTACAGCTCACGAGGAATACTTGCCTAACCTTTGCTACGATAAAAAAGATATGGTTATGTGCGATTACTGCGACAAACGCATTGACTGACTTTAAAAGGAGGTGCTGTTATGAGTGATCGTGAATACAAGAGCAAACAGGCTAAGTCTCTCACCACAACCATTGTAGCGGCTCTTGCTTATATTGTTTTAGGTTGCATTATGGTTTTTTATCCGACCACTGTAAACATAGCTTTGTGCTATGCAATCGGCGGAGCTTTGACTGTTTACGGATTGTTCAACCTCATTACATTTTTCGTTAGCAAAAACGCTTACTTCGGTTTTGAGCTTATAGTCGGTATTGCGGCGGCGGCTTTCGGTGTTTTCTTCCTGATTTCGCCTCATTCAATTTACGGTATGATTTCTACCATTATTGGTATTCTGATTATCGTTGACAGCAGTATTGATATTAAAAGAGCTATTCAGCTTAAATCTCTCGGTTTTGAAAAATGGTGGGTAAGCCTTCTCATTTCACTTGCTGTAATTGTTTTTTCAATTTGTGCGATTGTTTTCCACGCCTTCTTTGCAAATGTAATTATGGTGATTTTCGGAATTATTCTTGTTTATGAAGGTGCTTCTGCCCTTGTGCTGATGTTCCTTATCGGAAGATTTGCAAAAAGAATTAATCCTGACCAGAAAATGATTGAAGCTGAGGCTGAGGATATATACTGATACAGATTAAAATTTTTAACCCTTGCAAATTTATGGTTTGCAAGGGTTTTACTTTTGACTTATTATGAAAAACACGCAAAAACGGGGCAGAGAAATCTGCCCCGTAAATATTTTATTCAGGTTTTATTAAACCTCAACCACACCGTCGAAAAGCTTTTCAACATTACCTGTCATATATACAGTTTCATCTGTGTAATTGATGATGAGGTCACCGCCGTTGAGCTTAACCTTGATGTCTTCGCCCTTCTTGCAATAGCCGTTTTCGCAAGCCGCAACTGCAACTGCACAAGCACCTGTACCGCAAGCCATTGTTTCGCCTGAGCCTCTCTCCCACACTCTTACTTTAACAGTGTTGTCATTGAGAACGCTCACGAACTCTGTGTTTACTCTCTCAGGGAACATTTTATCAAACTCAAACTCAGGTCCGATTTTTGCAATGTCGAGATTATCAACATTATCAACGAACACTACACAGTGTGGATTACCCATTGATACGCAAGTAATATTGTATTCCTTGCCGTCAATTGTAACAGGCTCGTTTACAATCTTATCCTTGTCTGACTTAACAGGAATCTGCTTTGGATCAAGGATAGCCTTGCCCATATCAACTCTTAACTTTGTAACCTTACCGTCTGATGTGTAAGCCTTGAGTTTCTTTACACCGCTGAGTGTTTCAACAGTTACTTCGCTTCTCTCGTTGTAATCAACCATACCATGGTCAAAGAGATACTTTGCTACGCAACGGATACCGCTACCGCACATCTTACCCTCTGAACCATCTTTGTTATACATCTTCATCTTAGCATCTGCTACCTTTGAAGGTGAAACAAGAAGTACACCGTTTGCACCGATGCCGAAATGTCTGTCTGAAAGTCTTACTGCGAGTGCCTCAGGGTTGTTGATCCACTGCTCAAATGTTGAGAAGCAGATATAGTCACTGCCTGTGCCCTGCATTTTTGTGAACTTTAAAGCAAGCTTTTCGCTTCTCATATCATTGATATTTACAAGCTCTGTGCTGTGCTGTGAATAGTGGCTCTTAAGGCAATCTGCAAGAGCATTTGCAGTGTCAAGTGATGTAAGACAAGGAATGTTTCTTTCAACTGTCTTTCTACGGATTTTAACTGAATCTCTTGATGGGATTCTGCCCTTTGCTGATGTTGAAATTACATACTGAATCTTACCTGATTCGATAAGTGTAAGAGTATTTTCTCTCTCAGACTCGTGAATCTTCTTAACTGCTACTGCATCAATGCCGTACTTCTTGAGTACTTCTGCTGTGCCCTCTGTAGCGTAGATTGTAAAGCCGAGGTCGTAGTATTTCTTGGCGATTTCGCCGATTTCTGATTTATCTGAATTACGGACTGTGATGAACACGCCGCCCTTTTTCTTCATCTTATAGCCTGCAGCGATAAGACCCTTATAGAGAGCTTCTTCCAATGTTGAAGCGATACCGAGAACCTCACCTGTTGACTTCATTTCAGGTCCGAGGTGGTTATCAACATTGATAAGCTTTTCAAAGCTGAATACAGGAACCTTAACAGCAATATACGGGCTCTTCTTATAGAGACCTGTGCCGTAGCCCATATCCTTGAGCTTGTTGCCGAGCATTGCACTTGTTGCAAGGTCAACCATCGGTACACCTGTTACCTTACTGATGTAAGGAATTGTTCTTGATGAACGTGGGTTTACCTCGATTACATAAAGCTCGTCGTTATAGATGAGGTACTGAATGTTTACTAGACCCTTTGTTTTAAGCTCGATAGCAAGGTTCTTTGAACACTCGATAATTGTCTGTGTCATCTCGTCTGAGATGTTCCAAGCAGGATATACTGCAATTGAGTCACCTGAGTGTACGCCTGCACGCTCAATATGCTCCATAATACCAGGGATAAGGATATCTTCACCATCGCAGATTGCGTCAACTTCGATTTCTGTACCCTGTAAATATTTATCAATAAGAATTGGGTTTTCAATATTCTGTGCAAGAATAATAGCCATATATTCCTTAACGTCTGCTTCGTTGAAGGCAATAATCATATTCTGACCGCCAAGAACGTATGAAGGACGGAGAAGTACAGGATAACCGATTTTTGAAGCTACACCAAGAGCCTCTTCGGTTGTCATTACTGTTACACCCTGTGGACGCTTGATGTTGTACTTCTCAAGAAGTTCATCAAAACGCTCTCTGTCTTCAGCCATATCAATAGCATCGTATGAAGTACCAAGGATTCTTACACCGTTATCGCTCATAAACTTTGTGAGCTTGATAGCTGTCTGTCCACCAAAGGCAACAACTACACCGTATGGCTTTTCTGTATTGATGATGCCCATTACATCTTCTGTTGTAAGTGGCTCAAAGTAAAGTCTGTCTGCTGTATCAAAGTCTGTTGATACTGTTTCAGGGTTGTTGTTTACGATAACAACATCAAAGCCAGCCTTCTTGAGTGCCCATACACAATGAACTGAAGCATAGTCAAACTCGATACCCTGACCGATTCTGATAGGACCTGAACCGAATACGATAACTGTTTTCTTATCGCCCTTATGCTCGTTGATGAAGAGCTCAGCCTCGTTTTCCTTGTCATAAGTTGAGTAGAAGTATGGTGTCTGTGCTTCAAACTCAGCAGCACATGTATCTACCATCTTATATACAGGCTGTAATGGCTCTGTTACTTTCTGGCCTGAAAGTTTTTCGATTGTTTTATCAAGGAAGCCGATGTTCTTTGCACGAACATAAAGCTCTCTTGGAAGCTCGCCCTTTTTGAGTTCCTCTGCTGTTGCAATAATATTTTTAAGCTTGTAGAGGAACCACTCATCAATCATTGTGATTTCGTGAACCTTATCTACTGAAATATCTCTCTTGAGTGCTTCGTATACACAGAAAATTCTCTTATCGTCGCACACGCTGAGTCTGTCGAGAACAGAAGCATTTGACATTGCTTCAAATTCTTTATCATCAAGTGTGTCGTGAGAAATCTCTGCACCTCTTACAGCCTTCATTATAGCCTGCTCAAATGTAGGAGCAATAGCCATAACCTCACCTGTAGCCTTCATCTGTGTACCAAGTGCACGGTTTGCATATACAAACTTATCAAACGGCCACTTAGGGAACTTAACTACAACGTAGTCGATTGTAGGCTCTGAGCAAGCGTATGTTGAACCTGTTACGGCATTTCTGATTTCGTCAAGTGTATAACCGATAGCAATTTTAGCTGCTACCTTAGCGATTGGATAACCTGTTGCCTTTGAAGCAAGAGCTGATGAACGGGATACACGTGGATTAACCTCGATTACAGCGTATTCAAAAGTTTCAGGGTTGAGAGCAAACTGACAGTTACAGCCACCCTCTACCTTAAGTGCTGATACAATATCAAGAGCCGCACTTCTGAGCATTGAGTATTCCTTTGAAGAAAGAGATACTGCAGGAGCAATTACGATACTGTCACCTGTATGAACACCAACAGGGTCGAAGTTTTCCATAGAGCAGATTGTAATTACATTACCCTTGCTGTCACGCATTGCCTCAAACTCGATTTCTTTCCAACCTGAGATACATTTCTCAACGAGAACCTGTGTGATTGGTGAAAGCTCAAGACCGTTTGAAGTGATTTCGATAAGCTCTTTTTCGTTATATACGATACCACCGCCTGTACCGCCGAGTGTGAAAGCAGGACGGATGATTACAGGGTAGCCGATTTCATCAGCAAACTTAATTGCTGAGTCAACGTCATTTACAACAAGTGAAGGAATACATGGCTGGTTGATGCTGAGCATTGTATCCTTAAAGAGCTGTCTGTCCTCAGCCTTGTCAATAGTTTCAGGATTTGCACCTAAAAGCTGAACACCGTATTCTTCAAGGAAGCCTTCCTTTGCAAGCTGCATTGAAAGTGTAAGACCTGTCTGACCGCCGAGTGTTGAAAGAAGGCTGTCAGGACGCTCTTTTCTGATGATTCTTTTTACTGTTTCAAGAGTGAGTGGCTCGATATAAATTTTATCAGCCATTGCATTATCTGTCATAATTGTAGCAGGGTTTGAGTTTACAAGAATTACCTCCAAGCCCTCTTCCTTGAGAGCACGGCAAGCCTGTGTACCCGCATAGTCAAATTCAGCAGCCTGTCCGATTACGATAGGACCTGAGCCGATTACCATTACCCTTTTAATATTACTCTTAAGTGGCATAAAATCATTCCTTATTCAAAAAATCAAAGTTTTTATACTAAATTGAAAGCTGTAATCAGCCGTTGTTTTTCATCATATCAACAAAACGGTCGAACATATATGATGTGTCGTGTGCACCGCCGCTCTTTTCAGGATAGAACTGTGTTGAAAATGCAGGAATTTCTGTATAGTCAATAGCTTCGCAGGTATTGTCGTTAGTATTTACAAAAGTAACCTTTGCACTCTGTGGAACTGTATCGCTTACTACTGTATAACCACAGCTCTGTGAAACATTCACAATGCCGCCGTTTTCAGTATTTCTGATTGGCTGGCTTGCACCTCTGTGACCATACTTAAGCTTTGCAGTATTTGCACCCTGACTGAGGGCTAAGAGCTGATGTCCGAGGTTGATACCGAACATAGGAACCTTTGCTTCTGCAAGCTTCTTGATTTCTTCAATAATCTGAGCATTGTCAGCCGGATTTCCTGCACCGCTTGAAAGGAGAACGCCGTCAGGATTCATAGCCTTGATCTGCTCTGCTGTTGTAGAAGCAGGTACAACTGTAACATTACAACCTCTTGCAAGAAGCTCATCAATAAAGCTCTTCTTTGTACCGAAATCCATCAATACTGCATTACACTCAGCATTTTCAGCCTTATACCCAGCGATTTCAGAAGTTGTTGTGCTTTCTACAGCGTTGCTTACTTTATATGATTTAATCTCTTCGAGTAAAGCGTCATTAACCTCAGGTGAGTAAGTAATCTTACAATTAAGAGAACCATTGTCACGCAGGATTCTTGTGAGAGCTCTTGTGTCGATTCCGCAGATTCCCGGGACACCTGAATTTTTTAAAAAGGTGTCAAGATCTCCCTCACAGCGAAAGTTTGAGGGAGCTTGGCACCATTCTCTAACAATATAACCTTTAAGGGCAGGTGAATTGCTTTCAAAATCAGCAGAAATAACACCATAGTTGCCGATTAAAGGAAATGTCTGAACAACCACCTGACCAAAATAAGAAGGGTCGGTGAGTGTCTCAAGATAACCGATCATAGAAGTAGTAAAAACCAGTTCTCCCATTGTTTCTTTTTCTGCACCAAAAGATACTCCTTCAAAAACTGTACCGTTTTCGAGAACCAAATATGCTTTGCGGCTCATTAATAACACTTCCCTTTCAGAAAATTTTGCTAAAATTGATTTTGATAAGTTCTGATGACCTGCTTTGCAATCTGTAATTTGCTTGTACGCAAGTCCATCGCTTGTTTTTCAATATATCGGTGTGCCTGCTCCTCAGACATATTAAGGCAGGAGATAAGCAAAAACTTTGCTCTGCTTATTATCTTCATATCCTCAACCAAAAGTCTGAGCTTTTTGTTTTCTTCGTTTACTCTGAGCATTCGTTGACGAAAGCCCTGAGCAAACTGAACACATCTGTGGAATACAGTCTTATTGATAGGTTTACCAATTACAAGCACACCATACACAGAAAGATATTCATTTACAGAGTCTTCGTTGTTTTTCGGCACCAGAATAACCACACAAGACTGTGTGTTATCTGCAAGATATGAGGAAAGCTCAATACCGTTTTCCTCTGCAAGCGGGGCGTTTATACAGATAAGGTCAAAATCCTCATTCTCAACAAGTTTTTTTGCTTTTTCCGAATTATCAGTTGTTGAAATCTGAGTGTATTTCTCAGATTTTAGCAATTCTCCGAGCGAGTCGGCACTCTGTTGTGAATGGGAAATAATTAAGGCTTTTTTGTCCACCCTATCACCACCAACACTTATCTTCAACATATTATTTTACTAGATTGAAGTGTAAAAAAAATTACAAAAAAGAATTATAAGATATTTTTTTGGCGGTTTGAAACAACTTGCATTTCAGACAGATAATCTTAATATAAATGTATAAAACTGTGCCACTCCCGTTTTGGTAGTGGCACAGTTACTTTATATGTATTTAATCTCTGCTGCTCAGAATTATGCAAGTGGCTCGTAACCTTCGGGAGGTGTGATGCCTAATTCATCGCAGATTGTCTTGTTATACTTCTTAACAGGGTTTGCATCGTACTCGATCGGCATTTCTGAAATGCTCTTGCCATTCTTTAAGATTTCAACAGCCATCTCACCTGTCTTTTTGCCAAGCTCTTCGTAGCTGATTGAAAGTGTTGCGATACCACAACCTGAACAGATACCTGTTTCACCTGCGATGATTGGTGTCTTTGTAGGAAGAACAACGTTGTTTATTGTCTCTGTGCAAGAAGCTGCTGTGTTATCTGTAGGAATGTAGATAGCATCTGAAGCAACTGCTGCGGCTTCAGCAACCTGAGCAACGTCTGAAGAATCTGTGAAAACATACTCCTTAACTGTAAGGCCCTTACTTTCGAGGTATTCCTTAACAACCTTTACCTGATAAGCTGAATTCGGCTCTGCTGAGCAATAGAGAATACCTACATTCTTTGCGGTCGGTACAAGATCAATAATCATCTGAGCCTGATCCTCAAGCGGAGCAAGGTCAGATGTACCTGAAATGTTGCCGCCTACTGTACCAGTGAAATTATCAATTCCAAGAGCAACGCCATACTCTGTAACTGATGTACCTAAAATCGGAATATCAGAAGTAGCATTTGCAGCCGCCTGTAATGAACCAGTTGCATTAGCCATAATGAGGTCAACATCCTTGGATACAAACTCGTTTACGATTGTTGTACCTGTGTTGTTGCCTGATTCATTCTGTTCAAGAAATTCTACGTTTTCTTCGCCTAAGCCTGCGATTACAGCCTCTTTAAAGCCGTTTTTTGCAGCATCAAGAGCATTGTGAGATATGAGCTGGCAGATACCGATTGTGTAAGCCTTGCCCTCAGCAGCTGAATCCGGTGAAGAACCTGATGTTGTGTCACCTACACAGCCTGCAAGTGATGCTGTCATTGTAAGTGCTGCAAGAGTAGCTGCAGCAAACTTTTTTGAAAATTTCATAATTATTTCCTCCGAACTATACTCTACACTTTTGCACTTTTACGCACTAAAGCGAAAAATCACGAAATACATTATATCTCATTCATAACAAAATTTCAATAGCTAAAAACAAATTTATAGTTTTCATATAACACAAAATGTAAATTTTCTATTATTTTGATACAACATTTTCATCTCCAAGCTGGTGTTTCAGCTCTTTTATCATAACATCATTAAGTGTTACCCACATATTCTGCGGTGCCTTAACCTTTCTGCCCGAAGCTGTGAGGTAGAAAATAACAGGTGTAGCACCCTCAAATATATCAAGTACACGTTTTGCCCGATTATATTTATCTGTGTAGAGGTCATCAATTCGGATATATAACGCTGCAGGAGGTTTACTCGGAGCAGGTCTGTTTTGTCTTTGATTATTCTGTACGGGAATATTTTTACATTCTTCGTTTGTATACGCCTTTGCTATACTGTCGCAGATAATCTTCGGTTCTTCGTTTTCTTTGAAGTTAAGCGTACCTTTTATTATTACAGCTGTGCCTTCATTAAGGAAAACAGAATTCCTGTCGTAAATATTCGGAAAAACGACTGACTCCATTGTACCGAAGCGGTCTTCGATATTTACAAAAGCCATAATCTTGTTTGTTTTTGTAAGCTGAGTTTTCACCTTGGAAACAATACACACAAGCACCACTTTTTTACCGTCAAAGTAAAAACCGTTTTCATTACTTACAATTTCACCGATTTTATCTGCACCTAGTCTTTCGGCATAATCGGTATAATTATCTATCGGATGTCCGCTGAGATAAATTCCTGCTATCTCCTTTTCCATATAAAGGAGATCAGGTGTGCGAAATTCGGGAAGGTCGGGGATTTCCGGCTCTGATGAGGCTTTTGTAGCTTCGTCTCCGAGGTCAAAAAACGAGAGCTGACCTCCCATATTATGCTTTGATTCATAATCAAGGTCATCAAGCACTGTTTTGCTGACTGCAAGAAGCTGACGACGGTTTGCACCCAAGCCGTCAAAGGCTCCGCACTTGATAAGACTTTCTATTGCACGGCTGTTCATATTTTTGCCATAGAGTCTTTTACAAAAATCGTAGAACGATTTATAATTTCCGTTACGTCTCTCCCTTTTCATCTCATCTATGAAATTTTTTCCGAGATTTTTTATAGCAAGCAATCCATAACGGATATTATCCCCTGCAACGGTAAAGCCGAAATCACTTTCATTTATATGCGGCGGCAATACCTTTATGCCTATACGCTGACACTCTGCTATATAAGCTGACAGCTTATTCTGGTTATCAAGCACGCTTGAAAGCAAAGCCGCCATATATTCATGTGGATAATAGCATTTAAGGTATGCTGTTTTATAAGAAACAGAGGCATAAGCCGCTGCATGGGATTTATTGAAGGCATAGGAAGCAAAGCTTTCCATTTCGTCATAAATGGAATTTGCAGTTTTTTCGTCAATCCCACGTCTTAGGCAACCATCTACCACAACATTACCGTTTTCGTCAACAAGACCATTGACAAAAATCTTTCGCTCCTCCTCCATAACCTTATGCTTCTTCTTACTCATTGCACGACGCACAATATCAGCTCTGCCGAGGCTGTAGCCTGCAAGGAGTCTGAATATCTGCATTACCTGCTCCTGATAGACAATACAACCATAGGTAACATCAAGAATTTTGCTGAGCATAGGGTGTTTATAGCGAATATGCGAGGGATTATGACGGCAATCTATATATGTGGGAATACTATCCATAGGACCGGGGCGGTATAAGGACAACACCGCAATCAAGTCCTCGACAGACTCAGGCTTTAGCTGAGTAAGGACGTTTTTCATTCCTTGACTCTCAAACTGGAAAACACCTTCGGTGCTACCCTGAGAAATCATATTAAATACCGCTTTATCCCTTTCATCTATATTTTCAGGATTATATTCGGGATATTTTTTTCTGATCAGCTTTTCGGCATCTTCAATTACAGTGAGATTTCTTAGTCCCAGAAAATCCATTTTGAGCAAGCCCAATTCTTCAAGGGTTGTCATAGGAAACTGGGTTACTATATTATCATCATTTTTTGAAAGAGGCACATAATCGTATACGGGTCTGTCGGTAATTACAACACCTGCGGCGTGCATTGTTGCGTGACGTGGCATACCCTCTATACTCATTGCGATATCCAACAGTCTTTTGGTTTCTTCATCGCTTTCATAATACTCTCTTAAATCAGGACTGAGTTTCATCGCTCTTTCGAGAGTGATATTAAGCTCCATCGGCACAAGCTTTGCTATGCTGTCTACTGTGGCATACGGGATTGCAAGTGCTCTGCCGACGTCACGGATTGCACCTCTTGCCATCATTGTACCGAAGGAAATAATCTGTGCTACGTGGTCTGTGCCGTATTTACGCACTACGTAATCTATTACCTCTCCACGTCTTTCCTTGCAGAAGTCAATATCAAAGTCGGGCATACTGACTCTTTCGGGATTTAAGAATCTTTCAAAAAGAAGGTTGTATTTTATCGGGTCGATGGCAGTGATTCCTATGCAGTAGGCACACAGAGAACCTGCACCTGAACCTCTGCCCGGACCTACGGGAATACCCTCGCTTTTTGCGTACTGCACAAAGTCGTTTACAATGAGATAGTAATCCACAAAACCCATTTTGTTTATTGTTTCAAGCTCATACTCAAGCCTGTCTGTAAGCGATTTATCCGGATTTTCTCCGTAATGGCGATGTAATCCTGCGTAGCACTGTCTGCGGAAATACCGGAAATGGTCTTCGTTATTCGGTACTTCAAAATTAGGTAGCTTACGCACACCAAATTCAAATTCAACATTACATCTGTCGGCAATCTTCTGTGTATTATCAAAAGCCTGTGGAAGTTCGGGAAAAAGTGAACGCATTTCTTCCTCTGTTTTGAGGTAAAATTCACTTGTCTGAAATTCCATTCTGTCAATGTCATTTACTGTGCGGTTAGTCTGTATACACAGCAAAATACTATGAATATAGCTGTCCTTACGGTTGATGTAATGACAGTCATTTGTCACCACAAGCCCTGCATCAATTTCGTTTGCAAGTCTTATAAGATGTGGATTTACTCTTTTTTGCTCGTCAATACCGTGGTCCTGAAGCTCGATAAAGAAATTTTCCTTACCGAAAAGTGACTGATAAAAAAGAGCCTTATCCTTTGCCGCCTGAAAATTCCCGTCGAGAATTTTCTGTGGCAATTCACCTGCAAGGCAGGCTGAAAGACAGATAAGACCTTTATGGTAAAGTTTTAAAAGCTCATCATCAATTCTGGGCTTTGAGTAAAAGCCTTCAGTAAAGCCCTTTGACACAAGCTTTATTAAATTTTCATAGCCCTCATAGTTTTCACAAAGCAACACCATATGATAATACTTTTCGTATGATGAGGTTTTGTCAAAGCGTGAGTGCGGGGCAACATAGACCTCACAACCGATTATGGGCTTTATACCCTCTTTTTTGCAGGCACGGTAAAAGTCGATTGCACCGTACATTACACCATGGTCGGTTATTGCAAGGGCAGTTTGTCCCTTTTCTTTTGCAGAAGAAACAAGCCTGCCTATACGGCTGGCACCGTCAAGCAAGCTGTATTCTGTATGAACGTGTAAATGTGTAAAAGCCATAATTATTCACCGCAAACTTTTGCATTGATTTTACCGTCATTAAAGGTAAGAGTGATTACATCATCTTCTTTAAGCTGTGAAGCAGAGGTAATAACTTTTTCATCCTTTTGTGCGATTGCATAACCTCTCGAAAGCACTGCAACAGGATTAAGACTCTCAAGCTTTGAGGCTATTGAGGCAAGATTTTTACTGTGCTTTGTTATAAGGTCTGCACCTATATTTTTTATATTTGCTTCTTTTTGTAAAAGCAATTTCTGTGCATTGTTTATTTTATTCTGAGGCGAAGAAATCTGTATTCTTCTGCCAAAATCAGCTAAACATCTGCCGCTTGCGTTTGTTTTTGAGTCCATAATTGAACTCAAATACTGTCGCTGAGATTGATAATAAGCCATAAGCTCATTTTTGTCAGGCACTGCAAGCTCAGCCGCAGCTGATGGAGTCGGTGCTCTTAAATCCGACACAAAATCACAGATTGTAAAGTCAGTTTCGTGACCCACAGCTGAAATAACGGGAGTTTTGCAGTTATAGATTGCACGGGCAAGCTCTTCGTTATTAAAAGCCCACAAATCTTCAATAGAGCCACCGCCTCTGCCGATGATTATTACATCTGCAATTCCTGTTTCACTGAAAGTGTTTACTGCCCTGACAAGCTGTGCAGGGGCATTTTCACCTTGAACAAGCACAGGAGCTATGACTATATCAACAGACGGGAAACGTCTGGTTAAAATATTCATAATATCCTGAACAGCCGCACCTGTAGGAGAAGTGATAACACCGACGGTTTTCGGAAAACGAGGCAAGGGCTTTTTGTGTGACTGCTCAAACATACCTGCTTTCGAAAGCTTTTCTTTGAGCTGTTCATAAGCCAAAGCCAATGCACCCATACCGTCAGGCTGCATATCCTCGATATAAAGCTGATACTGACCGCTTGGTTCGTAGACAGCCACCCTGCCAAAGCATATTACTTTCATTCCGTCAGCAGGTCTGAATTTTAAATTACGTGCATTTCCTGCAAACATAACAGCACGGATTACAGACTTTTCATCTTTGAGCGAAAGGTAGATGTGACCGCTTCTGTAATGATCTGTCAGGTTTGAAATTTCACCTGTGAGAAAAACTGCACCTAGGTGTGCATCGTTTTCAACCAAGGATTTTATATAAAAATTAAGTTGTGAAACCGTGATAACACGGGGTTTTGAGATTTGCGGAGTTATCATTTTATCACCGTTTTCATCTGTGCATATCTGCTTTGTGTGCAAGAACTGCAATTCCTGCGGCATTATCTGTAGAAAATTCGGGTTGTGCAAAAAACGCTCCGAATTTTTCGGTAAATTCGTTGCGGATAATTGAGTTTGACATTACTCCGCCTGCATAAACAAGAGGAAGTCTGCCGTATTTCTCAATAAGCTTTTCTGTCATTAAAGAAAGACTTTGCTTTATATATTCAAGACAAAAAGCGGCAATCTCCTCATGGCTTTTGCCGTCTGTCAGCATTTTTTTGCAAAGATTTTCCACACCACTTAAGCAACAATCACAACCTTTAAGAGTCGGTCTTGCTTTAATCTTACCGTTAAAGGCAAGAGCAAGCTTTTCAAGCTCTTTTCCGCAAGGAAAAGCAAGTCCTAAAAGAAGCCCCACTCTGTCAACAGCCTGTCCTGCATTGAGGTCAAGGGTATTTGCAACCAGCTCAAGCTCGAAGCCTGTACCAAAGCCTTTTGCAAGCACTGCTTCGGTTGTTCCTCCGCTTACGTGAAAGGCAAGAAAATCTTTTTCAAACAGGTCATTTTTTTGTGCCGAATACAAAGCTGCCGCAATATGCCCTTCCTGATGAGAAAAGGTATATAGCGGCTTTTTCAGCACATCAGAAAGCATTTTCGCACTGTTTTCTCCGACTGTAAAACACGGCATATATGAGCCGTCAACAGGTCGTGGTCTTGTAGAAACACCTATTGCAGAAATTCTGCTTGTATCAACATCTTTTACAAGCTGTGAAAAAAGTGTATGAAGCTGTGCGGTGTGATGAAACACCGCATCACTCTGCCTGAGTCCGAGCTGACCCTCTTTTACGGGGAGAAGTTTTTTCTGCTGTATTACCGTGTTGCTTTCGCTGTCATAGAGTGCTGTTGAGGTTGTGTAATTCGACGTATCTATTCCTAAATATAAAGCCATATCAGTTTTCTTTTTCAAGCTCACGGATATATGAACCGAGTATTCCGTTTACAAAGCCACTTTCGTCGATAGTGTACTTCTTTGCAAGCTCTACAGCCTCGTTTACTGCAACACTGTTTGGTACGTTTTCAAGGTATTTTATCTCATAAAGAGCAAGTCTTAAAATCACAAGAGATGGCTTTGAGATTCTTGAAATTGACCAGCCTTTTTTGAGGTACTTTGAAATAATCTCGTCAAGCTCCTCTGTTTTGTGTTCAATACCCATAGCTACTGCCTGTGCGTATGCACACACACCGCCCATAAACATCATTGAGTGATCTTCTACAGCATCCTCAAGTGTTTCGTCTCCGAAAAGCTTTGAAAACAGGAACATAAATGCCTGCTCACGCTGTTCTGAACGTGTGAGGGCAATTTCTACTGTTTCTTCTGCGTTTTCTTCTACGCTTGTTTCTGCAGTTTCTTCTGTTTGTTCTATAATATTCATTTCTTCAGACATACTATCCCAACTTTTCGATATAATATATGTTTTATTATATCACAGCCGAAAGTAAATGTAAACTGATAAATCACGCTCCGACAATGGAAATTGCGTCATTTTCCACATCATAATGTGTGGTTACTGCATCGTAGATTGAAAGCGATGTGTTTTCGTTTAACTCGTTTGCAGGAACTATAACCGTTACGCCCGTATCTGTAACACAGCAAAGACACTCGGAAAAACCTTTTGCTTTCACTATGGTTTCAATGCTGTCCTGAATTGTAAAGAAGCCTATGATTTTCTCCACATTTTCCTGTGCTTCGCTTTTTTCTTCTGCGGTTGCGGACTCGAGTTCAAAAGCTTTCTGAGCTGTGTCAAGCACTTCACCCTGCATAGTCTGCCTTTTTGTTCTCTCTGTTGCAAAGAAATTTGTCTGTTGTTTTGTGAGTGCCGCTGTTGCAACTGCTTCATCATCGGTTGCTGTTGACGATACGGTTGCACTTACGTATGATGCTGCACCGAGTTCTTTTGTTCTTTTTGCAGTATTTGTTTCCGAGAACTGGTAATTTATGTATATTGCTGTTGAAAGTGCAAGTACCAGTGCCGCCATTACAACGTGTCTTTTCTCAATTTTCATATTACATCTACCTTCATTCTGATAATTTTGTAATGCACACCTTAGCCGCAGATATATCCAATGCTCTGGTCACGGCTTCGGTTATCCGCTGAGTCACAACGGGGTCGTCACCTCCCTGACACACTACCAGCACACCTCGGATTACAGGCTGGATTTCTTTGGTTTTTGTAGTGCTGTCATCAAGATATACATATTCTACGGAATTTTCCATTGTCAGAAGCACCTGAGTTTCTCCTGCTCCCTCAATGTGTGATATTATGCTCTGCAAATCGGACTCTATCTGTGTGCTGTATGTAGTGACGGAAAAGCCCTCCTGAGCATATGGTGACTCACTTTTTCCCAGATCAACAAACGAGGACAAAAAAATCAATGCAATTCCGATCACCCCGATTATTAGTATTATTCTCCTTGTTTTTTCACCCTCAAAAAACTTTTTTAACCCGTGGGTGGCTCTTTCTTCCATAACATCATTACCTTTCAACTTACTGACTTCCGACAATTATACTCGGAGAAACAGAAAAATTCTCCCTTGTCAGCGTAGCTATGGTATCACTGCCTGCAAGATATTCTTCGTTAATATATATGCATATATCCTGAATAATTATGCCGTTGTTACTGCTCTCTGCCAGAATTATTGCACAACTGTTTATTTTAACACCGTTTTGCAAAAGAATATCTTCAAGTGTTTTTTCAAGACTTTTTTTCGTTTCTGAAATCACTGCTTTTGCATAAGCCTGATCGGCTGTTGAAATCTCCTGCTCTGAAAACTGTATTATTTCTTTTTCAATATCAATCTGAGAAAAGGCTGTTTTTATCGGAATTATAAGGCAACAAACCATAAACACGCCAATTACAATCCCGACTGTTTTTTTAGTACCGCCGTTTGGCATCAGAGATGAAAACAACGAGCAAATCAAAGCTGATGCACAGACCGTTGCCGCCGCTGTCATAAGACCGTTCATACTCCACCTCTGCCCATAACCAAAACGAGTGCTGTTGAGATTATGTATATCGACATTATACAAAGCACAATTGCAAGCATTGTAGAAATTACAGCGGTTATTCCCTCAAGCAAATCTTTCACTTTTGATACATCAAGCACTTCGGCTATACTTTTGCCTATCGTAAGAGTAAATATCCACAAAACACATTGCAAAATCACAGGCAAAAACACAAACGATATGGACATTATTGCAAAAACACCAAGCCCTGATTTGAGCAGATTTACACTTCCCTGCACTGTTTTATATGCTTCGGAAAGTGCGGAACCTACTATGGGGATAAATGAGCTTAAAGTAAATCTTACTGCTCTTGTTGAGACATCGTCAGCCGAAACGCTTATTATCTGCCGAAACGATAACACCGCTGTAAAAACTGCCATAGCAAAACCGAGAAGCCATTTCACAAGTTTTGAAATCAGGGAATTTATCCCTGACAGCTTTACTTCCGGACATACTCCGCCTGTAACGGCAATACCTAAAAACATATTCAGAAATGGCACTACAACCTTTGATGAAAGCTGTGCAACACCCTGACCTGCTGCAAGCATTACAGAATAATATGAAGCACCGCTTATACTATGCCCCGACACAGACATCACAATAGCAATAACAGGAATAAAAGCAAGCATAAAATCTGTTGCTGTATTAATTACATCTGCTGTATTTTCTATTACTTTCAGCGTTGGAAATGCCGCTGTGCAGGTTACACAAAGCACAGCCGCAATATTTATTGAATCTGAAATATCACTTGAAAGCGTGGTTTTGTAGGTTGAAAGCAGTGAACAGATAAGAAGCAACGCTGTGATTGACACAAGCCCTTTCAAGGGTGAATCAAGATTTTTTCCTGCAAGGTTTATTATTTCATCTGTCACATCAGAAAAAGTAAGATTTTGCAGGGAGTCTGTATCTACTCCGCATATTCCAAGCTTTGAAAGATTGTCTTTTACTTCGTCCGAAAGACTTTCGTAAAGCTCGGTAGTATCGTAAATTTCATTTGTATCCGTTGCCATTACCGTGATTGTTGACAAACTGAGTAAGAAAAAAGTTGCACAAAGTGCAATTATTATTTTTTTCACATCATCACCGTTTTTACGTTGCACCTGTGATTGACAAAACAGTATTAAGGATTTCTGAATAAAGAGGTAAAGAAATTGCGGTTATCATAATTTTCCCCGACAACAGTACATTTGAGGCAATCCCCTGCTGACCTGACTCCTTGCAGACACTCACTGCAAACTCTGTAAGAAATGAAACACCAATCACCTTAAGCAGGATTTTTATGTACTCAATATTCATATCCGACACGGCTACTATTGAGTTTACCGTTGAAATTATCTGTGAAACCTGTGACAAAAGCGAAACAAGTATAATCACACCACAGGAAATTGAGAGCATAAGTGCAATTTCACCGTTTTTTTGCTTTATCATTACTGCTATTATTGCCGTTACAAGTGCAAGCACACAAATTGAAATAATATTCATTTTATTTTCCTAAAAGCCAAACAACTGCTTGATTGTGGTAAACAGACTGCTTATCTGCGTTACTATAAGGGTAAGCACTACAATCAGACCTGCCAGTGTTGTAAGCATAGCCTGTTCTTCTCTGCCGCTGCGTATAAGAAGCTGACTTAAAACTGCTACAATTATGCCGATAGCGGCTATTTTAAAAATAAGCTCAACGTCCATATTTTCCTCCTATATCAGCACAAGGGCGGCGGCTGTGCCTGCGAAAAAACCCATTGTTCTGTATAGCTTCGATTTATCCGATATTTCTTTTTCAGCATTTTGAAGCTGTGTTTCTGCAAGAATCTGATAATGCTCAATATGCTCTATCTGTCCCTGAACATCTGTTACTCCCAATTTTTCTCCGAACGTACCGATAATATCCTTGTCCTTTTTATTGAGTGAGCAAGACTTCGGAAGGTTATTTACTGCTATCTTCCATCTGTCAGAAAATGCACCCTCGCTTTCTCTTAAATATTTTACAAGAATTTGCGAAAAGCTGTCTTTACATAGCTCAATAACACAAAAAATATCCGAAGAATTATAGCGTATATTAGTGGATAGTGCAGTTAAAAAGCCTGTAAAAGCTACAAGTGTATCACGTCTGCGATATAGTCTGTAAGCTTTTGTAAACCCTGTAAGAGTTGTTGCAAGCACAAGCAGAATACAGCCGGTTATTTTAACAGCCAAAAACCTCACCGACCTCAAAAATATCTCTGACTTTTCCTGCTGACTTTCTGCTGTCGAGGAAAATCACCTTGCGAAAACCTCCGCAGGAAATTATTTTTTTGATATTTTCTTTTTTTCTCAATTCGTCTGCATCAGCCGCATGAACTGCTGCAATAAACTGCACACCTGAGTTTATTGAATATTCAATTGCCTCAACATCTTTCTGAGTGCCGATTTCATCGCACACTATAATATCGGGTGACATACTGCGTATCGCCTGAATTATCGCCTTTGGTTTATCGTACAAATCAAAGACATCACACATACCTATATCGTTTTGCAGTATACCTGATGAAGTGCCGCCTATCTCTCCCCTTTCGTCAACTATTGAAACCCGCAGATTATGCTCGGTTGAAATAATCCTCGACATATCTCTGAGGACTGTTGTTTTGCCGCTGCAAGGTGCTCCGCAAACAAGCACACCGCCAAAATCACCTTTGAGGCTATTGATAATGCCTCTTGCACACTCCTTATGCTCTCTGGCTATGCGGATATTTATTGAAGAAATGTCACGCACATTTATTATTCTGTCACCCTCGCAAACAGCTGTACCGCACAGACCTGCACGGTGACCGCCCTGCATTGTGACAAAGCCGTTTGAAATTTCACTTTGCCGTGAATACACTGAATAATTGCAGATATTATAGAATGTGTCTGTAATATCTGTGCGACTGACAACAAGCATTGTACCGTCTATGGGGGTGCTTGTAAGTCCGCCTTTTTCGGTAACGTAATATGTAACATCGGGACAGACTACGCAAAGCGGACGATTGACTCTCAGACGTATCTCCTGTGCTGTATCACAGAAACGTGGCAAAAGAGGTAATATCCTCTTGTAAAGATTCGGACTAAGGGACTGGATTGCAAGAATAAACCGTCCCTCGTTATTAAGGCTTGTCATTTTTCATCTTCCTTTCTTTTGTTGTTTGTTAATTTGTATGTGTGAATATACAAAAATATTCAAGGTCAGAAAAATAAATTAAGTCCAAGCATAAGAGTTACCCCCGGCACACCACCAAAAGCCGCTATACAAATTGAAAGAAGGCTTACGGGCAGATATACTCCAGTAAAACCTGAAGTTACATTAACTGCAAATAGTGTGAGCAATCCAAGACAAAGCGAGAGCAGACTTCTTTTGAACGGATGCTTGCTTTTGCTTATGTAGTGAAGCAGGGCAAAAAAGAGAAAAACTCCGAAAAACATTACTGCTATTCCCCATAAAGGCATATTGAACAACTCCAAAAACAAAAATAGACCGCAGGGAAACCCCTACGGTCTATAAGTATGCTTGTTTAATTTTGAATATTCCTTAGAAATTGCTTCCGAGGAAATATGCAAGAACATTGAGTGCAAGTACGAGAAGTACGAAAACTACAGCAAAAACCTTTGTCCAGCGAGAAAGAAAAGCATCGATTGAACGAGCCTTATTCTTTGAGAAATAAGAATCAGCCGCACCTGTTACAACACCGAGGCCCTGCTGGTTACCCTGCTGAAGGATGATTACAAAAATAATTGCAATAGCAGCAACGATAAGCACTGAACCAAGAACAATACTCCAAACGCCCATTATTATCCGTTCCTTTCATAAGATTATTATTCTATATTACAATATACGTTTACTAACTAAGTTATCATATCACAAAACAAATAGTTTTGCAAGATTTTTCTTAATTTTTTTCAAGATTAGTTAAAATTTTCGAAAAATCAAATCAAAGAAAGCTGTTCATCTGTTGAGTCTTAATTTGAAGCTAAGGCACCCATTGCAGGCAAAGTACGTGTTCTGTATCTCTGAGGTTTTGCAAATGTGCCTTCTTCATATTCTTTGATTTCAAACAGGCGATGACCTTTCTTGAGCTTAAGCACAGCAACACCCTGGGTTGAGCGTGTTGTCTTGAGGCTTACCGCACCTGAGTGAACAAGCAACATTCTACCTGATGAAGATGTAAGTAAAAATTCTCTGTCATCCTCGACAAAACACATACCCGCAAGAGGTGATTTGTCGCTGTATGCACCTGTGAGCTTCTTGCGGTTTGTCTTGGTCACGTAGGATTCAAGAGGAACCTTTGCAAGCTTACCGTTTTCAAAAGCAAAGATAAGCAGGCCCTTGTAATCCTTGGTTGCAACCATATATACGGCATTTTCGCCCTCATCCATACCAAGCTTTGCGGCTACATAGTCACCGAGTATGCTTGCCTTTGTATCAACAAAATCAGACGCCTTAGCCTTATAAACCTGAGATTTATCGGTAAAGAAGAGCAAATCACCGTTGTTTGAAAACTCAACTGTCTGTGTTATCTCGTCACCGTCTTTGAGCTTATGATTGTTGCTCATTCTAAGCGACTGTGCTGTGATTTTCTTGAAGTAACCTTCCTTTGTAAAGAAGAGTGTTACAGGATAATCAGGCACATCTTCAACTTCTTCGGTGTAGCTTACGCTATCCTCGTAGATGATGATACTCTTTCTTGGCTGACCGTATTTATCAGCTATATCCTTAAGCTCCTTGACGATAATTGTCTTGATTCTTGTCTTGCTCTTTAAGATTTCGTCAAGCTCGGCAATTTCTTTTTCCAAAGCTTCAATTTCGTCTGTACGCTTTAAGATATACTCTCTGTTGAAATGACGGAGCTTGATTTCAGCAACGTATTCAGCCTGAATTTTGTCGATACCAAAGCCTATCATAAGGTTTGGCACTACCTCGGCTTCTTCGTCGGTTTCTCTTACAATCTTTATAGCCTTGTCGATATCAAGCAAAATTGCTTCAAGACCTCGGAGCAAATGGAGCTTTTCAGCTTTTTTGTTGCGGTCAAAGAAAGTTCTTCTTCTGACGCACTCAACACGGAAAGCTATCCACTCTTCAAGCAAGGCTTTGACACCGAGCACCATCGGCACTCCGCCTATAAGTACGTTGAAGTTACAGGAGAATGAATCTTCAAGTGTTGTAAAGCGATACGGCTTTGCCATAAGCTTGTCGGGGTCTGTACCTCTTTTGAGGTCTATTGTAATTTTCAAG
>JAXJTT010000004.1:0-2011 GCA_036309445.1 Ruminococcus sp. | reverse complement strand
TTCCACAACTGCGTCCTGATTCTCGCATAGCATATCATTTAAAAACGCATATGAGGGATAAACCTCGCTGAGCTTTTCGCCCTCAAAAGAAACTGAGCTGATTGCCGCAATCTCAGCTTCCGGATGCATTGTAAGGAGTCTTACAAGCTCTGCACCTGCATAACCTGTAGCTCCGACAATACCTGCTTTTATCATTATTATCAATCCTTATTATTCATTACTGTAAAATCCCGTTTACATTCTCGGGATTTTAACTTTTTCAAATATTCAGACTATCTGCCCGAATTATAAATTCTCTGCAATTTCTGCAACACGCTTTGCCTGTGCCTTTACGTTTTCTGAAGCAGGACCGCCAAAAGCTGTACGCTCGTTTGTGCATTTTTCAAGTGAAATTGCATTGTAAACATCTTCATTAAAGATATCGCAAACCTTTTTGTACTCGTCCATTGAGAGGTTTTCAAGGTCTGTGCCAAGCTCAATACATCTTGCAACAAGCTCGCCTGTCGCCTTGTAAGCATCACGGAACGGAACACCGTTCTTTGTAAGCCAGTCGGCAACGTCAGTAGCATTGATGAAACCGCCAGCCGCAGCCTTACGCATATTCTCTGGGATAACTCTCATTGTATCAAGCATAGGTGTGAATGCTGTGAGGCACATTTTAACTGTGTCAACCGCATCAAAAATAGCTTCCTTGTCTTCCTGCATATCCTTGTTGTATGCAAGAGCGATACCCTTCATAACGGTGAGAAGTGTCATTGTGTCACCAAACACTCTGCCGCTTTTACCTCTTACAAGCTCGGCAATATCAGGGTTCTTTTTCTGTGGCATAATTGATGAGCCTGTTGAGAAAGCATCGTCAAGCTCAATGAACTTGAACTCCCAGCTGCACCACATAATGATTTCCTCTGAAAAACGTGAGAGGTGAACCATAATGATTGAAAGCACAGAAGCAAACTCAATGCAGAAATCTCTGTCGGAAACACCGTCGAGTGAGTTGTTTGTGATTCTGTCAAAGCCGAGTAAATCTCTTGTTATTGTTCTGTCAATCGGGTATGTTGTACCTGCAAGGGCACAGGAGCCAAGTGGCATTTCGTCCATTCTCTTGAGGCAGTCTTCAAGACGGGAAACGTCTCTGAGAAGCATTTCGCCATAAGCCAAGAGATGATGACCGAATGTAATCGGCTGAGCTCTCTGCAAATGAGTGTAACCCGGCATTACTGTTGAATTGTATTTTTCAGCCTTGTCTGCAATAACCTTGATAAGGTCAACTACAAGATTCTTAACATTAACTACTTCTTTTTTGAGGTAAAGCTTGATGTCAAGGGCAACCTGATCGTTACGGCTTCTTGAAGTGTGAAGACGCTTGCCGTTGTCGCCTATTCTCTTTGTAAGCTCGCCCTCGATAAATGTGTGGATATCCTCAGCTTCCATATCAATCTGCAAAGCACCGCTTTCGATGTCTGCAAGAATACCCTTAAGGCCCTGCTGGATTTCCTTTGCATCTTCCATATTTATGATGCCGCATCTGCCGAGCATCTCTGAATGAGCAATACTGCCCTCGATATCTTCTCTATACATACGGCTGTCAAACGAAATTGAGCTGTTGAAATCGTTTGTTGTCTTGGAAAGTTCTTTTTTAAATCTACCCTTCCACAGCTGCATAAAATCACCTCATTAAATTTAAGTTTTATCTTTATTTATCTTGTCTGAATTTTTTAGCAAGTTTTCTATTTCCGCCTCAGCATTGCTTAACATTCTGTCAATGCTTTTATCGCTGTTTTTCTTGAAAACAATACTCACAAGTCCGATTATCTGCATAATAACAAGCGGCGGCAACCCATAAAGAGCAGTCACTGCACCCAAAGCAGAAGCATCTGCACTCGGCTTAAAAATCAGGCACACCGCAACAAAAATTGCGACCAGTGCAAGTAACACAGCATTAACAATATTGAAAACAAAATAAAAACGTGTTTCGGTGTCTTCTTTTATCTTTGTGTATTTGCATATTAAC
>JAXJTT010000003.1:0-2773 GCA_036309445.1 Ruminococcus sp. | reverse complement strand
TGACAAAGGATCTTTCATATATTCCACATCAGGATTGAAGTCAGGCTTTACAGATTGATTAATTTTATTTCGTTCATTAAATTCTGCTTCTACATAAGTGATTTTGCCGGATTTATAATCTTCAATTACGGGAGAAATAATAACTCTGACTTTTTCAAGATTATTTGCATAAAAATCAGGTCGTAAGTACATATCCCGATATTGCCATATTGCGTTATTGGCTATAGCAACAAGTTCTCCGTAACTATAGCCGTTTGTCTGACCGTTGAGCCAAGCAGTAAAGAATATGCGATTTGATTTCGCTCTCGCATCGGCATATCCCATGCCGTTCTGCACTTCGGTTAAAATATCACCGATAAAATTTTCAACAACAGTAATTGCTTCATTTGTGGCATTGCAGGGTGCCGACTCTCTCGGCACCTCTGCTGCTTTCACACCCGTACTTGTAAACATTGAAATTAAGACTATAAACACAACAAATTTTTTCATTATATTGCTCCTCTCACATATACGATTTCTGCATAGATTTTTTCTTCAACCTGTGCTTTGATATTGTTCATCAAGCCCACCCATTTAAGCTGATTTTCAGCCTTTAATTTTTCTGTAACCCCTTGTTGCTTGGCAAGTATGGGAATAAGCCTATCAAGCTCTTGTTGCGCTTTTCTTTCTACCCGTTCAAGACGGGCAAACAACTTACCCGATGAAAGCATAACAGAATAATATACCGGATAATTTTCTTCGAGAAATTGCCTGTGCAGATTTCCATATTTACCGATGTTATATTCCCTTGTATCGGAAACAGAAATGTTAGGTATCAGGTAATCCCCCTCTCGTCTGTAAGTTCCGCCCATTTGTTCAAAAATTGATTTTTTCATTGTAAAATCCTCCTGTTAAATTTTTTAAATCCCTAACCATCCACACGGGAATGTGGCACATTCCCGTACAGGTTATTAAGGGAAAATATTTTATCTTTCCGGTTCTGACTGCTTCTTTTGTTTAGTTTTGTGCTTTTGAACATTGATTATTTTCAGCATTTCCTTGACCTTATCTATGCCAAGAAAATTTTTGATTTTCTCATAATTTCTGACCTCAACTCCCATTTGGCTATTAGCCATTCTCAAATCCCAATTTGCAGATTTAAGCCTTTCTTTTTCCTCATGAATCGTTAATAGTTTACTCGTTGCCTGCTCCGCTTCTTTCTCTGCTACATAGCATCTTCTTGCAAGTGTTTTTATTATATTTACCAACTTTTTTATAAGCGGTTCAACAAACTTGCTGTGATATGATTTTGCAGACATTAAATTGGGTGGTTCGGGGATTTTATACTCTCCGCTTGTCATTTTTGCTGCCATAGCATCTGAATAATCTTCGGCACTCTGATATGTAGCAATTTTGCGCTCAATATCCTCCTTTTTTTCTTCAAGAGCTTCTACTTCTTCTATAAGTTTCTGCTTCTTAAATTCGCTGACGGATTTATGCTTTTCGTGTGTATGTTTTTCTACCCACTTAACACCATACTGAAGCATTATTTTTGATAATGCCACCTTTTCTGCTTCGTACCATTCATTCAGTTCGGTACAGCTTCTCGTTCCACCCTTAAAGCCTTGCTTTTCCAAAGCAGCCTTTAACGAAACTCTTGTTTCAAGTCCACGCTTGCTGCCTGTTGTAAACGGAATAAAATCTATATGCAGATGCGGTGATGCTTCATCCATATGTAGGTGAGCAGAGAATACATGCAGATACGGATTTCTTTCTGCAAAGCCTTTCATATACTCGTCAAGAATTTTTCCTGCAAGTTGACCGTACTCTGTCTTGGCTCCCATATTGTCCTTATCGCCAATCTGTACTATGACCTCGTGGAATGTTTTTTCTTGTTTCCCGGTACGAATTTTTTCATAATAATTTTCAACTATTCTGTCTTTTCTTGTCTGCTTGGCATTGTATTTTTCCAATGCTTCACCAAACAAATTTTGGTAGGCATCTTCGATTTTTCCGTGACAGTATTGAATGTTATTTTGCACTCTGTCCTTATCAACATTATCCGTGAGAAAATCTCTTGCATTATGGCTTATAACACCTGATCCTTTTGTAAAGGAAATCGACCTTTCTAACATCGTTTTTCACCTCGCTTATTGTATTTTCAAGTGAGCGATAGCGAACTTGGGTTTTGTTACTTTTGTCAAAAGTAACGCAAATGCACTTTTGTCAGCGAGCCAACAAAAATGCGGCTACCTACGGTAGTTTGCGCTCCTGCAGAGGGCTTGTTCGGCTACCGCCGAAGTGTGTGCTGCTTGTGGCTACACACACCGCAAACGGCAGATATTTTTATGTTAAAAATCAGCCGTCTGCAATAGTGGAGAACGCTCAAAATTTTTCTCGTTCTCACCTATCGGCAATCCGTCACTTTCGCTCCTTAATTGCCTACACGGGAATGTGCCACATTCCCGTAAATATCTCTTAAAGAGAATTTACCATCGATAGCTCTCAGGCACACCTCTTTCATCGAGATATTTCTTGCGTGCTTCCTCACGCTCCTGCTCTGTGGGAGCAGTTTTGTATGCGGTGTAGTAACTCCGCATTGAAACCTTATCCAACTTCTTTTGAAGTTCGGATTTGATTTCACGCTCTAAATCGAATAATTCCTCATTGTCATATCCGATTTCTTCGCTGTAAAAATACTGTATCAGCTTTACAAAAAGCTCTTGCTTTATTTGTATATTTTTCATATCCTATCCCATCCTATCCGTGACGGTCGTGACGATATTTTAGATAC
>JAXJTT010000002.1:0-10714 GCA_036309445.1 Ruminococcus sp. | reverse complement strand
CTTTTATTTGCTCTACTTCTTCTGCGTTTATTTTATATATCTTAGGCATCTTTCATCACCAATTTTATTATACAACATTTAGTTTTGCTTTTCTAGTGTTTAATCAGGTATTAGTATTATTTCGCAAACTGGCTTTCATAAAGTTTTGTATAGAAGCCTTTTTTAGCCAAGAGTTCGTCGTGCGTACCCTGCTCGATTATGTTGCCGTCTTTCATTACAAGTATAATGTCACATTCCTTGATAGTTGACAGTCTGTGAGCAACAACAAAACTTGTTCTGCCCTCCATAATTTTCGCAAAAGCTTTTTGTACTCGGATTTCTGTGAGGGTATCTATTGACGAAGTAGCCTCATCAAGAATGAGCATTGTAGGATTTGAAAGCATTGCTCTTGCGATACAAAGAAGCTGTTTCTGTCCCTGAGAGAGGTTACCGCCACCTTCAGAAATCATAGTGTCATAGCCTTTTTCCATTTTTCTGATAAAGCTATGTGCGTAAGCAGCCTTTGCCGCCTGTATTGCCTGTTCATCGGTTGCCTCGCTGTTGCCATACTTGAGGTTTTCCATAATCGTACCATTAAACAACCAGCTATCCTGCAAAACCATACCATAGAGCTTACGAAGCTCGTCACGCTCCATATCCATAACATCAACACCATCAACCGAAATTTTGCCGCTGTTAGTGTCGTAAAATCTCATAAGCAGGTTTATAAGTGTTGTTTTGCCGCAACCTGTAGGACCTACGATTGCAACGTGATTACCGCTTTTTACGTCCAGTGAGAAATTTCTGATAAGTGGCTTTTCCTTTACATATGAAAAGCTCACGTTTTCAAACTTAATATTCCCCTTGCAGTCAGCAATCTTCTTTGCATTAACATTATCGGCAGGCTCATCCTCGGCTTCGAGAACATCAAAAACTCTCTTTGCCGCTGCAAGTGCTGTCTGCAACTGAGTAAGTACACCTGTGATTTCGTTGAATGGCTTTGTGTACTGGTTTGCATAAGTCAGAAAACAGGAAAGCTGACCTACAGACATAATATTTGAAATAACAATCAACGCACCGAATGCTCCCACAGCCGCATAAACTATGGCGTTTACAAGTCGTGTGCTGGGGTTAGCCAAAGCTCCGGCAAACTGAGCCTTAAAGCCTACCGTGCAAAGCTCATTGTTGTACTTTTCAAAATCTTCAAAAGCTCTGTCTTCATACGAAAAAGCCTTGACTACACTCTGGTTTCCGATATATTCCTCAACATAAGAAGAAATTTCGCCCTGTAACTCCTGCTGTCTTGTAAATCGTTTGTGGCACATTTTGCCGATAAACGCAGCTACAAAAAGCGAAAGCGGAGTAAGAATAATAACCGCAAGTGCAAGTCGCCAGTCAATGAAGAACATAAAAATCATCGTTCCTGCTATAGTAACGACGCCTGAGAAAAGTTGCAGAAAAATCTGAGAAAGACCATCACCCACAGCTTCAACATCGTTGATCACACGGCTTATCAGGTCACCGTGAGGGTGAGTATCAACATAAGAAAGAGGAACATCATTGAACTTGCAGAAAACATCACGACGCAGGTCACGCATTGTTCTGTAGCCGATGATATTTGTAAAATAATTCATAGTCCATTGAAAAATTGCGACACCCGCAATACCAATAGCCATATATATCAATATCTGAAAAATACGTTCAACATCAATTTTAACAGTATGGTCAAGAATTTCGTCAATCGCCTGACCGGTAAGCACAGGTATATATAATGTAAGTGACACACTGATAACCGCACTTAAAATTGCAAGCACAAGATAACCGATATACGGCTTGATGTATCTTAAAATCTTTGGAATTACAGAATTTTTCATACTTCCACCTCCGACTTACCAAGCTGTGAAAGGCAGATTTCACGGTAGGTTTCGCAAGTTTTGACAAGCTCTTTATGCTTACCGTCACCCACAAGCTCACCGTCATCAAGCACTAAAATCTGATCAGCATTCATAATTGTAGAACATCTCTGAGTTACGATAATAACAGTCATTTCGTGGGTGTATTCGCTCAAAGCTTTACGCAATGCTGCATCGGTTGCAAAGTCAAGAGCCGAAAAACTGTCATCAAGCATAAGGATTTCGGGCTTATCTGCAATTGCTCTTGCAATACAAAGACGCTGACGCTGACCGCCGCTGAAATTCTTACCGCCCTGCTCAACATAACTGTCAATGCCTTTTTCAAGCTTAGACACAAACTCATAAGCCTGAGCAGTTTTGAGTGCAGTTATTATTTCGTCATCTGTCAGATTTTTATTCTGCCACTTCATATTTTCACGGATTGTACCCGCAAATAAAACTGAACGCTGTGGCACAATGCCAAACTGTGTTCTCAACTGCTTGAACGGATATTCACGCACATCTTCGCCATCAACAAGCACTCTGCCCTTTGTGGCATCATAAAATCTCGGAATAAGATTCATAAGTGTTGACTTACCGCAACCTGTACCGCCGATAATACCGACTGTTGAACCTCTTTTTATTTCAAAGCTGATATCAACAAGCTCGTCATCACCGCCGCCATAGCTGAATGTCACGTTTTCAAAAGCAATTTTAGGCACAGACTCATCTTTGCTTACTGTGATATTCTGTGTTGTTTTTTCCTTGACACTTGGCTCGGTTTCTAAAATCTCGTTGATTCTTGCCGCACTTGCTGTACCCTTTGTGATAAGAAGCACCAAGTTTGCGACAACTATCATCGCAAGCAAAATCTGGTTCATATAGCTTACCAGTGCGATAATATCACCTGTTTCAAGGTTGCCATAGCTTACATTAATCTGACCAAACCATATTACTGCAATAATTGCAAAGTTTGTGATAACATAAGTTAGAGGATTTAAAAGAGCAGAAAGTCTGCTGATTCTAATTGAGGTTTTTGCCAGATCCTCAGTTGTAGTGTCTATTCTCTCTTTTTCGCTTTCCTGCTTTGAAAATGCTCTGATAACTCGGTTGCCCGAAAGATTTTCACGTGATACAAGTCCGATTTTATCAAGCTTTTTCTGTATAAGCTTAAATACGGGTATACTCTTTGTCATAACAAAAAACAGCACGAGGCCGATAAGTATTGCCGCCAGAATAAATATAACTGACATTTCAGGGCTTATTGTAAATGCCGCAATAATTGAGCCGACTACAATAAACGGTGCTCGGGTAAGCAAACGGATACTCATTGCAACCATCTGCTGTGCCTGATTTATGTCGTTTGTAATTCTTGTGATAAGTGACGGTGTGCCGATTTTGTCAATCTCAGCGTGAGAAAGTGTATTTATATGAGCAAACACCTCACGTCTGAGCTTTGTGCCGACACCCTGAGAAGCCTTTGATGCAAAATACTGACACACTAATGCACTCAGAAAACCTGTAACGGCAAGACCTGCCATTACAAAGCCCATTTTCACTATATAAGCTTTATCACCGTTGCCAATGCCATTATCAATAATATCCGCCATAACAAGCGGAACTATCAGCTCAAGCACGGCTTCAAAAAGCTTACATAAAGGACCTATGATACATTCCTTTTTGTAATCCTTTAAAAATCTTTTCAGCTTAAACATTGTTCACATATTCTCCCGTTTATTTTGCTAAACAATATTTTACACCAATTTTTTTTGCATATCAATACAAATGTTGCATTTATAGAATTAAAATGATACACATACGCCATAATTAAGAACAAAAAATTCCTCACCTGTGCTTTTTAGGTTACAGGTGAGGATTTCTATTTTTTAATAAGTTAATCTTTTAGTAATTCCTCATAAGTTATATTAAATACTTTTGCAAATGCAATAATTTCTATATCCGTAACGAACCGTTTACCACATTCAATACGTTGGATAGCATTTTTATCAATATCAATTCCAACTAACTGCATTCTATCGGCAAGTGCTCTTTGTGAAATCTTTAATACTAAACGAAATCGTGCTATATTCTTGCCACAAACATTATTTAATCCATCATATGTTTTATTTGAAAACATAATAATCTCCCTTTTGACATTCAGTGCTTGTCAATAAAAAAATTATATGCTATAATAAACTAAATTATGACACTCACAGAATGTCAAAATTAGGAGGTTTTTTAATGAATAAAGCAATGTTCAAACACCAAATAGACACCTTATACGAAAAGAATCATAAACAAGCATTAGTAAGTAAGCTGTATGCTAAAAAAGACTTTATGGAGATTGCATCTCTTCTTTTTGAAGGGGAGATCATTGAAGCAGTTGCACCAATATGCGATCATCCAAATAGAAGACAACAAACAAAATTAAGTTTTATTCGAAATTGGTATCTTTTATTAACAAATAAGAGAATATTATTTGCCAGCCCCACGTTAGTTTTAAAAGAAATGGAATCATTCTCATATAAATATTCTAACATAATTTCAGCCGAAGCAAGTGCTTGGAATTTTATAAAAATAAAAATTAATTCATCGCTTGATACTTTGAGCATAGGCGGTTTTTTGTATTATGAGCAACGAGATGAAATCCTAAAAATTATTCAAAAATATATGTTTTCTTAAAAGCAGGTGAATATTTATGAAAGCAAAAGAATTATCAATATTATTAATGATTTTCATGGTACTTTTCGCATTTCTTTGTCTTTCTGGATGTAATAATTCGTGTTTAGATTTTGCTTGCGAGGTTGAAGACGGAAAATACTGTCTGGGTGGAATTTCTTGTTACGCAAATAGTTGTGATGCATGTACGTACACATATGGAAACATAGATTATGAAATTGAAACAGATAAAGGAAATATTAGTGATGTTACCTTTATGTCTTGTGACAGTACCACTCTCAACTGTACCGGAGAGTCTGGATGTTATAATGCTTGTTTTGTTGATAGTTGCAATTCGTGCGGAAATTGTGAAAATTGTGGTATTGTTATTGGTTCTATAAGTCATAACAATATAGAAGAAAAAACAATAGGTTGCATGGATGGAGAATTCACTTGTGAAAACTCCTATGGTATTTGGGAAGCCCTATTTGATTATATAAACCAATTAATAGGAATAGGTAGGGATAGTTAAATTGTGCCCACAAATACACATAATTTTACCATCATATGCTGCAATGGCTTTTTTAGGTCTTTTTGTTGCCGTAATTTTTATATTCTTTAGGATTGAAAGATTCAACTTGACATTCATTGCTTTCTTAAAAATGTTAACACTATGTATATTATTTGGATTTTTAGGAAGTAGAATAGTTTATTTTATTTCTAGGATTCCTTGGATAATAAATAATTTTTCTATTTTTAATATTTTATCCAATTCAATATGTGGAGGTTTTGTCTTTTACGGTGGATTGTTTGGAGTATTATATGGATGTAAGTTATTTTGTAAAAAAAATAATTTAGATGTAAAAATAATCTATAGTATGATTACACCAGCCATACCACTTTTTCATGCTTTTGGTAGAATGGGATGTTTCATGGCTGGTTGTTGTTATGGATTAGAATTACAACATCCAATTAATGTTTTTAATATTTTAACTTTAAACCGCATTCCTACACAGATAATAGAAGTTATTTTTGAAATGTCGCTTTTTATAGTAATACTAATTTTAGAAAAGAAAACAGATAAAATAGATTATTTAAAAGCATATTTAATTTCTTATGCCGTTTTTAGATTTGTAATAGAATTTTTCAGAGGCGATGCTGTACGTGGATTAGTGTGTGGCATATCGACTTCACAATTCATTTCTATAGGAATATTAGTCTTTTATATTTTAAGAAAATTTTTTAAAAAACGCATAAAAACAGAAACGTCTAAATTAAGACAGGATTAGTCCGCATAATTTTAGTAAGTTCACTGCTAAAAATAGAGTTATCTCTCGTTTTGAAGATAACTCTATTTTTTCATATATATCTTGAAAATCTGTATGAGTAATGTTATAATCATCTAAGCAATATTTTTGTTATACAGAATTTTCAATTTATTGAAAACACTTTCGTAAGTTAAAAATTAACCTATCTATAAAGCCCAAAAGTTAATTTATCTCTAACTTGACAAAAATATATAATCAACCAAAATATGAATACCACTTTGCCGCCGGGTAAAGACTATTTATGTCAGGAATTCTCATCGTTAGGCCTTTGAAGATGAGATTTGCTGGCTTTTTGTTTTTTTCAGGAGAGGTTACATTATGAAAAATCCAGTTCTTTTCAAAGAGTTTTTCCGATACTCTACGCTGAGTGTTCTGGGAATTCTCGGAGTTTCCTGCTATATTCTTGCAGATACATTTTTTATTGCAAAAGGTATGGGCACAGACGGTCTTACCGCACTCAATCTTGCTCTGCCTGCTTTTAACTTCACTCACGGCACAGGAATTATGCTCGGTATGGGCGGTGCAACAAAGTTTTCTGTTGCCAAAAGCAGAGGGCAAAATGCAGACCATATTTACACAAACACAGTTTATACCGCTGCTGTATTTTCCGTTGTTTTTATGCTTCTGGGAATTTTCTTTTCTGAACAGCTTGCCGCATTTTTAGGTGCAGAAGGCAGAGTGCTTGAAATGACAAGCATATATCTGAAATGGCTGCTTTTGTTTTCTCCGGCATTTATTATGAATGAAATTCTGCTGTGCTTTGTGCGTAATGACTCAAGCCCGCAACTACCGATGATTGCAATGCTGACAGGAAGCTTTATGAATATTCTGCTTGACTATATATTCATTTTTCCGATGGATATGGGAATTTTCGGTGCAATTCTGGCTACGGGACTTTCACCGATAATAAGTATCGTTCTTATGTTGCCGCATTGGATAATGAAAAAGAATACTTTTCATTTCAAAATATCAAAGCCTGACTTTCCTCTTATAGGGAACGAGGTTTCTCTTGGTGCTCCGTCTTTTCTTGCACAGGTTTCTGCAGGAATAGTTATGATTGTTTTCAATTCTCTCATACTTACACTTGAGGGCAATACAGGAGTTGCCGCATATGGCGTGGTTGCAAACATCGCTTTTGTTGTAACTGCAGTATTTACAGGTATATCACAAGGGGTTCAGCCGCTTCTAAGCCGTTATCACGGAACAGGAAACCCGAAAAATGTACGCACGATATTCAGCTACTCGGTAATTACCACCCTCGTTTTGTCAGCAATTTTCTATCTTATACTGTTTATATATGCAGACCCCATAACAACCGTTTTCAACAGTGAAAATGACCCTGTACTGCAAAGTATTGCAGTTGTGGGCTTAAAGCTTTATTTTATATCAATTGCTTTTTCGGGATTAAACACCCTCATAACAGTATTTTTCACCTCAATAGAAAAAGCCCTGCCTGCTCAGATACTCTCTGTACTCAGGGGACTTGTGCTTATTATTCCGCTTACATTTCTTCTTGCCGCAATCTGGCAGATGACAGGAATATGGCTTGCATATCCTATTACTGAAATACTTGTTGCCCTGTTGGGTGTAGTGATGTACTTCAAACAACGCAACAAAACATAACCGCAAAAGAAAAGGAGCAGTCATAAAAACTGCTCCTGATTTTTTATTAATGTACCAATAAGAAGAATTATTCGTCCTTCTGCTTCTTCTGTGACTCAACAAGCTTTGTTCTTGTTTTCTTCACAGCGTCAAGCTGAGCTGTCATTGTTTCTTCTGCTGTCTTTAAAACACTGTCAGCGTAAACATTAGCAGCTGTACGGATTTCCTTAGACTTAACCTTTGCGTCCTCAACGATTTCCTTAGCCTTTATCTGTGCTTCACGAACAAGCTCATTCTGATTAAGAATAGCCTTCTTACGCTCCTCAGCACTTCTGATAATGCTTTCGCCCTCACGCTTAGCTTCTGCAAGGATTGATTTTCTGTCAGCTACTACATTCTTAGCCTGACGGATTTCTGATGGCATAGCATCTTCAATCTGATCGAGAATATTATAGATATCGTCGCTGTCTACCATTACCTTACCGCCTGAAAAAGGCACAGCCTTAGCGGCATTAAGTAAATCTCTGAGATCTAAAATTAAATCATCAACTTTCATTTTTCTATCTCCTTTGAATTTCCTTCTTTATTTTGTAACTGAATTAAGCCTGTCAACAATTCTGTCGTGAATACAGGCAGGCACAAAATTGCTAATATCTCCGCCCATTGAAGCAACTTCCCTGACCATACTTGAGCTTAAGTACATCGAGTCTGAGTCGGCGGTGAAAAAGATTGTTTCAAGCTCAGGATTGAGCTTTTTGTTGGTAATAGCCTGTTGAAATTCATATTCAAAGTCAGTCACCGCACGCAAGCCCTTTACAATTGCATCAACACCACGCTCTTTGCAATACTGAGCAAGCAAACCGCAATAGCTGACAATTTCAACATTATCTATCCCCTGTGTTGCCTCTGTGAGAAATTCGATTCTTTCCTCAGCAGAAAAAACAGGTTTCTTGGAAGGGTTTGTAAAAACCCCGACTATTACGTGATCAAACATACTTGCCGCACGTTTGATAATATCAATATGTCCCAGTGTCACGGGGTCAAAACTACCCGGACAAATAACAGTTTTTTCCATCACAAAAAGTCCTTATGTCTGAATGTGCTTATTTTTATTTTACCATAGCGATATTCTCTGTCAAGTAGGAAATCACCGTATTGTGCAGAAATTTGTTCATCAAGAGGATTTTCTGCGATGATAACACCTGTATCCTTCATATTCTCTGCAACAAGCTCCAACGCCTCCTGCAAAAGACCTGTCTTGTATGGAGGGTCAACAAAAGCAATGTCAAAATCAACAGTATTCATCGCAAGAAAGCTGTGAAAATCCATCGCAAAAACCTTTGCTTCTTTTTCAAATTTCACACTTTTCACGTTTTTCTTGATAATCTCCACTGATTTGCGTGAGTTATCAACCATATACGCTTCTTTCGCTCCACGGCTTATAGCCTCAATACCCATCTGACCTGAACCTGAAAACAAATCAAGAAATGTTCTTTCGAGCAGGTCAAACTGAATTATTGAAAAGATAGCTTCTTTAATTCTTTCTGTAGTAGGTCTTACATCTTCACCCTCAAGGGTTTCAAGACGTCTGCCCTTTGCTGTTCCTGTAATTACTCTCATATTATCAAAATCCTTTAGTTAGTTAAATCATTATACCATACAATAACAGAATTTACAACATTTTTATTCAATATCCTACATATTGCTCTCAGGATGAAAATATTTATACACTGCCAAAGCAGCGTTTTTAGTCATCTGAGGACAGCTTTCCAGCTCTTCAAGGTCGGCTTTTGAGATATTTTCCACTGTTTGGAAAAACTTAAGCATAGCCTTTGCACGCTTTTCGCCTATACCATCAATACCTGTGAGTGAGCTTTTAAAAGTATTTTTGCTTCTTCTGCTGTGATGATATCCGATTGCAAACCGATGAACCTCGTCCTGCATCTTACTGAGGAACGTAAACAACGCTCTTTTTGAACTTATCGAAATTTCTCCCCCGTCACCCGTAACGGCTCTGGTACGGTGCTTATCGTCCTTCACCATACCAAAAAGAGGAACATCAATATTTTTTGCAACAAGCACTTCTCTGACAGCCGCCACCTGACCTTTACCACCATCAAGCAAAATCAGGTCAGGAAGTCTGCCGAAGCCCTCATCAACCTCATTGTTGTCTTTACTTGTATAGTATTCATCAAAACGTCTTGAAATAACCTCAGCCATTGAAGCGTAATCGTCCTGACCGTCAAACCCTTTGATTTTAAACTTTCTGTAAGCTGATTTATGCGGTTTGCCGTTTTTATATACTATCATACCGGCAACATTTTCCGTGCCTGCAAGGTTTGAAATATCATAGCTTTCAATATATTCGGGGATTTTCTGAAGTCCCAGTGTATCTCTTAACTCCTCAAGCACGCTGTATTCACGCACAGTCGCACCCTTTCGCTGAGCAAGCTCCTCTGCGGCATTTGCACGGCACATAGCAACAAGCTGTGCCTGCTCCCCTCGCTTTGGTACGGTGAGATAAACTCTGTTTCCTCTTCTTTCGCTGAGCCACTGCTCAACAGCCTGCATACCGTCAAACTCGTTATCTATGGCGATATTTTTCGGAATCTCATTTCTTATTGTATAATATCGGAGCAAAAATTCCTCTGCTTCGCTGTCGCTGTCGCCACTGTCAAAAACAAAGCTTTCACGGTCGAAAAGTCTGCCACCTTCAAAGCGGAATACCTGATAACAGGTTTTACCGCCATCGGTAAAGCTCCCGATAACATCACCGTCAACTATTTTATTTGCAACTACCTTTTGCTTTTCACCCATTTTCTTAACTGCATTTATTTTATCACGGATTTTTGCGGCACGTTCAAATTCTAAATTTTCAGCCGCTTCTTCCATCTGTGCAGTAAGCTCCTTTACAGACTCCGACGAACCGCCTTTGAGAAAAGAAAGAGCCTGTTCAATGCTTTCGTTATATTCCTTAAGCTTTATTTTACCCGTGCAGGGTGCCATACAAAGTTTTATATGAAAATTGAGGCATGGTCTGCCTTTTCTGAAATCCTGAGGGAATTTTCTGTTGCAGGTCGGAAGCATAAAAATCTTGTTAGCCTCTTCAACTGCACTCTTTACGTAGTAACTGCTTTTATAAGGTCCGATGTAAGTTGCACCATCATCCTTTTTCTGCAGGGTGTACGAAATTTTCCGCCACTCATCACAACTTACACGTATATAACTATAGCCCTTGTCATCTTTAAGGAGAAT
>JAXJTT010000001.1:0-1693 GCA_036309445.1 Ruminococcus sp. | reverse complement strand
TAGCATAATATTCCAGTTAGGGCTTTGTAAGTGTTTGCAAAGCCCTTTTTATAAATTTTTACTATGATATTTGGATAAAAATAACAAAGAATTTTTGGAACTGTCAAAAAGCCCAAAAGCTTATTGGTAGAATTGCCTAAAAAATAAATCCTTTATTGTATATTTAGTGAATTGAATAAAATTGAAATTTTTTGTATTATTATATTAATCGAAATATGCTCGAGAAATGGTAGTTGTTTACCGAAAATTTTTTAAAACGGAGGAAATCACGATGAAAAAGACAACATCCAGAGTAGTTAGTATTATTTTGACTCTTTGTATGATTATGTCCTGCGTATTTGCAGTAAATGTAAGTGCTCAGACAACAGATGTTAACACATCAACATCTGCACCTAATCTTCAGAGTAATGTTCAAGATGGCGTAATTCTTCACGCTTTCAACTGGTCTTATAATACTATCAAAGAAAACCTTCCTGCAATTGCTGCAGCAGGTTACACAACAGTACAGACATCTCCTGTACAACAGCCAAAGGACTACGGCGATTGGTTTAAAGTAGCTGACCAGTGGCCAAAGCTCTATCAGCCACTTAACTTTGCAATTGCAACAGATACATGGCTTGGTACTAAAGACGAGCTCAAGGCTCTTTGTGCAGAAGCAGATAAGTACGGCGTAAAAATTATTTGCGATATCGTTTCTAACCATCTTGCTAATAATATGGAAGATGATATGGATACAGCTAATACAGGTGTATTATTTGATGAGATCGCAGATACAGAGCCAGAAATTTACAACAACACAGATGTTTCTTTACATTCTTACAAAGGCTTAGCTGCTGACTCTTCTATCAGAGCGGTTGTTCAGGGTTACCTTTCTAACTGTCCTGACCTTAACACAGGCAGTGAGTTAATTCAGAACAAAGTAATCGGCTTACTTAAAGAATGTATCGATTGCGGTGTAGACGGCTTCCGTTTTGATGCTGCTAAACATATCGAAACTCCAAAAGACGGTACTTATGCATCTGATTACTGGCCAAACATCACAAGTGCTGCTACAGCTTACGCTCAGGAAAAGTACGGTGTTACACCTTACTACTACGGCGAAATTCTTAACACTTGCGGTGCAGGCAGAAGCATTTCAGGTTACACACCTTATATCAATGTAACTGATAACGCAACAGGTAACAACACTCTTAAAGCTGTTAAAGGTGGTAACGCTGGTACAGCTGCAAGAACATCTAACTTAAACAGCATTGGTGCTGATTCTAAAAACTCAGTTCTCTGGGCTGAATCACACGATACATATATGTCAGGCGAAACAAGCGCTATTACTGATGAAAACATCATCAAAACTTGGGCTTTAGTTGCTGCTCAGAGCGATGCTACATCACTCTTCTTTGCTCGTCCAGGCGATGCATTTATGGGTGAGGCTGCTGGCAACACAAGCTGGAAGAGCCTTGCTGTTAGCGAAATCAACAAGTTCCACAACAACTTTGTTGGTCAGGCTGATAAGGTTGGTTCATCAGGCACAGTTGCTTTTGTAACAAGAGGTACATCAGGTATCGTTCTTGTTAACTGCTCAGGCACAACAGGTACAGTAAGCGTTGCTGATACAGGTATGGCTGACGGTACATATATTGATACAATCACAGGTAACACATTTACAGTTGCTGGTGGTACAGTATCTGGTACAATC